>JAZNYQ010000058.1:0-2480 GCA_045594545.1 Eubacteriales bacterium | reverse complement strand
TGTTTGCAGGAATATTTACACCTGATACAGCACTCATCGAGTTTACCGCAATGGCACTTCGAATCTATTGCGGAGTAATGTGCATTTTCGGTATTCAGATCGCTTGCCAGATGACCTTTGTTTCCATCGGCAATGCACCTTGCTCCATTGTCGTTGCCATCGTTCGAAAGTTCGTTTTACTTTTGCCGCTGATTTACATTATGCCGCAACTGATTGCCGACAAAACGATGGGAGTTTATACGGCGGAACCCGTTGCAGACCTGATAGCCGTAACCTTTACCGCTATTCTTTTCACCGTTCAATTTAAGAAGGCACTCAAGTCTTTAACAATAGAAAATTTAAAGGAGACAACACAATGAAAATTGCAGTAACTTGCGAAAACGGACAAATCTTTCAGCACTTCGGGCACACCGAGCAATTCAAGATTTATACCGCAGAGAATGGAAAATTACTTGACAGCAAAGTGATCGATACCAACGGCAGCGGTCACGGAGCGCTTGCCGGACTTCTTTCGGCGCTCGGCGTGGATGCTCTTATTTGCGGCGGTATCGGCGGCGGCGCGCAGATGGCACTGGCCGAGGCCGGCATCAAACTTTACGGCGGCGTCAGCGGTTCCTGCGATGCCGCAGCCGAAGCGTTACTTGACGGTACACTTGGATTTAATCCCAACGTAAAGTGCGACCACCACGACCATCACGGCGAAGGTCACACCTGCGGCGATCACGGCTGCGGACATAACTGTCACTAAGAAAAACGGCGGCAAGGAGAGTTTCTCCCTGCCGCCTTTTATCATTTGAACGGACACCTCACACCGATGCACTGATTATTCTGTGTTGAGTGAGTACATATAATCTTATCAAGTTCCATCTCTATACTAAGGTTTTCCTTGACAAATTCCACCGCCTTTATTATGGCAAGGTAAGAGTCACGCTTACAACAACGAGGGCCGCCGACCTCACCGATGGCACCAAGCGCGGCAGAAGTCATTTTGTTAGAGAGCCCCCACGCTTCGTTGGCGAGTGGCGTGGCCCCGGTTATGATTGAAACAAACATACCCGCACTGATACCTGCGCCGCAAGCGCCCCAAAAACCGCAGGCCCCGCCGGGGACTTGTTTACCGCGGGATTGCATTTCAATAAGAGCTCTTTCAAGGTCAATTTCGCCGCCTGCATTTTTATAGGCAGTCAGCAGTGCCGCACCTACCATAACGTGATGTTCGGGACCATGCATATGACAAAACGGCAGAGCCATCAGTTTTTTCAAAATCAAAATAGGATTCTTTGAGGTTTCCGCAAGACAAACCGCAAAAATGGAATCGATTCCGCCGATATGACATTCATTACAAACATAATGTCCCTTTTCACAAGCAGTCTTGCTGTTTTCTTTTTTATGACAAAGAACACATTCCATCTCGGTATCGTTTTCTAAATACATTAACGGCGCACCGCAAATCAAACATTCGTCTTTCATACATCCGTCCCCCCAAATATCCGTTTATCATATTCCTGTCTACAGAATGGATTATACCATACATACATTAAAATTGCTACATATTTGTCTGCTGATCCATCCTACTGTTTTTTCAACCACAATATGAAACTGTTTTTCCGACAAGAAATAAAAACCGCTGAAAGTATTATACCTTCAGCGGTTGCTGTTCTTTAAAGAATCTCTGTCAGGCAGATGTTGTACATTTACCGTTTCTTACAGCAGGGATACTTGAATCGCCTTGGCTATTTGCTCAGCCAGCCAATCATGTCCTGCAGGATTGGGGTGGCACCCGTCGATCGTATGTTTTCTCCAATCAAAGCCGCCTACCTTGTGCAGATTAAGCACAGGGATCCCATAGCGTTCCCCTACCCGTTCGATGGCATCCACGTAATCTTTGAGGATCTGACCGTTAAAGTTTTTTGCGTCGGTATCGTGTTCCGACTTATCTTTCCAATGGCTGCCGCCTTGGAAATTGCCGATCCCGTGATGCGGATAGGGCGTGACGAGCAACGTCTTTTTATCGGCGCGGGTCTTTTTCACATATTCACAGACCTGTACCATAGACGCCTCAAACCCGTCGATCGTTTCATCGCTCCAAAAATAGTCATTGGTACCGCCGAAGATCACGGCAATGTCGGCCGCATCGATCAGAGGCAAACGATCCAAAAAGGCATTATCATCCTCCCGATTAAGCCCCGCACGGGATACCAACGTACCGGTAATGCCGTAATTTTCTTCGATTGCGTCGAGTTTGGCACAAACCTTGGTCGCATACCGCTCCGCCTTATCTTCCAAAGCATAACCAAGGGTTATACTATCCCCCAAAAATGCAATGGTCATGATTTTTCTCCTTTTTTCTGTAATCGCATTACCAAATACCCGCTTCTTCCTTGTATCCCAAGGGATGGTGGACGTACGTAACCGTTGCATCAACCGAAGGCACAGTTACAACTTCGGTCGAAGATATAAACTGTGGAGTAGAAGTCATA
>JAZNYQ010000057.1:0-9388 GCA_045594545.1 Eubacteriales bacterium | reverse complement strand
TACATCGGCGGGGTTCGCAAAACGGCCTGCACCATGGCCGAGGAGCAGTTTGGCATTCCCGCCGTGGGCACCATGGCCCACTCTTGGATCCAGATGTTCGACAGCGAGTACGAGGCTTTCCTGACCTACTGCCAAACCTATCCCAACAACGCCACCCTGCTGGTCGATACCTATAATACCTTAGAGTCGGGCATTCCCAACGCCATCCGCGCCTTCAAGGAAACGGGATTGGCCGACTGCGCCATCCGCATCGACTCGGGCGATCTGGCCTATCTGTCGAGAAAGGCGAGAAAGATGCTGGATGCGGCGGGACTGACGGCGTGCCGCATCGTCGTATCCAACTCCTTGGATGAACGGCTGATCGGCAAACTCATCGAGCAAGGCGCTTGCATCGACGCGTTCGGCGTGGGCGAGCGGCTGATCACCGCCAAGAGCGATCCCGTCTTCGGCGGGGTGTATAAACTGGTGGCGGTCGAGCAGAAAGACGGCGCCATTATCCCCAAAATTAAAATTTCCGATAACCCCGAAAAGGTCACCAACCCCCACTTCAAAAAGGTGTGGCGGTTGTACGAGGAGGGCAAGGCGGTGGCCGACCTGCTGACCTTGCATGACGAGCGGGTGGACACCGACCGACCCTTGGAGAACTTCGATCCCGAGCACACATGGAAGCGCAAAACCCTCACCGATTTTGAGGCCAAGGAACTGCTCGTCCCCATCTTCCAAGGGGGCGAATTGGTCTACCAGTCGCCCACTCTGCCTGAGATCGCCGCCTATTGCGACGAACAGGTGGCGCTCCAATGGGACGAAGTCAAACGCTTTGACAACCCCCACAACTACTACGTCGATCTCTCCCAAAACCTTTGGGACCTAAAACACGACCTATTAAAAGAGAAGCGCTGAAGCGCTTCTTTTTTTTGTTGACAAGCGGGGGAGAGCGAGATATAATACAAATATATCAAGGATCGATAGAATGGAGAAGAGATGGCCAGTCAGGAACAGCATCGACTCAAACAAGAGAATATGGCGGCGATATTGGCGACCTTGCGGCGTGGCAAGGTAACGCGGCGGGAGTTGTGCCGCAGGGTTCATTTGAGTTGGGGTTGTGTCTCAGATCTGGTAAGTGAACTGATCGGGTTGGGGCTGGTCTGCGAGGAAAAGGCTGCAGGCGGCGCACCCGGACGGCGTCCGCTGGTGCTGACTCTTAACCGCGAAAAACGGATGATGGGGTTGGATATCAACCGCATTGGCATCACCGTTTGTCTGTGCGATCTTTATGGCGAAAAGCAGGAAGAGCAAGGCTTTCCGATCGACTGTACCGATAAGGCATCTTTGGAAGCATCGATCGAGGCGGCGATGACCGAATGGTTGCCGCAGGCGCTGGGAATCGGTGTGGCTATGCAGGGTATGCGCCGTGGCGATTGCTGGATATTCCCCGGGAACGGAGGGAACATCGAGTGGTCGGTAGGACGGCTGGGCGATCGCCCGACATGGGTGGAGCACGACCCGAACTGTTTATTGCTCAGTTTTGCCGATCATCCCGAGGAGCGTACCATGCTGGTGCGTGTGGACGAGGGAATCGGTGTGTCGCTATATGCCAACGGGCAGTTTTCGCAGGAGCCGCTGGAACTGGGACAGATTATCACCGACGGCGAACGGCTCTCGGCCAAGGTGCGCCGCAACGACGCCAAGGCGTTGGGTCAGGCGCTGGGCAATCTGTGTACCCTGATCCGCGCCGATCAACTGGTACTGTGCGGCAAGCGCATGGAGCAACTGGATGCGTCGGTGCTGCAAGAGGTCTATCGGCAGACGGTTTTGCCGTCTTCGGCAGCCAAACTTCGGTTTGTCCCGCTGTCGCATGCCGCTCTCGGTGCCGCGAAATTCGCCCTGCTCCACTATGTGGGACAACTTTGAATTTAAAAAAACACAGAACCCTGTGTTTTTTTTAAAGATAATTATATCGATGGTCGATAAAATTAAAAAAGGAGAAAAAAGATGGAGAAATTACGGATTGGGTTAGTGGGAACCAGTCAATTGAGTTTTCCCGGTAACAAGGAGAAGGCGTTTGCCGATTGCGTATCGGCGATGGAAAAGCATGCGCAGAGCATGGGGTTTGAGCTGGTGGTATATCCGAGCACGGTGATCGTGCGGGAGGATGCCATGGCGGCGGTAGCGGCCATGGAAGCGGAAAAGGTGGATTTTCTGCTGGTGCAGCACACCTCGTACTCGGCGGGACAGTTGGCACCGGTGCTGGCCAAGATCCGCAATGCGAATGTAGGATTTTGGGCGATTCCCGAGGGGGAGAGCTGCGAGGGTGCGGTACCGTTTAATTCGCTGTGCAGCATCAATATGCATATGGGAATCGTGGCGCACTATCTGCGGGATTACAAGATCAAGGTCAAGTGGTTTTACGGATATGGCGAGGATGCGGAGTTTACCCGCCGTTTGCAGATTACGGTACGGGCACTGACGGCGCTGAAAAACATGAAGCGATCGCGTATCGGTTTGATTGGCGGGGTGGCGCCGGGCTTTAACGATCTGTATGATGACGAGCGCAATCTCAACCGTCGGTTCGAGGGCATTTACTTCAATCGGTTGCATGAATATTCGGAGATCAAGGATCGGGCGCTGGCCTATACCGAGGAGCAGGTGCGTCCCGTTGCCGAGAAGATGGTGACCTGTTCCTGCGGATATGCCGATCCGGCCGCCAAGTCCAAGGTGGATATCAGCGCGCGGTTTTATTTGGCGTATAAGGAGTTTATTGCGGAGAATCATTACGATGCATTGGCGGTATCTTGTTGGCCGAAGTTTCAAGATGATTTCCAGTATTCGGTCTGCTCGGTCGTGGGGCAACTCAACGATGAGGGGACGGTCGTGGCCTGCGAGGGGGATGTGATGAGCGCGGTAAGTATGTTGGCGCTTCGGTATATCGCAGGCGATGATGTGACGGCGCTGATGGATCTGTCAGCCTTTGATGAGGCGGACGACACGGTGTTGCTATGGCACTGCGGGCCTGCGGCGGCGCGGTATTGCCAAAAGAACGGCTATCAACTCGGTTGCAATTACAGCGGGATGGCGCATGAGCCGGGCAAGGGATTGACGGCTCGTTGCGGTGTGGCCCGTGACATGGTATTTGATGATAATCCCATTACCGTGATGCGTCTGACGGGCGAGTGCGACAAGATCTTTCATATGGGCGGCGAGTTTATGTTACCGGATAAGTTCTCTTTCCACGGCAGTCGCGGTTGGTGCGGGAATCTGACGCTCAACGGGGAGAAGATTGGGGCAAAGGATCTGCTCAACACCATTCTGGTTCATGGATTTCAGCATCATTTCCCGCTGGTGATCGGGGATTATGCCGATGAGATCAAGGAGTTTGCGGCTTGGGCGGGTCTTCGTCCGTTGGAGAAGGTTCCGTATGCCGATTATTTGCAGGTTATTGAATAAAGGAGAATATGATGAATAACAAGATTACGGTTACAGAAATGATGCGTGCGGCCAATACGCTGCGGGAACAGGGAGAAAAATTTACCATGCTGGGAATCGGGCCGATGTCTAAGCCCCTGATTCGTGCCGTGTTGGAACTGGCGCAGGAGAAGGATTTCCCGATCATGCTGATTGCCAGCCGCAATCAGGTGGATTCGGACGAGTTTGGGCACGGCTATGTTCGTGACTGGGATCAGGACCGTTTTGTGGCCGATGTTTGTGCAGTACAGCAGGAGATCGGGTTTGAAGGTTTGTGCTATCTCTGCCGTGATCACGGCGGTCCGTGGCAGAGGGACGAAGAGCGCAAGGCCAAATTGCCGGTAGAAGAGGCTATGGCTCGCTGCATCCGCTCTTACAAGCATGACATGGAATCGGGCTTTGACCTGTTACATATTGACCCGACCAAGGATCCGGATTATGCAATGGGTACGGTTCCTTTTGATCTGGTTATTTCCCGTACGGTGGAGATCATTGCCGAGCTGGAAAGTTACCGCAAGGACAAGGGTTTGCCGTCGATCGGTTATGAGGCAGGCACAGAGGAGACCAACGGCGGCTTGACGTCGGTGGATGCCTTTAGTAATTTTATTGATACCTTAGTGGAGAAATTAGCGCAAAAGGGCATTAAAGCGCCTGAGTTTGTGGTAGGGCAGACCGGCACGCTTACCCGTCTGACCGAGAATGTGGGGCAGTTCAATCGGGACAATGCCCGTCGGCTCTCGACCAATGCCGCCAAGCACGGTGTGGGTGTCAAGGAGCACAACGGGGACTATCTGAGTGACAAAATTTTATTGGAGCATCCCGTGCTGGGCATCACGGCCATGAATGTAGCGCCTGAGTTTGGCGTTGTGGAGACCCGTGCCTATCTGGAACTGGCGCGCACCGAAAAGCGTTGTGTGGCACCGGAGAAGTGCTCCCGTCTGGCACAGCAGATGACGGTAGAGGCGGTACGCAGTGAACGTTGGCGCAAATGGATGGTGGGCGATGCGGTATCGGCCGATGTTGATGCCGTGTTGGCCGATGAAGCGCTCTCGGCGCAGATCACCGATATTTGCGGGCATTACACCTATGAATTGCCGGTAATCAAGGCGGAAATGAGCCGTATGTTGGACAATCTGCGCAAGGTTGGTGTAGACGGTGAGGGATACGTCAATTATATGCTTAAGAATTCGATTGATCGGTATGCCTTCTGTTTCGGCATGCATGGTTTGACTTCCAAATTATTAAGGGTTTGCGGGAAGTAATATGGAATACGGGTTAGGAATTGATATCGGTGGCACCAAGACGGCCATCGGGCTTTCGGACGGTTCGCCCATTCCTTGTCGAAGTGTGGTATTTCCCACTCGCTCGGAGTTGGGGGCGCAGGATCTGGTACGGCGCATTGCCGAGCAGGCTTCGCTGTTGATGGAACAGCAGGGGATCGATCGAGTGGCGTTTGCCGGTGTGGCCTGTCCCGGACCGTTGGATATCAAGACGGGGCGGATCGTGCGTATTACCACGATGAATTTTATCGATGTGCCGATCTGTCAGATGCTTTATGAGGCGTTGGGTGTTCCGATCTATTTGGAAAACGACGCCAACTGTGCCGCGCTGGCGGAATATGCTGTGGGTGTGGCCAAGGGTTGCGATCCTTTGGTGTATGTCACGGTCAGTACAGGGGTTGGTTGCGGCATTGTGGTAGGCGGCAGGATCCTTTCGGGGGCCTACTCGTCGGCAGGGGAACTGGGGCATCTGACGGTCGAGCCGGACGGACGGCTGTGCGGTTGCGGTAAGCGCGGATGTCTGGAACTGTATGCATCGGGCTCGGCGATTGCGCAAGATGCGGGCATGGAAACCAAAGAGGTGTTCGACCGCGCCCGCCAAGGCGATGCGGCTATGAGAGATATCGTCAATCGTGCCGCCGATTATCTGGGGCAGGGCCTTGGTGCGGTATACAATCTGCTCGATCCGCAGGCGCTGGTATTGGGCGGAAGTGTGACGCGCAGTTTTGATGTCATCGCCGATCGGCTGGCACAGGCCGTTGCTCGGCATACGCAGGCCGTGGAGGGGCGGGACTATTCGCTCTATCTTTCAAACTTTAACGGCGATCAGGGCGTGATCGGAGCCATCCTATACGGAAAACAACAACACGAACAAGGAGAAAAAAGATGAATCAGTCATTAAACGGGAGCTGGGAATACCGCATCGGAAAAGGGGAATGGCGGGAACGTCAGGTGCCCTTTTCGGCTTTGGCGGTGGGACACAGTGAGTGCCGCCGCACCTTCGATCTGGAGCAGACGGCACCTCGTACCTTTCTGCGTTTTGACGGCATTACCTACGCGGCTGAGGTTTTCCTCAACGGGGAAAAGTTAGGCAAAATGGGGCCTTACTGCGAATACGAGTTTGAGATCACCGATTGTGTTCGCCCCACAGGCAATGAGTTGCTGGTAGAGCTGGAGGATATTGCTCCTGCCTTCGGCCCGACCGAGGGGTGGCAAAATTACGGCGGCATTACCCGCAACGTATCGCTGGTCTATCGCAACGAGCATTATATTGAGGACGTGTTCTTCGTAGGGCACGCTTCGGGCGAGTACACGATTACCATGCAGGGTGAAGGACGGTGGCGCATCTCGCTTGGCGGACAGACGGTGGAAACCGAGAGCAAGGAGATAGCGGGCTGTGTTGAGTCGGTGCGATGCTGGTCGCCCGATGAGCCGAACCTGTACGATCTGAAGGTGGAACTGCTCGACGGAGAGCAGGTGATGGATACTTACGAGGCAAAGGTGGGATTTCGCGATTTCACCTGCGACGAGCACGAACTGTATCTTAACGGCAATCCCATCTTCCTCCGTGGCGTCTGCAAGCACGAGATGGTGGGAGAAAGCGGCCACACGCTCACCTATGAACAGATAGAAGCGGATCTGAAAAGGATCAAGTCGACGGGTTGCAACTACGTACGCCTGGTGCATTATCCGCATGATAAGCGCACCCTGGAGATTACCGACCGAATCGGGCTGATGACCTCGGAGGAGCCGGGGCTTTGGTGGTCGGACACGGCTAATCCCGAGGTGGCGCAGGGGAGTATTGAGGTGCTGCGGCGCACCATCAAGCGCGACCGCAACCATGCCAGCATCGTATTCTGGCTCTGCTTTAACGAGTGTCGTTTTACCGAGAAGTTCCTGATCGACAGCGCCAATGCCTGCCGTGCGCTGGATTCCTCCCGTCTGGTTTCGGGAGCCAACTGCATGAGTACGGCCGATACGCTCAAATATTTCAATATCTGTGGCTTCGATTTTTATACCATGCATCCCTATTATTATAATTTCGACCGGGCGCGGCTGGCGGCGAAGGATTTGTGTGATAAGCCGCTGGTCTTTACCGAGTGGGGCGGGATGCACGTATTTAATAAGCCCGAGCTGATGCGCGAGTATATTATGAATCTGGTTGGACTGAAGAAGAAAAAACGGCTGGCCGGCGCTTCGTTCTGGTATTGGTCGCAGGGCTATGATTATAACCGCTCCCGTCCTGCCTGCATCGACGGCAAGCTGATGGAGCATCTGGTTAACGTCGACGGCACCACCACCTCGATCTACGACGTATTCTGTAACAGCTGGCGGGAAGATCAGTTCCGTGACGAGCTGTTCGGTGTCGAGTGGTATGGCTCCTGCGGGAAAACGCCGCTTGTCTGTCGCGATAAGGGAGACTATGTGGCGCTGATGGATAAGATTGAGGATCCGATTCCGGCGCATCTGGTGCGCATGCGTAAGCGCCAGCTGATGTTCGGGCCTATGCTGGAAGAGGAACCGGCCGTGCTGAGTGACGGCGGAGAACTGGTTTTCGAGGGAGATGCGGAAAGCAAGGAAATCACCCTTATCGGCTGTGTCAGCGCCACAAAGGGCTACCCCATTGCCGGCGAGTACGGCGAGGCGGCGGCTGAGGTGATCGTAGAATATGACGGCGGTGAGCACACAACCGTACTGCGAAACGGCTTGGAACTGACTACCGTGTTTACCACGCTCAGTTCGTCCCGTATCAATCCTTGCGCGGAGAATCTGACACCGTACGCCCGGTTCCATTACGATAAAAACTTCGAAAACTATATCATTCAACGGCTGGACATTCCTCTGTCGCAACCCGAAAAGATCAAACGGGTGCGTATCCGTTCACTGGGTGCGGGATATGACCTGTTGTTTTATCACGTATACGCATAAAAAAGGCCCTGTTCCAAATCGGAACAGGGCTCTTTTATGTGGTCAGATGCAATTGCGGTTTTTGGAAGAAGGTGTCAAGGATGAAGAGGGCGGCGCCGTGGGCGCATGATTTGCCTGCGGCATGAAAGGAAGCGCTGAGGCGCTTCTTTTTTGTTGATATGTTTGAATTGGGTGTGGTTTTCCAAAAGCAAATTTGTGAGATTTGTCAATAGACAAGGCGTGGCAGAGTATGGTATAATAAAACCACAAAAACAGAAAGAGGTGATACCGATGTACACGGATGAGCACGACAGGCACGACCCCGTCCATCCGGCGGGTACTAAAAAAGGAGTGAGAAGATGAAAAAGATACTATGTTTAATTATGATACTCGTGCTGCTTGCTGTGGCGGCGTGCGCGCCGCAGAGCAAGCCGTCGAATACCGTTGTGTTATGTTTGCCATCCACGGGGGTATACGTACATTCGATCGTTCGTGCCGGCGCAGAAGCGGGAGCCAAAGATGCCGGATTGACGGTAATAACCGCCGGTGAGGTAGAATTATCCGCTGCAGAACGGATAGAACTCTACAAATCCACTGTGGCCGAACATAAAGCCGGCGGTGCGATCGTATGGGCAGGCGATAATACCTACTATCAGATGATGCGGGAGATGGCGGCCGACGGTGTCAAAATTGCCATTCCCTATTTCCATCACGAGAAGGCCGATACCGAGACCTTTATCGGTGCCAACGTGGCGGGCAATCACAAGGAACGGGGATATCAAGCGGCGGATACCTTGGTGGCGCTCCTGCGAGAAAAGGGTATTACCGGCGGTACCATTGGCATAGGTGCAGCTTCATCAGGGGGCGGCCCCAATCAGTCGTATCACTATATCTATGAACGCATGGAGGAGATTGCACCCGAATACACCTTGGCGGATACGGTATTTTTGGGGCTGGACCTTTCCGCCGCTACCATGAAGGCAACGGGAATTATTAACAGCAATCCCGACTTGGTGGCCATCTTTTCGGATATAACGCCCGTTGGCGGGCAGGCAATCGTGGCGGCGGCCGAGGATACGGGACGGGACGATCTGGTGCTGATTTCCTGCGACGAAACCAAGGAAAACCTCGATCTGCTGGAGCAAGGAAAACTGGATGCGCTGATGGTGAACGACCTGTATCAGGCGGGCTACCTATGCGCTCAGAACTTAGCCAAACTGATGGAGGGCGAGGAAGTCGAATGGTACACCGAGATCGAAGAAAAGGTGCTGACTCGTGAGAGCGACCTGACCTATTACAAAGAACTCTGGAGCCGAATTCAATAAAAAAAGAGGAGAGCGTAGGCTCTCCTTTTTTGTTGGGTAATTTGCCCCAAGGGGCATGAATTGACCATCGTCATGATTTGCCTGCGGCATTAGGTGGTCAGATGCAATTGCGGTTTTTGGAAGAAGGTGTCGAGGATGAAGAGGGCGGCGCCGTGGGCGCCCACGGCCTCGGGAAAGGCGGTAGAGGTGATCTGGACGGGCTCTACGGCATAACTGCGGCAGGCCGTCTGCGCCGTGTCCCGAATGGCGGCGAGGAACGGATGATCGTCGGGCGCGGGCAGTCCGTCAATGAACACGGTGTAAATATCGGTCATTTTAATGGCATTGGCAATCGCCATGCCGAACCAGCGCCCCGCTTGGGTAAACAACTCGGCGGCGTCGGGCTTTGCCAGTATGTCGGCAAAGGGGAGGGCA
>JAZNYQ010000056.1:0-9690 GCA_045594545.1 Eubacteriales bacterium | reverse complement strand
GCAAGATCGACATCGAAACGGGCGACTGGGAAACTCACAAGGAGAAATTTAAGCACCTGCTTGAGGTCTCCGACATTCTGGGCGCCGAGAACATGAGAATCTTCTCCTTCTTCATGCCCAAGGGCAAAGATCCCGAAGATTATCGGGACGAGGTCATTGACCGTCTGGGCTGGTTGCTTGAACAGGCAAACGGCGTGGTCGAACTGTGCCACGAGAACGAGAAAGAGATCTACGGCGACATCGCTTCCCGCTGCCTGACCCTCTATCAGGCATTGCCGAATCTGCGCGCCATCTTCGATCCGGCCAACTTCATCCAGTC
The DNA here is from genome assembly GCA_045594545.1 of Eubacteriales bacterium. GTDB lineage: Bacteria > Bacillota > Clostridia > Oscillospirales > UMGS1783 > CAKSHC01. The sequence continues at coordinate 9,371 of JAZNYQ010000056.1, read as the reverse complement.
GGGTCAGCCCACCCTGCCCGCTTGGGAGATGTTACATAGCTACATTAAATATATGCATATTAAGGATGCCTTGGAAAACGGCAAGGTCGTTCCTCCCGGCTGCGGCGAAGGCCACCTGCGTGAGATCATTCCCGCCTATCTGGCACAGGGCGGCACCTGCTTTACCGTTGAGCCTCACTTGGCTCTCTTTGACGGACTGGCGGCTCTCGAGCGCGAGGAAGTCTCGGATAAAGTGGGCAACACCTATTCCTTCGCCTCCAAGGACGAGGCTTTTGACACGGCCGTAACAGCACTGAAAAATATTTTAAAGGAGATCAAATAACATGGATAGAATTAAATTAGGCATGATCGGTTTCGGTAACATCGGTAATCAGCACACCGGCGATCTGCTCAAGGGCAACTGCCCCAAGCTCGAACTGGTTGCCGTTTGCGATCTTAAGGAAGAACGCCGCAAGGCCGCCGAGGAGAAGATCCCCGGTGTGACCACCTTTGAAAAAGCCGAGGATATGCTCGATTCGGGTCTGATCAACGCCTGCCTGATCTGCGTCCCTCACTATGATCATCCTACATACGCCATCGCCTGCATGGAGCGCGGCATTCATGTACTGGTAGAAAAACCGGCCGGCGTGTATACCAAGCAGGTTCTGGAAATGAACGCCGTGGCCGACAAGCACCCCGAAGTGGTGTACGGCATGATGTTCAACCAGCGCACCAACTGCATCTACCGCAAGATGCACGATCTGGTTCACTCCGGCAAGTACGGGGAGATCCGCCGCACCAACTGGATCATCACCAGCTGGTACCGCCCGCAGGCCTACTACGATTCGGGCGATTGGCGCGCAACCTGGTCGGGCGAAGGCGGCGGCGTTCTGCTCAATCAGTGCCCCCACCAGCTCGATATGTGGCAGTGGATCTGCGGCATGCCCGTTAAGGTCGATGCCAAGCTGCACTACGGCAAATGGCATGATATCGAGGTAGAGGACGACGTTACCGCCTACGTAGAGTACGCCAACGGCGCTACCGGCGTGTTCATCACCTCCACCGGCGATGCCCGCGGCTCCAACCGCTTCGAAATTCAGCTCGATAAGGCCAAACTGGTTGCCGAGAACGATCAGCTCAAGATTTTGGAATATGAAACAACCGAACAGGAATTCTCCAAGACCAACACCATCCCCTTCGGCCAGATCAAAGCCGTCGAAGTCGATCCCGAACTGGATGGGCAGAATCCCCAGCATAAGGGCGTTATCAACGCCTGGGCCGATGCTATTCTGATGGGCACCCCGCTGGTCGCCGACGGCCGCGAGGGCATCAACGGCCTGACCCTGTCCAACGCCATGCACCTGTCCTCTTTCTTGGGAAAACCGGTTGACATACCTTTCGACCATGAGTTATACTATGAAGAGTTGATGAAGCGCGTTAAGACCTCCCGCCGCAAGACCAATGTGTCCGGCGGTACGGTCGTTGACCTGTCCGACACCTTCACCGGAACAAAATAAGGAGAGATTCTAATGGAAAAATTCATCCCCGTTGTTGTCATCAAAGAACTTGGTGAAACCGACAAAATCATGAATGCCCTGAAAAATAACGGCATTCACACCGCAGAAATTACCTTCCGCACCGCTTGTGCGGCCGAGGCGATTGCACTGGCGGTGAAGAACCATCCCGACATGGAGATCGGTGCCGGTACCGTCATCAATGCCGAGCAGTGCAAAGCCGCTCTGGCCGCAGGCGCTACCTTTATCGTGTCCCCCGGTCTGTCGGTCGGCGTGGCCGAAGTTTGCCGTGAAAAAAACATCCCCTACTACCCCGGTTGCGTAACGCCGACCGAGATCATGCAAGCGCTGGAACTGGGACTGACCACTTTGAAATTCTTCCCCGCCAACGTATACGGCGGGCTCAAGGCCCTCAAAGCGCTGGCCGCTCCCTTCCCGCAGGTCAAGTTTATCCCGACCGGCGGTGTCGATCGCAGCAACATCGATGAATTTTTAGCCTTTGACAAGATTGCAGCCATCGGCGGCAGCTTCTTTGTCAAGGAATCTTTAGAAAAAATGGAGGCATAACCATGAAAAGAGTAGTTACTTTCGGTGAGATCATGCTTCGTCTGGCTCCCAACGGCTATTACCGTTTCTTCCAGAACGATCAGATGCAGGCCACCTTCGGCGGCGGTGAAGCCAACGTAGCCGTTTCCTTAGCCAATTACGGGCTGGATTCCTGCTATGTTACCAAACTCCCCAAACACGCCATCGGTCAGTCGGCCGTAAACTCCCTGCGCTACTTCGGCGTGGACACCTCCAAGATCACCCGCGGCGGCGACCGTGTAGGTATCTATTATCTGGAAAAAGGCGCTTCTCAGCGTGGTTCGGTCTGCGTGTACGACCGTGCTCATTCGGCCATTGCCGAAGCTGTGAGCGGCGATTTTGACTGGGATGCCATCTTTGAGGGTGCCGATTGGTTCCACTTTACCGGCATCACTCCCGCTTTAGGGCAAAATGTGGCCGACCTGTGTCTGGAAGCCTGCAAGGCTGCCAAAGCTAAGGGCATTACCGTTTCCTGCGATCTGAACTACCGCGGCAAACTGTGGACCCGCGAGCAGGCCAGAACGACCATGACCGAGCTGTGCCGTTACATTGACGTTTGCATCGCCAACGAAGAGGATGCCAAGGATGTCTTCGGTATTGAAGCGGAAGATACCGACATCACCGGCGGTAAACTCAACCATGAGGGTTACAAGAGCGTGGCCAAACAGTTGGCCGACACCTTCGGGTTTAAGGCGGTAGCCATCACCCTGCGTACTTCCATCTCGGCCAACGATAACAAGTGGGCCGCCATGCTCTATGACGGGAACGATTACTACTTCTCCCGCAGTTATGACCTGCATATCGTAGACCGTGTCGGCGGCGGCGACTCGTTTGGCGCAGGACTGATCTACGCCATGCTCGATGGCCGTGATTCTCAGGCCACCATCAACTTCGCTGTAGCTGCTTCGGCGCTCAAGCACTCGATCGAGGGCGACTTCAACCGTGTGTCCCTCTCCGAGGTTGAGAAACTGGCCGGCGGTGACGGATCGGGACGCGTACAACGCTAAAGGCAAATAAAAATATCCCTCGATGAGAGATCATCGAGGGATTTCTTTTTATATCGAGTATTTGGTTTGATAGGTCTGGAACAGTTCCTGATAGTGGGGATCGTCGTGCCGTGTGGCGCGGAGCGATTCGTGCAGGTTCATATCGTTATGCGCCATGTCGATCACGCAACCGGCAATGTTGGAACAGTGGTCAGCCACACGTTCCAGATCGGTAATCAGATCCGACCAAACAAATCCCGCCTCGATCGAACAATCGCCCTGCTGCAACCGTTCAATATGACGGGCGCGCAACTGGCTCTTCAACCGATTGATCACCTGCTCAAGCGGTTCAACGGCATAAGCGGTGTCCAGATCGTTCTCAACAAAGGCCTTCATCGACAGCTCTTCAATCTCATTGACCGCCGCGATCATGACGCCCAGTTCCTCTTTGGCTTTGCCCGATAAGGTCATCGCCCGATTTTTCATTTCTTCGGAAGACTGGCTGATGTTCACCGCATGATCGGCAATCCGCTCAAAGTCACCGATCAGCCGCAACAGTTTGGCCGCCTCGGAACTGTCCTGCTCGGTCAACTGACAGGCACTGAGTTTAACCAGATAACTGCCCAGCTCATCCTCGTATTGATCGGTTCGCTTTTCATAATGACGGATCTCATCCATCTTTGCCTGATTGAACTTGTGGATCATACCCAAGGACTCATGCAAAGTCAGGCTCGATTCCTGTGCCATCTCGATGGCCAGTTCACGGCAACGGCCCAGCGCCAAAGGCGGTGTGGTAAGTAAACGCTCGTCGATCTTGACCGTCTTCTCGCTAACGTCACCCGGTACCAGCTTAATAACCAGTTTCTCCAGTAAGCCCGAGAGGGGAAGCATCAAGACCGTACAAAGAATATTGAATATCGAGTGGCAGATAGCAATGCCGACTCCGTCGGCCGAGGCCGAAAGAATGACCGGTGATGCCAACCACCGAATGAGCATAAAGACGGCCAGCCATACCACCGTTCCGATCACGTTAAAGGACAGATGCACCATGGCGGCACGCTTGGCATTTTTATTGGTGCCCACCGACGAGATCATGGCGGTGATACAGGTGCCGATGTTTTGCCCCATGATCATGGGAATGGCCGCCCCGTAAGTTACCGCACCGGTGGCCGAAAGCATCTGCAACATACCCACCGAAGCCGACGAGGACTGAATGGCCGCCGTGATCAAGGCCCCAACGATCACCCCGATAATGGGATTGGCAAACAGAGAGAACATCGACTCGAGCGTACCAAGCACCATGGGATCCTCTGCCAATTTTGAGGACATATCGGTCATGGTGTTCATACCGAACATCATCACCGCAAACCCCAGAAGAATCGTACCCGTTTCCTTGCGGGTGCTCTTCTTGGAGAACATATACATAACAATGCCAAACAAGGCCAAGATCGGCACAAAGGATGAGGGCTTGAGCATCATAACAACCGGATTATCACTCGAAATCCCGCTCAAAGACAAAATCCACGCGGTAACCGTGGTTCCGATATTGGCACCCATGATCACGTTAATGGCTTGCTTAAGGGTCATCAGCCCCGAGTTGACAAAACCCACCACCATAACGGTCGTGGCGGCCGAAGACTGAATAACCGAAGTCACTCCCAATCCCGTAGCCAGACCGGCAACGCGGCCGGTGGTCAATTTCGCCAAGATGGAACGCAAGCCGCTACCCGCGCGGCGCTCCAACGCATCCCCCATGACCTGCATACCGAATAAGAACAGGCACATGGAGCCTAACATCGTCAATACATCAAATACTGTCATTCTCTATAACTCCTTTGCAGTACAATCCGTACATTCCCAGTATAGCGAAATTTTACCGCTCCGTCAATATACGAGTGACCAAAATCGACAATTTGCTTTTTGTCTGTACACGCCAAAAGCGAAAGAATGAGGATAAAATGGTAGGATTTGCCTCATAAAAACATCCAAAAACGGGCGAAAACGGGAGAAAAACGCCCAAAAACGAGCGTAATTCGCCTTGCTTTTGAGTAAAAAGTCCGTTATAATATAGAATAATTGAAGGTTTCTATGAAAAAGGAGTTGGTTTTTCCTCATGGAAGAAGGCAGTATAACCTATCTGCTTCTGATTCTTGTCTGTTTAGTATTAAGTGCCATGTTCAGCGCCACCGAGACGGCTTTTGCCTCGGTAAGTTCGGTGCGCATTGCCGCATTAGCGGAAGACGGAGATAAAAAGGCGCGCCGCCTGAATAAAGTTCTTGTTAACTTTGATCGGGTTCTCACCGCCCTGCTCATCCTCAACAACATCGTAAACATCGCCCTTGCCACTCTCGCCACCCTGTTTGCCGCCAACGTATTCGGGGACGGCGCGGTCGAGTGGATGACGGTGGTTACGACGGTTGTTGTTTTTTTGTTTGGCGAATCCTTACCCAAGGCTACCGCCTTGATGGTGGGCGAATCATTGGCCTACGCCATGGCCGGGCCGATGCTCTTTTTAACAAAACTGCTCACCCCCCTTATTTTTGTGCTCAATGCCATTTCCCGCTTTCTGATCAAACCGTTTAAGGAAGAAAACACCCCGACAGTGACCGAGGAAGAACTGGAGAGCATCATTGACACCATCGTGGAAGAAGATGCCGTAGATGAGGACACGGGCGAACTGTTACAGAGCGCCATCGACCTGTCCCGCACCACGGCACAGCAGATCATGACCCCGTGGGCAGACTGCCTGACCCTTTCGACCGAAATGTCCGAGCAACAAATTCTGGATATTATCAAATCGACCACCTTTTCCCGCTTCCCCGTCATTGACAAAAACAGCCGTCCCATCGGCTTTGTCAGCGCACGGGCCTATATAAAAGTACATCTGGAATCGGGGCGTCCCAATAAACTGCGGCGGGCCCTCACCCACGGTCAATCGGTACGTGCCGATGAGGCGGTGGATGACCTGCTGGGTCGGCTGTCGGCTGCCCGTACCCACATAGCCTTTGTGAAAAACGAGCAAGATAAGGTGATCGGCATCATTACCGTAGAAGACATCTTGGAAGAACTGGTCGGCGAGATCTACGACGAGGACGACAAGGTTGCCGAAGGGGGTGTTTGCTGATGCCCCATCTGATTTCTTGGATCGCTTTGCCCTTACTCATTCTCTGTTCCACCTTCTTCTCGTTATCGGAGATCGCCTACACCCAGATCAACCCCCTGCGGTTGCGCACCCGTGCGGAAGAATCGGGCAAGAAGAAGCATCGCATCGCTCTCTATGTTGCCGAGCATTTTGAAGACACCTTGGTTGCTCTTCTGTTGGGCAACAATCTGGCCAACATTGCCGGCACCTCCATTGCCACGGTATTGGTAGTCACCCTGTGGGGAGAGCCGTACACCTGGGTTTCTTCGGTGGTTATGACCGTTCTGGTACTGATCTTCGGTGAGATCACGCCCAAGATGTTAGCCCGCCGAATTCCCGAAACGGTATGCTCCTTTACCGCTACTCCTTTACGGTTGATCACTTGGATCTTCTATCCGTTTGTGTGGCTGATCAATCAACTCAACGCACTGTTGGCCCGCCTGTACAGGAATCGGATTCCCGATACCCCGACGGTGACCGAGGAAGAACTGGAAAGCCTGATCGACACAGCCGAGGATGAAAGCATCATCGACGAGGACACGGGCGATCTGTTACAAAGCGCTCTGGACTGGGGTGAAGTGCAGGCCTTTGAGATCATGACCCCGCGGGTGGACATGACCGCTATCGACATTGACGACGAATACTCCGAGATCCTCACCGTAATTGAAAATTCCATTTACTCCCGTATTCCCGTATACGAACAAACTCCCGACAACATCATCGGCATCTTACACCTCAATCACTTCTACAAAGCGCTGATCGATCAAGAACGGGTGGATATCCGCCGCCTGCTGATGCCGATCAACTACGTGCACAAGACCATGGAACTGCCCGATGCGCTGGATGTGATGCGGCGCAACAAGTGCCACATGGTGGTCGTCAACGACGAGTACGGCGGCACCGACGGCATTTTAACCATGGAAGACATCCTGGAACAGTTGGTGGGCGAGATCTGGGACGAAAGTGACGAGATCGAGGAAGAATTCACCCTGCTCTCCAATGAAAAGGCCGTTGTGGACGGCGATATGCGCATCTATGACTTCTTTGACGAGGTTGAGGTGGATGATCGTGACTACGATGAAGATAACGCTACCGTGGGCGGCTGGGCCATGGATATGCTGGACGGCAACCCCGAAGTCGGCGCCACCTTCTCCTATAAAAACCTTACCCTCACCGTTGAAAAAATCGACGGACGGCGCATTGAAGAACTCTCGGTCACCATTACCCCCGAGGAAAACGAAGACGACCAAGAATTCTGATTGACAAATACACCCCTTTCCTGTATACTGTAATTAGTTACAAAACGGTTACAAATAATTACAAAACAGGAAAGGGGCTTTTTTATGAAGACGATCATTGCCTATTTGGTTACTTTGGTGTTGGTGGTCGGATTGATCTACGGGTGCGCCAGTGTCCGTTCCTCGACACCGTCCGACGAGGTGCTCTCATCCGAGGAACGCTCCATAGAAGAAGCTCCGCCTACGATGCTTTTGTGTTTACCGCGTGACGGAGAGGATCACACCCTATTGCGCGCGGCGTTTACCGAGAAGGCGCAGGCATTGGGGTATACGGCCGTGATCTCCGAGCCTGCGGCTGACAGCCCCATGACCGATGAGCAGATATGGGACATTGAGCAATTACAGCACGAGGCGCAGGCGGTGATCGTATATCAATGTGACGGCACCGAGGAAGGGCTGATCAAGAAGTGGAACGATGCCGGCATTGCCGTGATTGCCGCCGGCAAGCGGTTAGACGGACAGGCGGCCGATGAATCGGGATCGATAGCCCGTCGCGTCAAGGCCAACGTAGCCTATGCAGACGGTGCGTTATCCAAAGCGATCGCCTCCCACATCTCTGACCGTTTATCTGCAAAAAAAGCGGGAAGCGGGTTTGTTTCCTTCTTTGGCGATACCGATGCGCAACTGGAATTTTTAAGTTTTGTCAAGGCTGATATGACTCTTGCGCAATCGTCCTACACGCCCCGCGAACCGATGACGGCTACCGATGCCGCCGCACAGTTGCAAGAGGTAACATCGGCCAAGGCCATTGTGTATGCAGGCAGGGATGCTGCTCTCTGGAGTGAAGCCATGAACAGCACCAAGACCTCCGCCCTACTGGGTATGTGCTCGACCCATCCCGCCGCCTTTGATGCGTTAGCGGGCGGAGTCATTGATTTTCTGGCGATCAACGATCCGATCGATCTGATGCACAAATCGGTACAAGCGGCCCACACGGTTTTGGATGCCGAGCAGGGGCTTAATGAGTGGAATATCACCGCGAATGCGGTAATATTGACACCGACCGATCCACGGTTGGGTTCCTATTTGCCATAAAAAAGGTAGACACTTTGGCGTGATACTCTTAACGGAGTATCACGCCAGTTCTATTCGCCTGCGGCGAGTTCTATTGCTACGCAGTGTTATTCGGCTTACGCCGAGTGATATTTGCTTCGCAAGTTTATGGGTGAATAGAATATCACTGAAGCCGCAAGGCTTCAATATCACTTTCGCAAAGCGAAAATATCACGCTGACTTTAGTCAGCATATCACTTAACAGACAAAAAGAAAGAGAAGACTCGTTAATATGCGAATCTTGTCTTTTCTGTTGTTAGTGCGTTTGGGCTACTGCCCAGCTGAATTTGTGTACAAATGCGATGCTGGCTCTTAACAAAAACAGGTATGATTACAAATTCTCCGATAAGAACAACACGCTTTTTCTGCACAGCTTTTTGTTTTATACCCTTATTATATTACTCCAAGCATAATTACCGTCTTTGTCGTGTACCTCTACGCGCACCCATTTATCAAAAGCTTTAATGGTATATTCAGCGTGGGTGAGATTTTCGCCGCGGTAAATTTTATCGGGACACCAAGCAGCATTTGATAAAAAGTCTATCATTACACATTCACTGCAGTCGGCAATAATCTTGTTGCCTTCTTTTTTAACAGCGAGCTGAGGGCCTTGGCTTGCATAAAAGTCGCCATTTCTTATTGCCTCTAAAATATCCTTTTGGCTGTTGCTTTCAGCCTTTACGTAAATAAAGGATTTTGTATCATCCTCGCCGTTATAATAGTGTACGTCGTCGGTTGCAACAAGCGGTATGATAACGTTCTTATTGGCAAGCAAATCAACAAAATAGCCCGAATAGGGTCGACTGCTTTGGTT
>JAZNYQ010000055.1:0-1882 GCA_045594545.1 Eubacteriales bacterium | reverse complement strand
AAAGGAGGGGAGTGACATGGAGAAAAGACCGGTCAAACCCGAAGAATTTGCCAAGCGATTAACGCAGTTGTTGGCCGAGCGGGGAGAAACCTGCCGTTCGGTGGCCGATGCCGTACATTTATCGGCGGGGACGATCAGCCGCTATTGCAACAATTTGATTGACAAGCCGAAAATGGCGGTGGTGCGGATGCTGGCCGAACATTTCGGCGTGGCGCCCGAATGGCTGATGGGGTACGAAACGCCCGAGCAGCAAGCGTTTCAGGCAGGACTGATGGCGGTGGAGCGGCGGCGGATCCCGATGCTGGGACAGATCGCGGCGGGCCAGCCGATCACAGCCGACGAGGAGCACGATTGCTATGTGGAAGCCGATGCCGAGCGGGCCGATTTCTGCCTGCGTGTCAAGGGCGACAGCATGATCGGTGCCCGCATTTACGATGGGGACATTGTCTTCATTCACGCCCAGCCCGACGTGGAAGACGGCGAGATCGCGGTGGTGCTCATCGACGACGAGGCCACGTTAAAGCGCGTGTATAAAATGGGCGATCGGGTGATCCTGCGGGCCGAGAACCCCACTTACCCCCCCATGGAATTTTGCCGATCCGACGGCAAGACCCTGCGCATCTTAGGCAAGGCGATTGCCTTTCAGGGCAAATTATAATGTATCATATCGCCGTCAGGCGATATATCATCCGCCCTTTGGGCGGATATCAAAGGCGGAACGCCTATATCATTCATCATTTCCCCATCTCGCTATGAATCTTTAGTAGTGAGAAATGATATACGGCTACCGCCGTATGATATCCTGCGGGTGATATACCTTACGGTATGATATATGGGCTTTCGCCCACGTGAAAGGATAAACACCATGCTAAAATACTTAATCTGGGACTGGAACGGAACGTTATTGGATGATGTGCATTTAAATGTGTACATCATCAATCAACTGCGCCGTCAGGAGAAGTTGCCCGCCCTTTCGCTGACCCGCTACCGCCATGCCTTTGGATTCCCCATACGGGACTTCTATGAGCGCATCGGCTTTGACTTTACGAAAACACCCTATGAAACCTTGGCCGAGCGCTACTGGGCGCTTTATGAGGAGATGTTTCCTCTGTGCCCGCTCAACGAAGGCGCCGTCGAAACGGTGTCTGCCCTCGACTGCAAGCATATCATTCTGTCGGCCTCGCCCCGATCTGCCCTGCAGGCGCAGGTGGCGCAATTCCCCGACCTGATGAAACATATCGACCGCATCATGGGCACCGACAACACCCTCGGCGCTTCCAAGACGGCTTTGGCCGAACGCCTGCGGGACGAGCACCTGTGTGCGCCCGACGAGATGGCCGTGGTGGGGGATACCGACCATGATGCCGCCACCGCCGCCGTGCTGGGCTGTCCCTTTATCCCCTTTGCCGGCGGCCATCAGCACAACCACGGCATCACCGACCTGACCGACCTACTCTATAAATTCAAAGAAATCGAGCGTTAAGCGAGATTTCCTTATCCTCGTCCCCAATGGGGACACTTCACGCGCCGATAGGCGTACTTCACGCACCATATGGTGTACTTCACACATCGTCAGATGTACTTCACGCCCTTTCGTGAAGTAGTGCTATCGCACCGTGAAGTAACTGCCGTTGTGAAGTAATGCTGACGCATCGTGAAGTGTGTCCCGCAGGGACACGAGAAAACACACATGGATTAAAGGATATATTTTATGCTGACCTTCAAAAAAGGATTAAAAGATGGCATCCCGATCGCGCTGGGCTACCTTTCGGTGTCCTTCACCTTCGGCATGATGTGCGCCAAGGGGCGCCTGCCGCTGTGGATCACCCAACTGATCTCCATGACCAATTTAACCAGCGCCGGTCAATTCGCCGGCACCGAA
>JAZNYQ010000054.1:0-19150 GCA_045594545.1 Eubacteriales bacterium | reverse complement strand
TGGTACCCAGAGGATGCCCTCTAAATACATTATGAGGTATTAGCACAAATTTCTCTGTGTTATCCCTCTCCTTAAGGCAGATTGCTCACGCGTTACTCACCAGTCCGCCACTAAGTTTAATATCCGTCACCCCGAAGGGATCAAGTCTATAAACTCCGTTCGACTTGCATGTGTTAGGCACGCCGCCAGCGTTCATCCTGAGCCAGGATCAAACTCTCTATTTAATGGTACTTTATATATCATCTAAATAAAGTCGAGTTTGTCAAGCTCCGTTTCCAAATTACTTTGTAAAACGTACTTGTTAATTTGATCTGATCAATCTTCTCAATCAGAATTAACAGGTCCTTGTTTCTTTTCTCATTGTTTAATTTTCAAGGTCCGATGCAGGCTTCCTCTTTCGAGGATCTCACTACCTTTCAGTGGTGAGGTGAGTTCTATTCTAACAGAACTCGATGCATTTGTCAAGAGGTTTTTTCTCTTTTTCGAAGTTTTTTTCAAAGACTCAACTTTGTAACTCCGTCAGAGGCGAAACCTTACTTAGTATACTCATCTCACCCCCATTTGTCAAGCACTTTTTTTATTTTTTTCGACTTTTTATTTTTCCTGCCGAATGACCCTGCCATCCACGCCGCTGTGCCTCTTTTTTCTATTCATATAATATAGCAAAACTGCCCAAATGGTGACACCGGGAATCAACCCCCACCACCCCGATTGCCAAAGCAAAAAGGCTGCTACGCAAAAACCGCCGCATAGCAACAAAGGCAAAATATACACAACAAACGCCAATCCCAACGGCGCTTCATCCGCCACCTCAACCGCCACCTTCGTGCCAATCGGGTACCCGACATCATCCGCCGCCAAAAGAATATGTTCCTTGCCCGCGCACGCCCCGCAAGTCTCACAGTCATGCCCGCAAGCCGACGTACGCAAAATCATCACCTGCGCCACCGATCCCTCGTGCGCCACAATCGTTCCTATAATCTCCATTTATATCGCCTCGTACCGTTTCATAATCTGCTCAGCTACCGCCAAACCGTCGGCCGCCGCACTCATGATCCCACCGGCATATCCCGCACCTTCCCCGCAAGGATATAGCCCGTCCAATACCGCTGATACCATCTGTTCGTTTCGTTCTATGCGAATCGGCGCCGAGGTTCGGGTTTCCACACCCGTCAATACCGCCTCTCCATCAGCATAAAACCGACCTTGCAATACAAAATTTTTCAGACCTAATCGCAAATACTCATTGACAAAACTCGGCATAATGTCGTTCAAGTCGTGAGTCACCACGCCCGCCGAATAGGTCGGCTTGACCCGCCCGAATTGCGTCGTCTTAATGCCCGCCATGTAATCTTTCACCATCTGTGCAGGCGCACGGTAGGAATTCGAAACACCAAAGGCCGCTTGCTCCAACTGCCGCTGGAATCGCATACCGCCGAATAGGTCCCCACCAAAATCCTGCGGCAATACCGATACACATAGCGCCGCATTCCCGTTAACTCCCGCACGAGCGCTATTACTCATGCCATTGGTAACCACACCGCCAATCTCGCTGGCCGCCGCAATTACCTCACCGCCCGGACACATACAGAAATTGTACACACCCCGCTCGCCCTTGCGCAGCGAATAGGTATACTCAGCCGCCCCTAACAGCGGATGCCCTGCATATCCTTTATATAAGGAAGCATCAATGTCCTCCTGCCGGTGCTCAATACGCACCCCCACCGAAAAGGGCTTGGCCGCCATCGGCAATTCCAACTTGGCGGTTAGCTCGTAAATATCTCTGGCACTGTGCCCCGTGGCTAAGACGACACAATCACTTTTGATCTTCTCCACACCACCGACACGCACCCCCGACACACTGCCGCCAATGCGATCAATACCCGTCAGCGTCGCACAGAAAATGACCTCGCCGCCCAACTCCTCGATACGCTCACGGATGCGCTTGACAATGCGGCACAACAAATCGGTGCCTACATGCGGTTTCGCCTGCCATAAAATGCGCTCAGGCGCACCAAACTCGACAAAACGCTTGAGAATCCATCGACAACGCATATCCCCGATACGGGTACCCAGTTTCCCATCGGAAAAGGTACCGGCCCCGCCCTCGCCAAATTGCACATTGGTGTTCGGATCCAGCTTCCCCGTCGTAAAAAACTTTTCCAATGCCTTCTGCCGCGTTTCTACATCGGCACCCCGTTCCAGCACGATCGGACAATACCCGCGCTCAGCCAAAGCCAGCGCGCAAAACATCCCCGCCGGCCCGAACCCGACAATGATCGGCCGCCCATCCATGCGCTGCCGCCCCGTGGGTTTTGGCAAGGTGTACTCCTCTTGCCATACCGCACCGACCACCTCGCCCCGATGCGGCACACCAAACCCTACCGAGTAAACAAAGATCGGCACCGCCCGCCGCGCATCCACCGCACGCCGTAGGATAAACGCCGCCGAAAGCGGCAAGCCACTGAGCTTTGCCGCCTGTGCCAACGCTTCTTCTGTCGGACTCTCTATTGGTAATCGTATCGAATTAACTATATACATCCTGCACCTCGAAAACGGCTTCGCCACACTCAGGCGAAGCCGCATTTCTTATTGAATCTTAACCGTAACCGTGTATTTTCCAACCACGCCTACATTCTTGCCTTCGGTCACCGTAAAGGTCACAGGCACCGAAACCGTGCCCTTGGTTGCCACAACCGCACTGACATCCACAACCGCGCGAATATCGGCATCACTAATCGACATGATATCGTCCGACAACCCTCGTACCTTGACCGTCAACGACCGATCCTGTACCTGCACCTGCGCCCCATCGGCATTCTCTACCGTAAACTCGCGCAGAGTGAACCGACGGGTCACACTGTCTTCTATGCGGACAACCACCGATACCGACTCCACCTCATCCAGAAGTTTAATGCCGGTAGGCACCGTCAATTCTTTGGTATAATTCTCGTAGTACTCAATCTTAGAGGTATCTACTGTGTCCACCACAATCTGATTGAGCAATTCCATATCACTCTCAGGACCGGCAATCCGAACCGTCGACGGCGTTACCTGATAATCAAACATGGTCGCATCGGTTCCGCCCGACTTGTTCAGTCCCGTCACTACTAACGGCACTTCCTTTATATAATATACCGGAATGTTGACCGAAACACTGGAAAACTCGCCCGTCAGATATTTGCCGTCGATCACACCGCCGTCAGCATCAATATACACCACATTCTGCCGTAGGGTCTTAACGGTGCTCAGCCCCGTCACATCCACTTCGATCAGATAGTTTTCCACCCTAGCCAGCAAACTGGCCGGTCCCTCTACCTTCATCGAACTCGGCGAAGCGGTGATCTCACCCAGCCAATACCCGTCCTTGACCTTGCCGTCAGTCACGATCTTGGCTTCCACCTGCTTGCGATCCAGCCGATCAAAACTCATCTTGATGCTGGATACCGACTGATTGGATATGAGCAGATTGGTACCGGGCAAGATCACAGTGATCGGCAGGTCATAATCCCCCGCCACCGTAACCGACGACAAGTCTACCCGTGCCGCAATCTCATCCTTGGAAAGGTTGGCCAGCGCCACGCGGGACCCTTCCAGTTTAATATCCACCGTCAGATCTTCCGACTTGAGGATGGCTAAATTGTTCTGCTGCGGAATCGATCCGTCAAAAGTGATCGTCACGGGAATATCGGTATACTCCTTGGTATCCTGCGGATTGTATACCCCGTTGACATAAAACCACAAACTAAAAGCAATCAGGAAAGACAGAGCCAGCCAAAACACCTTGCTGTCAAGCATGTTACGAATCTTGGTCATCGCTGTCCTCCTTTCTGCGCAACCATCCACGCACCTTATCCATCCAGCTACTCTTCTTTTCTTCCTCTTTATGGATATGATGATAAATGGCATCGCACAAACTGATCGAATCGAGATTGCGGATCAGAATCCCGTTTTGCGCCGTACTGATCTTACCCGTCTCTTCCGATACCACAACCACCAGGCAGTCGGCCGCTTCACTCATGCCGATGGCCGCCCGATGCCGCGTACCCAACTCCCGCGACAAGCTCACATTCTGGGTCAGCGGCAATACACAACCGGCCGCCACCATGCGCTCACCCCGTAAGATCAACGCCCCGTCGTGCAGGGGAGATTTCGGATAGAAGACATTCATGATCAGTTCGGTCGAAATGGCCGCATCGATCACGGTGCCGCTCTTGATAATATCCCCCAAACGCGTCGTGCCCTCAATCACAACCAGCGCACCCGTCTTGGTACGGGACATATCGGTCATAGCATCCACGATCATCTGCGCTTGCTCACGCATGGCCGCCGCCTTCTGCTCACTCTCAGGGGTAAATATGGTGCTGATCTTGGTCACATTCCCCCGCCCGACACGCTCAAGCAGTGCACGCAGTTCGGGCTGAAAAATAATGATCAGCGCCAAAATACCGAATTCTAACAAACTGCTGATAATAAACGATGTTACGTTCATCTTGAGCAGATTGGCAAGCAACGTCACACCAAACACGAATAGCAAACCCTTGATCAGGGGTGCCGCCCGTGTCTGCCGTAAAAACTTGATGGCCAGATAGATCAGATAGGTCACCAATAAAATATCCAGCGTATCGGTTAAAAAGTTAAAGGATTTTAAATTGTCTGCAAAGAAGGAAAATACTTGGGCCACTCTTTGTCACTCCCGCATTTTTTCATTATATCTATTGTATCATAGGTTTTTCAAGAATGAAACCGATTTTGCAATTTTTTTTAATTCTTTTTCAATTTTTTCTGCCGATTCCCATCCGTTAAAGGCTCCAAAACTCACACGCACCCCACCATCGGGCGCCGTTCCCAGTTTTTGATGGGCATCGGGCGCACAGTGCAAGCCGGCCCGCACCGCAATCCCCGCCTCATCCAACCGCATCGCCACCTCCTGCGAGGGTATGCCTTCTATATTCAATAACAGCGTGCCGCTCTGCGGCCGCCCGTAAAATTTAATAGGTCCTACATCACACAATTCGTCATAAACACTCTGCGCCAACCGCCGTTCCCGCTCGGCAATCACATCCCGCCCCTGCCGAGTTACAAAATCCAGCCCCGCCCCTAAAGAAGCGATAGCCGGCACGTTCTGTGTCCCCGCCTCCAACCGCTCAGGCGGCAGATCGGGCATCCCGACCGCTTGAGAATCTCCGCCGCTCCCCCCATATAAGAAAGGGGCAGGACAAACACCCTCACCCAAAATCAACAATCCACTGCCCATCATGCCGTATAATCCCTTGTGCCCCGCCGTACAGAGCATGGATATCCCGTCCCGATCGACCTGCAGATCCATTGTTCCCGCCGCCTGCGAGGCATCTACCACAAACGGAATATTATATTTTCGGCACATCTGCGCGATCTCGGCAATCGGCAACCGTTGTCCCGTCACATTCGATTGCGCCGTCACACAGCAAAGCGCCGTGCAGGGCGAGAGCAGTGCACGGAAATCGGCCAATGTTTTTTCGTCCTCATCCTCCACCTTAGCCATGCGCCGTCGTACCCGTCGGTTATTCAACAACGGCCGCCGCACCGCATTATGCTCCATATCGCCGGTGACCACTTCCCCTTGCACACCCGCTAAGGCCATATTTAAAGCATGAGTCGCATTTTGCGTAAAGATGACCCGCTCAGGCGAAGCGCCGAAAAAAGCGGCCGCCTTCTCCCGTACACGATATAAAATCTCCTCTCCCCGAACCGCCAATCGGTGTCCGCCACGGCCGGGATTGCCGCAGTGCATGGCATCCACCGCCGCCCGAACCACCGACGGCGGCTTAGGGTAAGAAGTAGCCGCATTATCAAGATAATACACCGACACCGCCCTCTCTCAAAAGCGCTCGCGCCTGCGCCTCTTTGGCCGCATCAATCTCCAATACATACCGACACCCCTCTACCCGCCGAAGCAAACAGGACATCCCGGCTCGGCGCAACAGATCACGCCCCTTTTGCCCGTAGGTCACCGATGCCACCATCAAACGCACTTTCATTCCTATCACCTCCCCTACCATCCTACGCTTCCCCCTCATTTCTTGCCAAAAAACAAGAAAAAGGAGATGCCTTACGCATCTCCCTCGTTATAGGTCTGCATAGATCAATCACATAGATTCCTATAATGTATATCCGTTTAAATCCTATTTCTTTCGCTTTTGCGAATGATGTATCCTACTTCTATAAATGGCTACCCCCGTAAAAACACCTGCCATTCCTAACACAATCATACCACCGATAGCCTCCTTGGGCACACCCGTCCTATCCTCTATCCTGTTGCTATTTGAATTACCTGTCTCTGAATTCTTTTTCGATGATACACCTTCATAGCCATCCTCTCAATATGGGGATTTTATCCCCTTAATAATTTAGATTATAACCCCCATAATAGATGTTGTCAAGGTGGGGATTAAACATGATAGTATTTGATAAATTATGGCAGACAATGAAAAACAAAGGTGTCAGCACCTATTGGCTACGAGAAAAGTGCGGTATTGACAGCAAAACCATACGTCGATTGCGTGCTAATGAGAATATAGAAACCAAAACATTGGATAAACTTTGTCTGGCATTAGATTGCAAAATCGAAGACATTATGGAATATCAAAACGGAGATGCCTAACGCATCTCCGTTTTACTCTTGCATTTTCTTAAATATGTGATATAATTTGAATAATGCACAATTTCGGAGGATGTTATGAAAATTTATGAAGAATTACAGGCCCGCGGTCTGATCGCTCAGGTTACCGACGAGGCCGAAATACGGGATCTGATCAACAACGGCGGCGCCCGTTTCTATATTGGGTTTGACCCTACGGCCGATTCTCTGCACGTGGGTCACTTCATGGCCCTGTGCCTGATGAAGCGTTTGCAGATGGCGGGCAATAAGCCCATCGTGCTCATCGGCGGCGGCACCGGCATGGTCGGCGACCCCTCGGGCCGTACCGATATGCGCTCGATGATGACCACCGAAACCATTCAGCACAACTGCGACTGTTTCAAGAAACAAATGGAGCGCTTCATCGAGTTTGGCGAAGATAAGGCCATCATGGTCAATAACGCCGATTGGCTGCTCGATCTGAAATACGTCGAACTGCTCCGCGAAGTCGGCGCCTGCTTCTCGGTCAACAATATGTTGCGTGCCGAGTGCTACAAACAGCGCATGGAAAAGGGCTTAAGCTTCTTGGAGTTTAACTACATGATCATGCAGTCGTACGACTTTTTGCATCTGCACCGTCATTACGGCTGCAATATGCAGTTCGGCGGCGATGACCAGTGGAGCAATATGCTCGGCGGTACCGAACTGATCCGCCGCAAAGAGGGTCACGACGCCTATGCCATGACCATCACCCTGCTTCTTAACAGCGAGGGCAAAAAGATGGGCAAAACGGCGCGCGGCGCCGTCTGGCTCGATCCCAATAAGACCTCTCCTTTCGAGTTTTATCAGTATTGGCGCAATGTCGACGATGCCGACGTCATGAAATGCATTCGTATGCTCACCTTTATTCCTATTGAGGAAATCGAGCAGATCGAAAACTGGGCGCCCGAGCGTATCAACGAAAAGAAAGAACGGCTCGCCTATGAACTGACGGCTCTCGTCCATGGTACAGAAGAGGCCGACAAGGCCAAAGCCGTTGCCTACTCCCTCTTCTCGGGACAGGGTGACGACGCCAACATGCCCACCACCGAACTGGAAACGACCGAGGACATGAACATCATGGATCTGATGGTCGCCTGCGGTCTGGCCGCCTCCAAGAGCGAGGCCCGCCGTCTGGTTTTGCAGGGCGGCGTGAGTGTCGACGATGAGAAGATCACCGCCATCGACTATATGATCACTCTTGATGCCCTCAAAAACGGCGTCAAGATCCGCAAAGGCAAGAAGGTCTTCCATAAAGCCATCCTCAAATAATACGAAGCACCCCAATCGGGGTGCTTCTTCTTATATTATAATGTGCAATTTTCAAATTTCTTCTTAAACTGCGCCAGATCCTCTTCGCCGTCGATGATGGTAAGGGTACAACCCATCTTGATCTTCTCAAACGGACCAATGTGCCTGAGCACACCCTTGTCAATATCCATCTGGCGGCTACTGGCATAGCCGTTACTGGGCATCAACCCCAAGCAGTACTCGATCGAGCCCATCGACCGCCATTCCACCAAACGCGGCAAAACCTCATAACGGAAGGTGCTGTACATACCCAGCCCCAACTCCTTGTTGTAGGCGCCTACATAACAGTTCCCATCCGCATCGTGAAGCAGTTCATGCACATATACATTTTCAATCTTTCCGTCAATCGGATCGGTAACAATATTCCATTCATCCAAGCACCGCTCGCTCTCCTCGCTGACGGGCGTGATCCCCTTGGTGGGAATAAACATCTCACAATCGGGACCGAGGATCGGGAAGCCGTAGTTGAGATGATACATCATCATAAAGGGTGCGGTGTAGAAACTCTCGTTCTCTACTTCATCATCAATGGTGATTACCTTACTGCCCAGTTTCGACGAAATGGTGCGGCGCAATACGTTGTTCTCGAAGAACAGACCATTATCCCGCATCTCACCCGAAACACCGACAACATAATCATCCCCATCCCACTTTTCAAAAGAGGCTACATTATCCGCAGGGATGAAACGCAAACGCCCATGGAAAATATTGCGCCCCTCTTCCTCGCTGGGATAATGCCCACCCACGTTGGAAAACCCGCAGGTGTAAAGCATACCGCCCGAAATGGAACGCAGGAAATTGCGCCCCTCATGATCAGCCAGCCCCGCCTGCACCGGTCCTACTACCGACAGAAAATTGATGGGGGTGTTTTTATATTTGAGATTGAGAATATCCAAGCAACGGCTCTCCATCACCGAATAACTCAGATCCCCGCAGGTCACGTCAAAACTCTTGATACCATCAGGCTTTCCCATGTTACGGGTGTTGGCACGCACCTCGGCAATGTTCTTCATATTACCCACACGCCGCATCAGGTCCTGCTTGCTATACTCTTTTCCCTTGTAAATCGCCATACTCTATACTCCTATTCTATCAAACAGCCGGCACAGCCCGTACACGGCCGTAATATATACAACACTCATCAACCCGGCCGAAATTATCCGCGGCCAGATCATTAAAGCAAAATCCATCTGATACAACCATTGCAAGCAAAAGGTATTGAGTACTGCCGTCACCAAGGATGCCCCCAGCACTCCTAAAGATATGCGCCACAAACTCTCCTTGCGCCATGCGATAAGCCCGCAAATGGCACCACCCAAGGCCGCCACCAGCGTCATCAGCGGCATATAGGCGCCGCCCATCGGATTGATCAGGTATCCGATCCCATCCGCCAACGCCGCCACCATGGCCCCGTATCCCCAGCCCAGCCGCACCGCCGCCAGATAAATGGGAATCAAGCCAAAGGCAAACCGCACCGTCAAAGGAGAAAGCCCAAATAAAGCCACCGCATAGGATGTCGGCAATAACCGAGTCATCACCACAGACAGCGCTACCATAAGTGCCGCCTGTACCAGTTTTTTTGTCTTCATAAAAAACAAACCTCCTTTACCGAAACATACAAGAATTCCGCCAAAGAAGGACGCACAGCGGACGCAGCGGCTCACCGCGACCGTTTCCGATCTTCGTCCACGGGCGACTTCCCATCCCGCAGCACTTTACGCTTACCGCCTACTCTGTACTTTCTTTTTTACTTTACCACAAAAATGGCCATATTGCAACTAAATTTGGCTTGATTTTATCTGTTTTTTATCATATAATAAATACGCTAAAAAACTATACGGAGGATGTACCATGGACAACAAGGAACTACTCTCCCTGCAGATCCAAGCCACCAAAGGCCGTATGCTGGCTGTCGAAGCCATCGGCCTTGCCAAGTCCGGCCACCCCGGCGGCTCACTTTCCTGCATGGACGCTCTAACCTATCTCTATAATAAGGAAATGAAGATCGACCCCGCCGATCCCAAGAACCCCGATCGCGACCGTTTCGTCCTCTCCAAAGGCCACTCGGCTCCCGCTCTGTATTCGGTTCTGGCTCTGCGCGGCTTCTTCGATAAAGAAGAACTCAAGGGTCTTCGTCAGCCCCATTCCATGCTCCAGGGCCATCCCGATATGAAGGCCATCCCCGGTGTGGATATGTCTACCGGCTCCCTCGGTCAAGGTATCTCTACCGCCTGCGGCATGGCGCTCGCCGGCAAGCTCGATAAGAAAGATTACCGTGTCTACGCCATTCTGGGCGACGGCGAGATCGAAGAAGGTCAGGTCTGGGAAGCCCTCATGTTCGCCGCCCATAAAAACCTGTCCAACCTCTGCGTCATGGTCGATTATAACGGCCTGCAGATCGACGGGCCCATCACCGAGGTCATGTCCTCCCTGCCCATTGCCGATAAACTGCGCGCCTTCAATTTCAATACTATTGAGATCGACGGCAATGATATGACTCAGATTGCCGATGCGCTGACCAAAGCCCGCGCCTGCACCGATAAACCCTCCGCTATCGTGTTACATACCGTAAAGGGCAAGGGCGTATCGTATATGGAAAATGTCGTGTCTTGGCACGGCAACCCGCCCAACGCCGAGCAAATGCAGGTAGCCCTCGATGAACTGGGCGCCACCCTCAAAGAATTGGAGGACAAGTACAATGGCTGAAATTGCAACCAGAAAAGCCTACGGTGAGGCCATCGTAAAAATGGCCGAAACCGAAGATATCATCGTTTTAGATGCCGACTTGGCCGCCGCTACCCAAACGGCCATGTTCAAAAAGGCCTATCCCGATCGCTTCTTCGATTGCGGTATTGCCGAATCGAACATGATGGGCGTCGCCGCCGGTCTGGCCTCCTGCGGAAAGACCGTCTTTTGCTCCACCTTTGCCATGTTCGCCGCCGGCCGTGCCTACGAGCAGGTGCGCAACTCCATCGGCTACCCCCACCTGCCCGTGAATATCGCCGCTACCCATGCCGGTATCTCGGTTGGTGAAGACGGTGCGACCCACCAGTGCTGCGAAGACATCGCTCTGATGCGTACCATCCCCGGCATGACGGTCGTCAACCCCTGCGACGGCGTACAGACCCGTGCTCTCATTAACGCCGTGGCCAAGATCAACGGCCCGACCTATACCAGACTCTGCCGTCTGGCTACCCCCGATCTGTATGAAGAAGGCGAAACCTTTGAGATCGGCAAAGCCAAACAGTTGCGCGACGGTAAGGATCTCACCATTATCTCCTGCGGTCTGATGGTGCACGAAGCCGTCGCCGCCGCCGATGAATTGGCCAAAGAGGGCGTGAGCGTACGCGTACTCGATATGCACACCATCAAGCCTTTGGACGAAGAAGCGGTGATCAAGGCCGCAAAAGAAACCGGCAAGATCATCACCGCAGAGGAGCATACCGTCATCGGTGGTCTTGGCGCCGCCGTCTGCGAGTGTCTGGCTGAAAATTATCCTTGTAAGGTTCGCCGCATCGGCGTTAAGGATACCTTCGGTAAATCCGGCCCCGCCCGCAAGGTGCTGGCCCTCTATGGTCTGACCGCCGAGAATATCGTAGCCACCGCTAAGGAAATGCTTGACTAAACCAATCGCTTGTGGTACTATAGATTAGGCTAAACAAAATCGTCTGCCCAATTTGGGCAGACATTTTTTATGGAGGAAACCTATGAATTATGATGTCATCATCGTCGGCGCAGGCCCCGGAGGCATCTTCTCGGCCTATGAACTGACAAAGGAAAAAAATGATCTGAAAATCGGCGTCTTCGAGTTGGGTCACTCCCTCGAAAAACGCAAATGTCCCATCGACGGTAAAACGGTCAAGTCCTGCATCAAGTGCAAGACTTGCGCCATCATGAGCGGCTTCGGCGGCGCCGGCGCCTTCTCGGACGGTAAATATAATATCACCAACCAGTTCGGCGGCACCCTCTATCAGCACGTCGGCAAGGAAGAAGCCACCGCACTGATGCAGTATGTGGATAAGATCAATTGTGACTTTGGCGGCAAAGATACCAAGCTGTATTCCACCGCCAACACCGCCATTAAGAAAAAATGTCTGGAAAACTCTCTGCACCTGCTCGATGCACAGGTACGCCATTTGGGTACCGATATCAACTATATCGTACTGGAAAACCTCTACCAATCTCTAAAAACCAAGGCCGACTTCCATTTCGATACCCCCGTGTCCACCATCACCAAGAATGAGGACGGCTACACCGTCCATACCAATAAGGGCGAATATACCTGCAAACAATGCATCGTATCGGTCGGCCGTTCGGGTAGCAAGTGGATGGAACAGGTCTGCGCCGATCTGGATATTCCCACCCTTTCCAACCGTGTAGACATCGGCGTTCGTGTCGAACTGCCCGCCGAGGTCTTCTCCCATCTGACAGACGAATTGTACGAAAGCAAGATCGTCTACCGCACCGAGAAGTTTGAGGACTTGGTTCGCACCTTCTGCATGAACCCCTACGGCGTGGTCGTTAATGAAAATACCAACGGCATCGTCACCGTCAACGGCCACAGTTACGAAGATAAATCCAAACACACAAATAATACCAACTTCGCCCTGCTGGTCAGCAAGCATTTCTCCGAACCTTTTAAGGATTCCAACGGCTACGGCGAATCCATTGCCAAACTTTCCAATATGCTCGGCGGCGGAGTCATTGTCCAGCGCTTCGGCGATCTGGTTCGCGGCCGCCGCAGCAACACCGATCGGATCCGCGAAAGCTACGTCACCCCCACCCTCGCCGCCACGCCCGGCGACTTGAGTCTGGTCATTCCCAAGCGCATCCTCGACGGCATCATCGAAATGATCTACGCCCTCGATAAGGTCGCCCCCGGCACGGCCAACGACGATACCCTGCTCTACGGTGTCGAAGTCAAGTTCTATAACATGGAGGTCGAGATCAACGAGAATCTCGAAACCCGCCACGAAGGGCTGTACGTCATCGGCGACTGTTCGGGCGTCACCCACTCCCTGTCCCATGCATCGGCCAGCGGCGTCCACGTCGCCCGCCAGATCCTGAATAAAAAAGGCTGTTGAGTTTATCTCAACAGCCTTTCTTTAATGCTTTTTCTGATAGTTCGGCTCGCGCAAGAGTAAAAGGAATATGCCAAGTCCACTGACCGCCATCAGCACAAACCATACCCAGATATGCCGATCCGTCCCCGTCGAGGGCGTCTCTTCTTCTGTTTCTTGATAGCCGTTGCGGAAGGTGAGCGTCAATTCGTTCCCGACTGCCGCCCCGTCTACCGTCACGACTGTCGCCATACCCGTAGCCTCGCGGGTCGCCGAAACCTTGATTTCGTAAACCTTCTCATCGTAGACCACACCGTCCCTGCCGTCATTGACCTCTCGCAGCGTGTAGGTGTAACTCTTGCCCGCATCCGCCAGACGGTACGGCAACACGATCGTCGCCTTGCCGTCCTTATCGGTGACCGCCATTTCTTCAAGCCCCTCACCCTCCAGCATAAAGGTAAAGCCGTCGGGGCCAATGGCCGTGCCGTCCACCGTCTTTTCCATGTGGATCGTTACCGCCGTCGGCGCTACATATACATTGGTAAATAAGACATTCACCGTATACGGCCCCGCTACCGAAGCATTTTGAGTCCCGTTGATCTTGCCGATCTCCAGCGCGCCGTCCATATCCCGATCGGTCACGTCTACCGTAAAGGTGTTGACCGTCTTGTCGTAATCAATATGATCCTGTCCTTCCATCACCTCAGTAACACGGAAGGTGTATGATCCAACCTTATCAAGAGTAATCCCATCCAGATAGGCACTCATATCCAGCTTCTGCCCCTGTGCCTTCTTGGTACCCAGCGTGAGCCATTCGCCCTTGCCTTGATCCCAGTCGAGCGTCACAGCAAACGAGTCACCCGCCTGCCATTCACGCCCCTCTAATACCTTGTTGGCATACAGAGCAATATCCTTAAGGCTTACCGCACTCGGCTGATAGCGGTTGATAAATTCCACAACCGATGCCTGCCCCTCAACGATCGTCACGTCCTGTGTCGTCTTATTGTCCTTGGCGGTAAATCCGTCATCCGCCCGATCGATTTCACGCACCGTCACCTTGGTGCCCGCATCCAATCCCTCGATGCCTACGGTAGCATTGGCGTTAACCGATACCGCTAACGCGCCTCGATCATCGGTTTGTATCGCACCAACCGTCGTGGCCACCGTCGTATTGGCGTACAGCGCCCCCAACTCCACAACAAAATCAAAAGCCACTGAGTCCGGAATGACATACTCATCCCCAAACGGATGCTCCACCGTCTTTTTGATCAGCAGATCCGCCTGCGCCACCGTAAACGGTTTGAAAATATTGATCAGACTTTCCGTCGTATCGATCACGTACCCAAATGTCACCTGATACGACGATGTCAAAAACACCAGCATGCACAACGCCAGCGCCAGCATACGAATCATTCTGCGCTTCACTACGGAACCTCCTTTCGCAGAACACAGTCCTTACAACCACCAAAAGATGTGACTCCCGTCACATCCTTTGATGGTCGCCTATCCCCTTTCGGGGATAGGACACCCTAAAAACTTATTTGTTGTTATAAATTACATTTACACCATCGTAGGACTTCAGCCCCTTAACAGCGTACTGGTCACCGCCGAAGATCTGATCAAACGCAATCAATTCCTCGTGATGAACCGTACAAACACTGTGATCATAGTCTGCAGCAACGCCATCATAGGCATAACCGGGCTCAACACGCATAGCTCGAGCACCAGCAGCACGGCAATAATGATAATTTGCCCAATCACCATAGGTAACCGTCACGTTGGAGCAGTTGATATTGTACTTGGACGTATCGGGATAATTTACTCCGTCAATCGTAGTGGTCTTCGCCAGACGACCAATGATCATACCGCACATACGATAATTGTAATAATCATAAGAAGCGGTACAGTCATTATAGGCGTCAATACGGCAAGCAATATTTACATTCTCAAAATTGTAAGTCGCACCGGGCTCACCCTGTCCTACGATACCACCGATAGAGCTGTCAAAAGATCCCCAAAGACCGGCAAGAACCGCATCTTCAGCGATGGTGATGTTCTTAAAGGTATACTCGCCGTCACCGGACCATCCAATGATACCGCCGCAACCGTTGTTATAGGTCGCCGCAATGCTGTCCTTGATGGTGATATTCTCAAAGACACAGGTACCGGTAGCGCTACCGGCAACAAAGGACACGTCGCCACCCTCGATTTTGCTTTCACCGCCTGAGAGGGTCAGATTCTTGACAGTAGCATTATTCAGATTGCCAAACAACCCATAGGAACCATAGTTATACCAATCATATCCAAGATCCCAACCATTCTGATACAAGTTGGAAATAGTTTTTCCGTTGCCGTCAAATACACCTTCAAACGTTCCGTCCTTTGAATGGTCACCAATCGGTCTGAACGTTAACGGATCGCCGTCAGCATCAGGGGTTGTATCTTCACAGTAAAGACTAATATCCTTACCCAGTTTCACGGTCTTCCCATCAAAGGTATTGCCGCCATTAACCAACTCAGCCAGACCGGCCAACTGCTCAGCCGTCGTAATCACAAACTCGGTATCGGTATCATTATACCAAGAGATATCAGCCGTACCATCCCAAGTATCCACAGAATGCTCGGCAATCACACCGCCAAACCATTCAGCGGCAAGAGCAATGCCGTTATCGGTAGTGAGATCGGCAAATGCCGTATTCAAGGCCGTCTTGGCATCGTCAAAGCCCTGAGCCTGAACAGCCTGAGAAACGACGAGGATATCGAGAGCGCCGTTGCCGTTGCCATCGAGCTTTTCCATGTCCTCGTTGGTTGCTTTGGCGTTCAAATAAACCTGGCAAAGGCTGGGATAGGTCGTATCGCCGGCAGGCAGGATGCCATCTCCGTGTTCACCCTCGGCAAGACCGCGATAAATAAACTCAACAAGGTCATAATTATTGCCGTCAACATTGATTACTCCGACATAATTAAAGTTCCAAGCTTTGTGGTTGGAGATTCCAATCAGAGAGCCGTCAGTAGAACCAATCTCAAATGCAGCGAGTGTACGAACATAAGCATCGGTTTTTCCGGCGTTTTCAACAGTAACGAATTTATCCTGTGCGTTCTTAGAAGTAAACACCTGCATAGAGCCATAGGAATCTACCTGAGTCATTCGGACAATGGTATCATCCCAAGGGCCAGCACCATTATTCGTGCTCTCAGTAGCAGGCAGCAGATCCTTGCCCTGAGTGAAGTCCTTCAATACGTAGCTTGTTACACCGTCGATGGTGTCGGTCTTGTAAGTGCCGTCTGCATCTACAACACGCTCATACTCATGCTGTGCGATCTCAACATTGCCGACCGTCATAACGTTGACATCGGAATCTTCCCATGTCAGATAGGCGATCGTGCCGGTAATGGCCAGAGCCGCTACCGCCACAAGCGCCAATGCAGAAAGTAAAAATTTTTTCATTTTCTTTGTCTCCTTTTATGGAT
The DNA here is from genome assembly GCA_045594545.1 of Eubacteriales bacterium. Classification (GTDB taxonomy): domain Bacteria; phylum Bacillota; class Clostridia; order Oscillospirales; family UMGS1783; genus CAKSHC01. Next base: position 2,650 of record JAZNYQ010000054.1, on the reverse strand, counting down.
ATATGGTTTTTCGCATCCATCCATGGAAACACATAGGCTGACCATCGGGGGAGATAAACGGTCTACCTCCTCCCCCAAATGCGATTTTTCCGGGAAGGATATACTTGCTTTTGCCTCTCGGCAATCCAAAAGCACCAGCCCTTGCTCATGCTCTTGAATTGCCGCCCATCCCCATAAAGGGGATGGGACAACATGTGTTTTATTATGAGTTATTTTGCGGAAACCGTCCATGTAGAACCGCTCTTGACCGCCACATACCCATCGGCAACCCACGCAGAGGGGTCAAAGCCAAAGGTGCCGCCGGTAATGATGACCTCACCATCACCAAGAATACCGGCTGTATATCCGCTGCGGGTCGATGCCGGACCAAAAGTACCGCCGTTTACGTAAACGGTTGCACCCGCACCGGCATAGATATAGGCACGCTTCTGATTGAGCGTCTTGCTGAAAGAAAACTCACCGTCGTTGATCACAACTACCGTGCCGTTACCTACTACATAGAAATTATATCGGCCCGAGGTAGATGTCGTGCTAACGTCAATCGTGCCGCTGTTGAATTCAACCTGCGCCCCGTCAACGGCACCGATACCGCCGCCGCCGGATGTAATATCTACATCGTTATAGACCGTCTTGGAACCGGCCGTATTGATGCTGGCGTAATCATTAGGAGTTCCGGTTTCCATGGCAACCGTATCATAAGTGGCCTCTCCGTTGTTTTGAGCATAATCACCCGTGATGGTTCCGTTCGAAATGTTGGCATTTCCGTTATTGGTAAACACACCGCTGAGAGTCTTGTTATTCATATTCATGCTAACATCTGCCCCCTCGGCAACCGTGGTGTCCGTTTCAATGTCAGTACCAAAGGTCAGATTGCTGGAAATGGCAACATAGTCATTGAGCTGATCCGCATTATTTACGGTCAGTGTCGGAGTAGCCCATTCCTCACCGTTCTTGCCCCACTGCGTGTTGTACGCCGCATAGGCCGCTTCAACCGAATCAAAACCCTTTTCCTGAACCGCATAAGCGCTGACGTAGATCACAGGCAGACCGTCGGTGTTGATATTCCAGCCCACGGCGGTGGCGATACCGCTCTTGACCTTATGCAGGTTGCCGTCGGGATCGATATCCACAGCCTTGTCCAGATAGACCTTGGTCATGGCGCTGTGTGCGGTGGTCGCACCGGGAGTCAGGATCGTATCATACAAAACGGTGTAAACGTTGTATTTCACGCCGTCGATCTCTACGTCCTTGGTCACGTTCCAGGCGCCATCCTTCTTCCAGTTCCACAGACCGTCCGCTACCGACTCGGCCTTGTAGTTGAAATGGATCACGTTTTTGGAAGCGTCATCGTTGTCAAGAACGGCAGGCATCGCGATCTTGACCCATACCCATGCATCCGACTTACCAACGTTGGAAACGGTAACGTCCTTCGTAATGTCAACACCTGGGATCAGGGTTGCACCCTGTTCAAAATCCTCATTCAGAGTAATGTCAACGTTGCCCCAGGTAAATACGTTAACATCACTGTCACGGTCAGTCAGATACGCGATCGTACCGGTAATGGCCAACGCCAGAACCAGAACCGCACTCACCGCTACGAGCCATACTTTCTTCTTCATACTTGTTTTCTCCTTTAGGAATATAGTGTTTGTGCCTTCCTCCGAAAACTTGAGCTGACCGACAGGGACCCACCCTCTCATTTGCGCCATTCTTTTGGAAGGGTCGTACCTTTTGCCTCTCGGCAATCCAAAAGCAAAAACTGCGAAACCGTTTTGAAGAGATAAGAAATAGGAAATCGATAATACGTTCGGTGTGCCTTCGTCGGCACTGCCGACTCCTTACCTCTTCACTCTTACTTCTTACCTTAAAATGCGAAGCATTTTTGCCCTTGGATTGCCGCCCATCCCCATAAAGGGGATGGGTGGTGGATCATAAATAAAGATCAATTCAAACCGCTGATGATATGTCCGGTGCTGCCGTCCTTAATACGAGTCCAACCGCTATACGCGTCCGTCTTCGTATTTGCACCGCTAAAGGTTATTGTGTAGGTGTTGCTTCCGGCCGGATCGATCTCGACCGCTGCCGTATGATCTCCCGCACCAGTATAACCTTTTTCGGTCGCAACAAAATTACAATCCTTAATGTTGACCACGGAAGATGCCCAACCGTGCGCCAGAATGGTCTTGCTGTTGCCTTCGAACTTGCAGCCGTTGAAGTTCACCTCATTGGCACCCCATATCCAGATATAACCATTATTGGTGTTGAAGGTGCAGTTGTTAAATGTCTGTACCGTGTGTGTGGTATACGAACCGAAGATCGTGCAATCATTAAAGGTAGCGGTCATTCTCGCAAATCCCTTATAATTACCGGTATTCGCCGTAGTATCGATGGTCACGCCGTTGAATGTCACGATAGAACTGTCAAAACCGTAATCGCAACCGTCTTCACCCTCGTTCATCGGCTTAATGACAGAATCCTTCGTACCATTGATGGTCAATGTCTTACGCTGTGTTGCACTGGAAATATTGTAGGTGCCGGGATTGAGCCAAATCTCCGTTTCACCGGCGGCAACAGCCGCATCCAACTCAGCATCATTCGATACTTCAAAACCTACCGGAATCACCGGCCACTCCATCCCACTAAGCCACTC
>JAZNYQ010000053.1:0-4337 GCA_045594545.1 Eubacteriales bacterium | reverse complement strand
CGGACACAAAACGAGGTTGCGCTGTGCGCAAACAGTGTTGTGCTACACACAAACGATGTGGGCTAACGCCCAACGATGTTGCACCTTGTGTAAATGTATGTTACAATACACGAAAGGCGTCGATAATAATGATACAACTCTGGAGACGAATGATGAAAACAACAATTTATTTGGGTAAAAAAGGAGAAGCAGCGGCACATCACTATTTACAGCTTTCCCATAATAATTCTCTGGCTATCGGCGTATTGCTTCCGGATGGAACGATGGGTTATTACACGTCGTCGGATATTCAGGAAGACTCTCTTTTTGATATTGGCTCAATCAGTAAAACGTTTACGGCACAGGTAATATTAAAATTGGCCGGCGAGAATAAATTGTCGCTTTCCGATTCGGTAGATCGGTTTTTACCGTTACCTGCAGGCCTTTATCCGACCATCGAAATGCTGCTTACCCATACCGCAGGGTATAAAAATCTTACACCGGTAGAAATAACCGTACCGAGTTTGTTGAAAAAATCCTATGCAAGAGCAAATGTGTATCATGGAATTCGGGAAAATGATGTGATAAAGGCTCTGTCAAAAAGAAATCGTACATATTTAAGGGGATATTCTTATTCAGATTTTGCATATGCGGTATTGGCTACTGTCGCAAGCCGCATCACCGGTAAAAATATTATGACACTTCTTCAAGAAGTTATCGACGACTATAATATGAAGAACACATATATCATTTCTGATGAAAACCGTGTGAAAAGCAATTTGCGTGGTCGCATCATTCCGCCGTGGAAATGGGAAAGCGACAACCCATACCTGGCAAGTGGCGGCATTTCCTCTACGATTGGGGATATGCTGGAATATGCCAGATCACAAGTGGAGCAATCCTATACCTTTACAAAATTAGCACAACAACGCATTACCGTCTCTTCAGGCCTTGGTGGGTCAACCGATATCTGTTTGGGCTGGCATACGTACAGGAAATCCAATCAATGTTGGCATGTTGGCGGCGTTGGGACATTTAGGTCTTCCATGATATTTAACGCCAAAACAAAATATGCCGTTGTCGTTATGGGAAACGCTAAGGGCGCCAAAAGCGCTAACGTTCATTATCTTGCCAAATTGCTATATTCCGAAATGAAAAGGCATCATATCCGTGTAATAGGATAGATCGGTCTCATAATAACATGTCGATACAAATTCCAAACTCGAATGAAACAGCCCCAAAGAAACGCTTCCCATCGGGAAGTGTTTCTTTGGGGTTTGTAGTTACGGAAAGGTATGATTGGCATGATGTAATCTGTTTTTACGGGTAAGTGTTAACGGTTATTTCTTTTTGATGCGCAAAGTAAAGAAGTCTCTTTCTCCGGCATGTAGTATACGGTGATGCTCGGTGTTGAGTCCATTCACACATCCGCATTGCGGCTCGATGCACAAGAAGCCTTTTTCACCGCCCCCGTTATAGAGAACCCACTGATCAAAATTCTTCGAAACAGTAAAGATATAGTCATCCACCGTCACCTGATGGCCGGTCGCCTCGTAAAAACCGGAAATGACCTTACCCAGTGGTTCGGCCTCGACCTGTTTTCCGGTAGGAATATAATTTTTATTGCAAACATGCCGTTGTCCAATAGGCACCGAAAATCTTTGGGTCGCCAAAAATGTCGTATGAAAAGCCAAGGTATATGGCATATCCTCCAGCGCCAGCAGTTCTACTGTGCGACACCATCCATCCTCTATGACATCAGTGATAGTCATATCAAAGGCGAAGGGATAGCGCTCACCGCGGTTGCGGTAGACGGCACACACCGTATTTTCGGTGTGTAACAGCACGGTAAAGGGAGCGTCGGCCATCTGACCGTGGAGATTATTTTTGCGTGTTGGCTCGTTGATCGGCAATTCATAAACTTTTCCGCGGAAGGGAAAGCGCCCGTCTTTGGTGCGGTTTGCCGGCATCAGGAGGGGATTACCGTATATATACAGATTCTCACGAAGCGTCGGCTCGTCGGCCGGTGTGCGAAGAATCGGTCTGCCTGCAAAAGACAGTGCCGTCAAGTTCATTCCGCATGGCGGATAAACCTCGGCCTGCCACTCTCCGGCTTTTAGTCTAAGCATACGACCTTGACCTCATGAGGTCTGACCGTCTGTCCGACCATCTCGAAATCAGTATCAGCATCGTTCCATAGAGTGGCAATGCTCTTGCCATTATAGGTATACTTCGCACCCCATACTCCGTCCGGCAGATCGAGCATATCAAATTTACCAAGAGTGAAGAAATCGAGATAGGCTTTGCGCAGATCGATAAGCTCCTTGACCTTCTTGCCGTAATTGGGCAGATCGTCGATGCTCTTGATGCGGCAACGCCACAGACCGACATCAAAGATCATACCGTGGACAAAGGCATAGTTAAGATGCTTCTCCCAACCTTCTTTTTCGTCATGAATCAGGCGATTGGATACGGTGCACTCGGGGAAGGTGTAACGGAAGAGATAAGGATAGGCATCGGGAGTAAATTCAATGGAGGTGCCGTATCCATGGGTAAAGTCCATTTCCGGCGAAATGCGATCGCCCACCCATTCGGTGCCGAACCAGTCATCTTCACCTAGATTGGTGCGCATCTTTTTAACAGCCTGCAAGCGCAAAGCCGGATCTTCGTCGATGCGGTTACCGTGGGAATGATTGGTATCAAAGCAGAGTTTAAAGCCGCAACCCAGCTGATCAAAGAAGGTTCCTTTTGCCCCAAGGGACAATTGACGCCGTTCCAGCTCTTCTACCTTATCCGCCCATTCCTTCGTTCCGTAGCAGCCGGTGACAAAGGTCTTATGACCGATTTTCAGCATGGTACCCGAGTTGGAGAATTGATATTTTTCTATATAATCGTTGCCCTCGATGTCCTTCATGGTATAGCGGTAACCTTCGGTCTTGTAATAGTCGGTGGCCTTATCGATAATGTGACCGTTGGAATAGAGGATGACGCGGCCGCCCAATGCCTCAATCTCCTTGACGGCTTTTTTGAGCGCCTCAACCCCGCCCAACTCCTCAGACGGTTGATAATTGGGGTAGCCGTTATCCATGCCTTCTTCCCACCAAGCGAAGAGCAGGATCATGGTTATTCCGTATTTGGCACCTTCTTTATAGATGCGCACCAAATCATCGTAACGGTTATAAATATCGCCAAACTGGTGTTTTAAGATAATTCTCTGCCAACCGTGCAGGTGGCGGATCGATTCCTTTTTGGAAATGGGCTTGAGCCAACTGCTTTCCGCCCATGCACGATAAAAGTCAGCACCTTCGCGCCAGTCACCGTCAAAGAGAGCCGCAGTCATGCCTTCATAGGTAATACATTCACCGGGACAAACGGCAGGATAGGTGCAGATGCCCATGATAAAACACTCGTTATCCGCTTCTCGCGGTTCGGTTTCGGTGATCATGGTAAAATACCGCCATTTCTCACTATGAAAGCCGAGATACAAGCTCTTTTTCCCGCTTTCCAGAACCATCCAGGGCATCGATAGCGGGCCCGGATGGCGATACATCCGCACGATATTTTTGTAATCGGCGGCCATATATTCGGTATGGGCGGCAGCGGTGTAGGCATGGGGGTTGACAACCTTACGGCCAAGCCCTTCGGGAATGTACAGAATGTCGGTGTCGAAGTCGCCGTTGATACGGTCAAACTGCCAGAAGGGGTACTGCAACTCATTCAGGCGCATCTCACTTTTATTATCCATGGCCGCCGAATATTTCCAAACGCCATCCACAAGAGTTTGAGTAAGGGTCAAGGCTATATTGTGAATCGATCCGTCCTCAGCCTTAAGACTTTCGTAGGTATAGATGATTTGATTGCCCGTTTTCTCAATCGTCGGCACCGCTTGATCGGACGAATAGACGGCCAGTTCGCGCTTACCGCCTAACCGACAATCATCCAGATACAAACGCCAAAAATCGCCCGACATGGCAGGTGAAAATTCCTCAGCAAACAATGTTTCAGATAAAACAAATGGTAATTTCATGGTTTTATCCTCCTTTTCTGATATTATAATATTTTGTGGTTTGTGTGGGGGGGTAGAGGGTAACATCTCCGCCCGCAACGGCATAAACCCCTTGATATAACTACTTTTTCAGTATATCGAACTTATGAATAAATTGCCATGGATGATTTCCTAAAAAGTTTGTACTATTTTGAACCATCCATGGAGAGTAGTGCAATCCACTTTTTGTCTTGCGCCTTGGATAAAGATTATGGTATAAAAGCCGATAAGAATGGATAAGGCGCGTCTGGTCCCATTTAGGATTGCGCCGAGTCGGGCGATGTGATATACTGTAATTAAATAATGCTATCAT
>JAZNYQ010000052.1:0-4993 GCA_045594545.1 Eubacteriales bacterium | reverse complement strand
GAAATGGGGAACTGCGCACTGTCTCCCCGGAAGAAGTGGCGGTAGGGGAGTGGATTGTGGTGAAACCCGGTGAGAAGATTGTTATCATCACCAGTGATATCACTCGTCCCGTGCCGAGTTATGATGTAATTCCTCCTATTCTCGAGGAATTGCAGGAAGCAAATGTAAAGTTCGAGGACATTACAGTAGTGTTTGCTCTCGGTTCTCACCGTGCTCATACCGAAGAAGAGATGATTCGGTTAGTCGGCAAGGAAGTTTACGATAAAGTGAACTGTATTGATGCCAACGCTAAGAATTGCGTGCATTTAGGTACGACCAAGGTCGGTACACCGGTTGATGTCTTTGATGTTGTGGCGAATGCGGATCGCAGAATCTGCGTTGGTAACATTGAATATCATTATTTTGCCGGTTATTCGGGCGGCGCTAAGGCCATTATGCCGGGTGTTTCTACCTGCGATGCCATTCAGGTCAATCATTCCATGATGGTCCGCGAAGAAGCGGCCACCGGCCGTATTGAGGGTAATCCGGTTCGTGAGGATATTGATAGTGTTGCCGAATTTTGTCCTATTGACTATATTGTCAATGTGGTTCTCAGCGAACATAAGAAGATCCTCAAGTCTTTTGCCGGTCATTACATCGAGGCGCATCGTGCCGGATGCCGTTTCCTGGATACGCTTTACAAGGTGAATATCAAGGAACGCGCAGAAATTGTTGTGGCATCTTCGGGTGGTTATCCGAAAGATCTGAACCTGTATCAGGCTCAAAAGGGTCTGGATAATGCCAAATTTGCCGTAAAAGACGGCGGCGTGATCATCTTGGTGGCATCCTGCAAAGAAGGCTTGGAAAATAAGAGTTTTGAACGTTGGATGACCACCATGACTCCCGATGAAATGGTTGTAGAGATCAAAAAGAACTTTGAACTGGGCGGCCATAAAGCAGCGGCCATTGCGCTGGTCAAGCAAAAAGTGGATATCTATCTGGTTAGCGATCTGGATGCGGATTTTGTCCGCTCCATTCACCTGACGCCCTTTACTTCGGTGCAAGAAGCCGTGGATGCGGCTTTTGCTAAGTGTGGTAAAGAGGCTAAGGTAACCGTTATGCCCTATGCAGGCTCCACACTTCCGCAATGCAACTAAAAAGATCATAAACGAACAAAATTCCCACCGATTCATCGGTGGGAATTTTTTGTGATTCGTTATCTTTTGTCAAGATTACGGAAATTCTTTATGCGGTGAAAGGTCGAATAGTTGGAGTCGTGATAATTATGCGCCTGGTTTACCGCTGTGCGACAAAGGAAAATAATATCATCACCGTCAAATTCAAAATCGACATACTGAAACCCAACCTTGTCAGGATCACTATCAGAGTAGTCTATAATGTCGCATTGTGGTTGCCAGTTTAGCATATCATTCGAGACCATGAGTGATAATAGATTTCTGGAATGAGCCGGTGCATTGTCCTTGAGTCGGCAGGCAATGGAATAATATTTTTTTGACACCGAATCGAACTTTATCATAAATTTTGAACGGTTAGCGGGAAATGGTATGCAGTGAGAATAGGTAAGTGATGCCTCCGGATTTTCTGGGTCTACCAAGTAAGCGATGGCGCACTTATCGCCGCCAAAACGCATAACATTAAACAAGTTCCCGGCGGGATCTACCGTCAAGGTTCCTTCAATGGTCATAGTATTGAGGGGAAGATGTGAGATTTCAGGAGCCGACGGCTCAAATTTTTTAGGTAATGTGAACGACCAATTATCCGGACAAAGAAGATCATCATTTAGATCAATGGACATAACCATAGCGGCATGACAGTATTCCTTATTTGCCCACGATCCCCATTCTAAAGTATTGTAAAGGCGATTATTGTGGATCAAGATATTTTGAGGATTTTTATGGATGCCGTTATTTCCGTTTTTACCGTTTGATCCATGAAGTAGGCAAACGGGTGCAGAAAATGTTTTACCGCCATCTGTGGATTTCCCTATTAACAGATCACCATATTCCGTGGAGCAGGCAAGCATATACAGTTCGCCGTTATGGATAAACATTTTACCCCAAAAGCATGGCATAAGTTCACTCAGATAATGCCATGTTTTACCGTCATCATCTGACCGAAAGATCAAAGTAAGATTCTGCGGCGAATTATAATTAAAGAGATCCATTGACGCCAACAGAAATCCATTCGGATGCCGGACAAGTGAGGGTGAGCATAAATATTTGCCCGAAAAAGCATAAACATCTTCATCCGGATGAAGATAGTTCACAACAGTCCCGACAATTTTACCGGTTCTGGCAAGCCGAATCAAACTTTTCTTGTGATTAGCCTGTACGTAGAATTCGTAATCGGTATCGCTCTCCAGATTGGAAATATCAAATTGAGTGTTGCCGGTCGTTCCGCATAAAAGGAATTCCGAGGCGTTCTTCTTTCGGCAATATACGGCATACGTTTCTTCGTTTGCATCAAGCCATTCTACATGGATGGTATTCTCGTTTGGGGCAAGACGGGAAATATAGATATCACCAATATTATGCAATAGCGGTTTGTAAGGGGCATAACTCCATAAACTATGACCCTTCATTGTATTTCCTCCAGCATATTTTCCAATGTATCGGTGGCTAACTTCATCTGCTTCATGCAGCTTTTTGCATAGTCGGTTAATTCCGCAGCCTGACGGTTGCGGGCGATATTTTCGGTTTCCAATCCGCAAAGATTCATATGATACTTCGCCGTTAGTGGATAGGGAAGTCCAACCTCAGTAAAACCAAAGGTTCCGGTTATGGATTGAACATAATCGGCTTTCTCACTGTTATAGTTTTTTCCAAGCCACGCGTAAAGTCTAGGATGGAAATTACACATAATTCCACAATAGCCGTCAGCGCCACTTCTCATGGATTCCAGAAGGGTTTGGCAGTTTGCATTTAATAACTTAAAGTTGCTACCCTTTAACTGTTTTACACGTTCGGCAATAACAGCGGCATCGCAACAAGTATCCTTCATGTAATAAAAACGGCCGGTCGATACGCACCAATCGAGTATCTTAGGAGTAACCAGCCTTTTGTAAGGATAAGGACATTCATATAAGCCAAGCTTCGCATCTGCAGGTAATTGAGCCATTAGTTTTTCGGCATTGGCAATGAAAACATCATCACCTTCATTGTTAATATCCAGTCTGTTTGTAATCAAAATAAGAGCGTCAGTTCCGGATTCGTAGATGGCATTCAGCTCTCGTACTTGATCTTCAAAGGTATCTGAAACATGACCTGAGGAGACCACCAAAAAATTCTCATTCAAGCTTTTGGCTCGGGCATATACCGTTTTATTCAGTTTGACTCGCTCTTCCAGCGACAGATAAAAAATCTCACTGGATTGGCATACGGCAAAAATACCGTCAATTCCCGAATTGTAGTACCAATCTACATATTTCTCAGCGGTTTTGTAATCGATGCTCCCATCCGGTAGATAGGGGGTTATCATAGTGGTAAGAATGTCCATGTTTACACCTCTTTTTTTCTTCATTATACCTGTATGCGATTTGAAAAACAATGGGTATAACAGACTAATTTTTATAATATTGGGACATCTCCTTGTTTATTTGTAACACTTCCTGTATAATGTTTTTAAAAGAAGGTGTTTATTATGAAAATACATTATAAGCAACCGAAAGAGGATCAGGCAGGCGCGTTATGTCGTTTAGGTATACGGGATTGCTACTTAAAAGAACTGCTTTTGGATAAAAATCAAGATATTATCACCCGAAAAAACCATTATCATACCAGCTTTGAATTACATATGATTATGGATGGATTTCAGGAATATGAAATAAACGGAACAACCTATCGCCTTGATAGCGGATCTTTTTTGCTTATCTATCCGAATGTGGCGCATGTAGCGGTTTCGTCTTCCATGCACACATGGAAATATTCTATTACCTTCAACAAAAAAACAGAATGTAATAAGGATTGCATTTGCGGCAAAATACCGGATCGGATATTAGAAAATATATCCTTTATCACGAAGGAGTCGGTCAAAAAAAAGGAAATCTCCTTTACACTAATAGAAAACAGTATATTGGAGATCATGGTTTCTATTTTTCGTTTGCTGGGAATTAAAGAAAACGATACGACTCAAAATGAAACTGAGAATGTAATGATAACACTGGCCAAGCAATATATAGATGATAATATTATGTCATCTCCCGGTGTGGTTGATGTTGCAACATACTGCTATTTAAGCACCAAACAATTGACCCGCATTTTTCAAAAATATGAGGGTGTCACTCCCGGAGAATATATTATAAAAAGACGCATCGTAAAAATAGAATCCTTATTGGCCGATGCCTCACTGTCATTAAAGCAGGTCAGCATGATGATGAATTTTGATAATGAGTACTATTTTAATGCTTTTTTCAAGAAATATTCGGGGATGCCGCCGGGTGAATATCGAAAAATGCACGGACAATGAATAAGCCATATTGACAAATTTTTATAAATCATATATAATCAATTCGTTACAGATAAAGGAATGATGGCATGATATTTTCTGAGATACAGGAACGTCTGGAAATCTGCCCGTTGGTGGCTTCGGTGCATGAAAATCGATTTGAGCAAGCATTGGAATCGCCGGCACAGATTGTCTTTGTGTTGGAAGGCACAGTTATGACGGTTGCCGACCAAATTCGCATGGCGCATGAAAAAGGCAAAGCCATTTTTATTCATATCGATCTGATGCGTGGTATCGGTAAGGATCGGTATGGTGTAGAATATTTGGTCAAGCTTGGCGCCGATGGCATCATTAGTACAAAAGCATCGCTGATCAAGAGCGCGAAGGAACTGGGTGTGATTGCCGTTCAGCGGTATTTTGCCATTGACTCACAGGGTATTGAAAGTATCCGTGAGATGATTGGAACAACACGTCCGGATTATATTGAGATTTTACCGGGAGTGATTGATAAAGTCATTTCGCGATTTGCCTTGGAGGGTGTACCGGTCAT
>JAZNYQ010000051.1:0-5733 GCA_045594545.1 Eubacteriales bacterium | reverse complement strand
TTTGGGTTCCGGCGTGCAGGTCGCTGCGCCACAGGCAAACGGCGCGTCTTACCGTTTCCATATCCAAACGGGTGCCGCCCGAAGCACAGTTATCGATCATCAGCCCGGGAATTCTTTCTTTAAGCCCGTCGTAGAACCGATAGAGATTGGTAACGTAGTGGATCTCGGTAATGCCCACGCGGTTAGCGCCCAGCGTTTCGTCCTTCATCTTCCACTTCTCGCCCAACGAACCGGTGAAATCCACTCGCAACCACTCGGCACCGGCATCCTCAAGGATACCGCCGACATAGTCAAGCATGAATTGCAGAACTTCTTCCTGTGAATAGTCAACCAGATCAAAGCGGTGATTGGTCGAGGAGGGCAGGATATAGGTAGGATGATCTTTCACAAATTGGCTTTCTTTCCCCACCGTTTCATGCATCATCCACAAAAGCAGATCTTTGCCCTTTTCTTCCAAGGCGGCATCAATCTTATCAAAACCGTTGGGAAGCATCTCTCGGTTTATCGCCCAGTTTCCCAATTCCTCCATCCAGATGCCGTCATTACCCATATTGATACGGTTGCCGTACCAGCCGGCATCGATCCACATCAGATCATAATCAAATCCGCTGGTTTCCGCCTGCGCGATCAAACTAAGCATAGAGCTCTCCGACAGGCCGCCCCAGGCATTGATGGTGATCGGTAATTGCGTAAACGGCTTTCCGGTATTGGCATCGATCGGAGTATAGTCGGCATAAACCAACTGCCGCCAGGCGTTATGTCCCGCATCCTGATCCCCCTCAAAAAATTGAAGCACGATCATGGGCGTGCGCAGCTGCTCTTTCGGCAAAACGGTATACCGCGTTTCCGCCATACCGGCCTGCAACGTCACCTTCCCGTCAGCATAAGCGGCGTCCATCTTCCAATTTCCCGTCCAGCCGATCGCACCAATCACCCCGTATTTACCGTTGGCAATATCAAAATACGGAAAGGCCTCGGCAGCCGGAGTTCCGTTCGACGTCTTAACGCCGAAAGCCTCTTTCTTCAGGTCAACGGAATAGGGCTGAAAATCCAGTTCACTGTTATCGGTACCTTTGGCCGTAGTCAGGATCGGATCCTCAATATCCAATACAACATCCATGGCCAGCACATCACTGACAACGGGCGAATCCGACGCACCCTCATTCTTAAAATAATGGCACCATTCATACGCCAGGCGCTCTTCATTAAAAGAAATCTCGCTCCATACCGTCAGACCGTCCTTTTTATAAGTAACCGTCCACCCGTCTTCGGTATCCGCTACCTCTTTATCCCACGAGCCGATATGCTCGGCGTAGGGCTTGCCGTCCAGAGAAAAAGACATGAGCGCATTCTTCTCAATCGCCTGAGACATGAACGCCTTGGCCTGCGCCGTAATGTCCGTAACCTCCGGTTTCTTCTCCCCGCAGGCAACACAGGCAAGAAGCAAGACCAGACATAGAAGTCCTGCTACGATTTTCTTTTTCATATTACTTCCCCGCCTTTCTGTTCTTGCCCACCAATAGAGCGACTCCTACGGCAACCAATCCGATCAACAATCCGCCACCCAGCAACAATACCATGATCAACGGATCATTCTTTACGACCTCTTCCGTTCTGACGATTGCCGAACTCTCATCATCCTTGTCCTGATCCGATTGATACGTCGCACCATCATACATGACAATGGTATCGGCATCCAGTCCGACTGTAGCCTGAGTCGATTCGGCCAAATTGGGATCAAACGCATAGTTCAGATCCTTTTCCACCAAAACCGATACCGCTTCATACCCACCGATGTGCGTCGGGAAAAGCATCTTCTTGCCATCGGGCGTGGTTATGTTGCACACCCCGCAATCGGAATAATTGGCCTTGTCATCCGGATACTCCTCGATAACCAACCGCAGCTCCAAATTGCGTCCGGCGTAAGCGGCCAAGGCCCCCTCAAAATTACGAATTCCATCGATCGTATCTACTTCCAGCGCCACCGTCGACATGGTCAACAGCAACCGATCGTGCTTGCTATCAACATACTGCGCGCCGAACTGCCACTGCAAATACCCCTTATCATCATCGGTGCGAATGGCCGCATTGCCGCCCTTCGTCACCAAGCGCAATGCAATAAACGGCCCGCGCGCCTGAGTCAGCGCAACGGCGATCGGCTCCGAAAATTCAACCACGATCTGGTTCTTGCTTACCTGTACGGCACGCTTTACCGTCAGCCAATCTTCTTGATAACGGAACACTTCCTTTTCCGGTACAACCGCTTGCGCTTTCTTGATCGGCTCTACCTTGGTCATGTCGATCGCGTACTTGGTATCTACCGTAATGGGCAGGCGCGCGGATTCATATCCGCCGCCCTTTACGCCGGTCAACATAACCGACCCATCCGCATTGGTGACATTGCAGACAAGCCCATCGTTGCCGCCATCCCCTTTGCTGTTCTTCTCTTCAAAAACCAACTGCATCTCCCAACCGCGATCGGCATAGGGAACAAGCGCCCCTTTCCAGTTGAGAATGTCGGTAAGGCTGGTCACGCCCAGCGCCGAACCCTGTAATGTACCCAACAGCCGATCATGCTTGGCATCCAGATACATCAATCCGATCTGCCACTGCAAATAGGTCACGCCGTCATCGGCTCGCTGGGGGTTGCCCTGTCCGGGCTTGACCGCACGGACAGAGACCCACGGCTCAGTTTCTTCATTCAAGCATACAGCGATCGGTTCGGAAAACTCCATGACCAACTGCGTATCATTGACCATGATGACCCGATCCATCGTCACGACCTTTTCCTCCGCCTGTACCGCCAGAGGCAGCGCCGCCAGAAGGCAGAGCGCCAAGATAAATGCAACTAATTTTTTCATCCGCCTGCCCTCCTTAATCTTCTTTCTTTTTCCTGCCCGCGATCAACACCACGGCCACCGCAATACCGGCCACGGCCAATACGCCGCCACCGATGATAGGCAACAGATAGTCGGTCACGTATACGGTCTCTACGATTTCTTCATTGATCACCGGCAATTCATACCCGATCTCAATATCCAGCTGGATCTGTGCCACGTCCCCGCTCTTGTTCGCCACCAGATTGCGGTACCCGCTCAGATCAGTGATTCCGCAAACACGCATGGCGGCACCGGTAAGGGCGTTCTCCTCCTCGTCCATGACCACGAAAGCAATACGCGCCCCTTCATTCCAACGGAAATCATTGGCATAGGTAAAGATATCATCCAGCGACTTGGCTCCGCGCTTGGCCGCTTTTGCCTCATCCAAGGTCCAAATAACTACCTTTTTACTGTCATCCTTATACGCGCAGGTTCCGCCGAAGGACAAGGTTCTTCCGTCAACACCAACCTCGGTATCGCCCGAAGCCGTCAAATAGCGAATGGCCATGATCGGGGCCCGATCCCCCTCTTTGATAACCACCGCTTCGCTGAACGTCAATTCCAGCGTCTTGTTGTCCAACGCCTTGACCGAGAGCAGATGAACCTCTTCTCCCGCCAACGCATCGGTGTTTCTTATCCGAACAAAGTGTCGATCCATGCCGTTGCCGCGAGCCAGCAGATGCACCGTACCGCCCAAAGCGGAAATATTATCAACCAATCCCGTCCAACCAACGGCATTCAGCGCATCGGTCTTCTTTTCCTCAATACGGAACAGAATGTTGGCATCGGCATACAGGTCACTCAGCATTCCCCTCTTGTTTACGATGTCCGAAATAGTCTTGCATCCGTACATGCCGGCATTCATCGTCCAGATGATGGAAGTATGAGACTCATTCTCCCACTCCCATGCACCGCCCCATTGCGGATAGTGCTTGCCCAATTCCAGATGAGAGAGCAAATTATAGTCGTCATCCACATAGCACAGCGCCATATAGACTTCACCCTTCAGATCGATCTTGTGGGAGAAGGCAATGCGCAACTGATTTTCGTTAATAACCGTAGCCGACGTTTGAATGGTTACCGGATTATAACTTATAGTAATCGCCGCGCCGGCACCGTCACGCTCGTTAAAGTCGGTGGCATCCAGACGGATCCGTCCGTCACTTGCCAACGCAATATTATCTACATGCCCGCTACGGGTGATCATCGGCGCATTCTTTTCTTCTACATAGAAGCGAATATGTGCACCCTCGGCAAACTGATTCCAGTCATACTGAAGAACCTCGGTCAGGCTGAGTTGCTTCATCCCGCTGTTGCTCCTAAGTGCCAAACGAAGCCGGGTGCCGTCCTTACTCAAAGACACCGCATTAAGCCCCCATTGCATGGGCGTGTCGCCGTCAAAGAGCAACTGATTGTTACCATCAAACAGACGAATGCAGAACCACGGATCCGCCGTGATCGTAACGGGCGCCGAGAAGGTTATCACCATCTCATTATCCGCTACCGCTTCCGCCTTAACAATGTCCAACTCCCCGCGAATGGCCTGCGCCGGATCAACGGGAATATACACACCGTCACTCCAGTTGGGAATGTAAGGCTGAGCCTCGATCGTCTTACCCGATACGGCATAGAAGGTATCAATAAAGCCGGCCACATTATTCTTGGATTCTTCCAAGCAAAGGCTAAAGCAACCGTCTAAGCCCTTCAGACTTTCCTTGCTCTTGACGATATCAAAAACTTCCGCCAGATTCTCCTGTCGCAAATTCTTGTTGGCCGGATTATTGGCACGCATGGTCCAGATCACCGTCGATTTGCTGTCATCCGCATACCGCAACGTACCGCTCCATTGCACGTACCCATCCTGCTCCGTCTGGAACAGGCGGCCGTTGGTCTTATCCACATAGCGCAACAACGCCAGATTCATGTTGCCCGCAAAATCCACCGGCTCGGAGAAACGGAAGGTGATCTCCATCTCACCCGTGATCTTGGACTCGATCACCGTAACAGGCGCATCGGGATCGATCCGTTCCACATCCATCAACAATCCGTTGTTGCCGCCGGATTTGTTGGCCACCAACTGACGGCCGTATGCGTTAACAAAGTTATGAATCAACATGTCCTCGGTCAGGAAGGTACCGTCTTTGGTATCGGTCTCCTCAATGCAGAACATAACCGAGTAGCCGTTTTTCATGTAATCCAGCAAACTGTCTTCATTCACCAGCGCCGCCACGTCTACGTTATCGGCAAAGGTAACGATCATCTGCTTGCCGTCGTTGATCAGTTCCTTACTTACCGAATTCCACTGAATCACCGTGTTCTGTCGACGGGGATTCTTGATTGGATTATTGTCAGCATCGTACTGGATGTTTCCATTGGCATCCTTGCATATCTCATCACGGGTGGCCGACTTGGTCACGGTATTCCAGTATTGAGGAGCTCCGTCCTCATAGGTCGCCCATGCGCTGTGCGTGATCTTATTGGTGGCTACGTTGATGTAGCATACCGTCTTGGTTGAGTCGCTCACCAACCGCAATCCGATGTAAGGCTGAGCCAATGTAATATTATAGAAAGACATCGGCTGATTAAAGGTCACCAGCACCGAATTCTTGGCATACTGCTTCACCTGAGTTACCTGCGGAATGTCCAACTCAAAGAAATCACCCTACATAATAAAAATATAACTAAAATTGAGAAGTGCGATATTCCTGGCAAGGTTAGAGTATACTTGGGAGAGCCTATAGCAATCTCTGAAGATCATGTTTATATTGAACTACAGCATAATGTAAATGCTAATATTCTGGTAATAGGAGGTTCTGGTTATGATGCAGCCTTAAGAATCGCTATAAATTGTGTA
>JAZNYQ010000050.1:0-64356 GCA_045594545.1 Eubacteriales bacterium | reverse complement strand
GTACAGACAAAGGCAAGGGCGGCAAAAATACCGCTGTAGCAAAGATAACGTATGGTCGGTTTCATAGTTGCGTCAAAAACTCCTCAAAGCAAAGTCCGTCTGTCTTGGGCAGATCCAGTTCCAGTGCACGGCGTAACACTTTAGCAATAAAGGCAGAGGCGTGCCGCACGGCGGTTTGCAACGACATGCCGTTTACCGTGTCGGCGGCCAAGATCGAAGAAAAAACATCCCCCGTCCCGGCGCGGTTTGGCCCCACCTTGTGTTCGGTCACAAGGGTAACATTTCCGTCTTCAAAAATGAAATTTTCGAGGTTTTCGCCCCGTTCCAGCCCCGAAATTACCACCTTTTTTGGCCCCATTTGGGTCAATTTCAGGCAAATTTCGGTTAATTTTTGCTCGTTTAGATCCGATTTATAGGGTGTTTTTGTTAAAAAACAGGCCTCTGTAAGGTTGGGAGTGAGGATATCGGCATAGGGAACCAGCTCTTTCATCTTATCCGCCAACATGGGCGAGTAGGAAGGGTACAGCATGCCGTTATCTCCCATAACGGGATCTATGACCACCACCGTGTCTTCCTTTTTGAACTGCGTTAAAAAATCCTTGACAATGGCAATTTGCTCAGGAGAGCCGAGATAGCCGGTCAGGATGCCGGAAAATGTTAGGTCGAGCGCCTTCCATTGCTCAATATAGGAAGTCATATGCGGAGTAAAGTCAGTGGAATAGAAACGGTCAAATCCCGTATGATTGGAAAAAACAGAAGTAGGCAGGGGACAACATTGCACTTTGAGTGCCGAAATGATGGGCAGCGATACCGCGAGCGAACAACGGCCAAATCCGCAAAAATCATTGATGACGGCAATCTTTTTCTCATGATTGTGCATAAAATCCCTCCTTGCTTTTTTACGGAAGATACTATATACTATTTTTGGTAGCATGAAAAGTATCAAAACAGGAGAATTTTATAGAACCAGATGAGACAGGAAGCCACCTATTTACAACTATATAAGAAGATGAGAGAGGCGATTGTCGGCGGAATCTACCCCTTGGGTAGTAAATTGCCATCCAAGCGCACCATGGCAGAGAAGTTGGGTGTGGGGCTGATCACGGTGGCACACGCCTATGAATTGCTGATGGATGAGGGGTACATCGAAGCACGACAACGCAGCGGGTATTTTGTTATCTTTCGAACCGATGATGGGTTTGCCGCCTCGCCCCGCGCGATCATGCCGCTTAAGCATGACAGCGGTACGGCTGAGTTTCCCCTTTCGGTTTTGCATCGGACGATGCGTTCGGTGATGGGGGATTACGGTGCGGACATTTTGGAGCGATCGGAACCGATCGGGTGCCGGGAATTTCGGCAGGCCATTCGGCGGTATCTGGCACGCAGTCGAGGCATACAGGCGAGGGATGATCAGATCGTGATCGGATCGGGCTCGGAATATTTGTACCGCATGATCGTGGAGTTGCTGGGGCGGGATCGTATCTATGGGATCGAGTCGCCGTCCTATAAAAAGATCGAGCAGGTATATCGGTCGGCGGGGGTGGAGGTAGAGATGCTGCCGCTGGGGCAGGACGGCATTGACAGCACGGCTTTGCGCTGCACGCAGGCCGACATCTTGCATATCTCGCCCTATCGCAGTTTCCCCAGTGGTGTCAGTGCATCAGCCTCCAAGCGGCATGAATATCTGCGTTGGGCGCATGAGGGACGGTATATTGTAGAAGATGATTTTGAGTCGGAATTTTCGGTATCGAAAAAGGCGGAAGAGACTCTCTTTTCTCATGCGCAGTTTGAAAATGTAATCTATATGAATACCTTTTCGCAGACCGTTTCGCCGTCATTGCGGGCGGGGTATATGGTGCTGCCGCTGGGATTAGCCAAGGAATTTGAGCACAAACTCGGCTTTTATTCCTGTACGGTGCCCACCTATATTCAGTTGGTGTTGGCGCGGCTGATGGATAACGGAGATTTCGAGCGTCACATCAATCGTGTACGGCGGCAAAAACGTAAAACCTTGGCGCAAAAATGACATGGTGAAAAGTTTTGTGCAAGTTGCACAGAATATGAAAAAATTGATAACTTTGCCGAAAAAGGTTGACTTAATGATGGTGGTATATTATACTAATTAAGCTGGTCATTGTGTAAAAAACACGATGTCGGCATAATATTTATGACAGAAAGGTGAAACGACAATGACCAAGAAGATTATTGCAGCTATGCTCCTGGTGCTGGTATGCACGACCGGTCTGCTGGCCGGATGCGGTGCCAAGCCGGTTACCGAAGCCGATTTCGACAGAATCGCTAACTACTATTTTGATCTGAAGCTGACTCAGGCCGGGATCGAATGGGATGATTATCAGGTTGAGGAAGATATCATCATCAACTCTAAGAGCTGCTACTGCTTGAGCGCTGTGAATGCAGAAGATGAAGTCGTGTACTCCATCGGCATCATGAAGGATGGCTCCGGTGTATACAACTACGGCATGACTACCGGCAAGGCTACCCGTATCGGTGGCAGCGAAGTCGGCAGATAAAAACTGATTTTGCATTGAAGAATAAGCGATCCGAAAGGGTCGCTTATTTTTTATTTACAAATTAGGTCTTGTTTTTTTATTGGGCAAGATATATAATAAGGTGCAATGTGTGGAAAAGAACCAAAATGTAAAATAAAGCGGAGGAAGAAAATGGCGAGGGGAAAACATGAGGCCAAGGTATTGACAGCGGATCCGGCAGCAAATAAAAAGAAAAAAAGACGGCGTGCTCTCTGGATCACGGTTGGCAGTATTGTGGCTCTGCTCGGGATATTGGTCGGTGTGTTCTTTTATTTCTTCGGCGGATTGCAAACGGAGGAATTGGATACCGACGATCTGGGAATCGACAGCAGTTATCACTCTTCCATTCAACAGGAAAAGAAGATCACCAATATTGCTTTGTTTGGCATTGACAGCCGTGCAGGAGGAAATTCCAATACCGGCTTGAGCGATGCGATTATGATCCTAAGCATCAATCATCAAACCAATAAAGTGAAATTGATCTCGGTTATGCGGGATAGTTATGTGCAGATCAACGGACGGGGTGACAAACTGACCCATGCATACGGGTACGGCGGGGCGGCTCTGGCGATCAAAACGCTAAACGAGAACTTTAATTTGGATATTACCGATTATGTAACGGTCAACTTTGATCAGATGTCCAAGGTAATCGATGCGGTAGGCGGTGTGTATTTAGATGTTACCCCCGCAGAACGCAGAGAGTTGAATCTATTGATCAGTGAAATTCGCGGATCTTCCTCCCCTTGGCTAAAGACCAGCGGAGAGCATGTGTGGATGACGGGGGATCAAGCGGTTGCCTATGCGCGCATCCGGAAGTTGGATAGCGATCAGATGCGAACCAGCCGTCAGCGCGAGGTGCTTATGGCGATCTTTGATAAGGTAACGTCTATGTCGGTGTTGCAATATCCGTCCTTGGCGAAATCCATGATTCCGATGGTGACAACATCCTTCACCTATAGCGATGTGCTGGAATTCCTGCCGGTCATTACCAGCGGCGAGGTGGTAATTGACGAAACGATGATCCCCGGGGATTACGATGACGCCAGAAGTGCTATGATCAATGGCATTTATTATATGCAGTATGATTTGGATAAAGCGACCGACCATATTCATAAATTCATCTATGAGGATATTGATCCTAATATAGATCCCGAAACATTGACCGAGAGTTCGGAGAGCTCTTCGTTGAGTTCATCATCTCAACCGTAAGCAAGAGCGAGGCGTTAGCCTCGCTCTTGCGTGTCAAAGAACTTTCTTTGACACGCCGGCAGACATCAAAAAAGGAAGTTGCATTTTGTCGATGCGATCTCGTCGGCGTACGATGGTACGGTAGAGAACGCATCGGCGGAAAACAGAGAAAACCCTTGCAACGCAAGGGTTTTTAATATAATTCAAAATATTGGATTCCTTTATTCTGATCGCATACTTGAGAATGTAAATTTCACTTTTCTTATTTTTCGGCTTTCTCTGTGGTGAAACGACTTTTTTGACGGTCTGAAGCGAGGCTAACGCCTCGCTTTTTTGTGCCCTTGACATAATAGAATTTGTCCGATATAATAAGAATATATTCGATATTTGGAGGAAGTTATGGATTATTGTATCAATTGCGGCGCGGATCTGACCGATGATATGGAAAAATGTCCCGAATGTGGTGCGGCACGTTTTGGCCGTAAGCCTGCGCCTTTCAAGCCTACTTTCCCCGCTCATCATGAAGAAGAACAAAAAGAGAAGCCGGTGGTGGAGGAACTGTATGTGCCTCAAGAGCCGCAGGAAGAAGTATTGCGGGATCAGCCTGCCCCCGTACATAGCGGTCACGAGCCGGGCGAGCCGGTCATTATAGACGAAAAGCCGAGCGAGGATGCCGATCTTGCACAGGCGATCGCCGCGGCGCAGGAGCCGGAAGAGGATAAATCAAAGGCAGAAGACATGCCTTATCTGAAAACGGATATGGCTGATTACGATGAGTATTATGACGATCCGGCCTATGATGTGCTCAGTTCGGCACAGTATATGGGCACGGTGCTTCTTATGTGCATTCCGGTGATCGGATGGCTGGCCACCTTGATCTGGGCCTTGGGCGGTACCAAGAACTTTAACCGTCGCAATCTGGCGCGCGGGGTGTTGCTGACATTCCTGATCGTGGTCGGCGTATTGGCGGTGGCCGGGCTGGTGTTGTCCTATTTCTTCGGTGATGTGTTCAACATGATTACCGATAAGGTGTTTGCCGTTATTGATGTATTTAAATAATGAAAATCCACCCGAAAAGGGTGGATTTTTCATTTAGCGGGTGATGAGCATGATCAGCAAGATGCCAACGATGACGATAGACATATTGCAGCAGCAATCGCCGTTATCTGTAGATCTAAGAAACATATATCACACCTCCATTACACTACATGATATGCCGTAAGGGGTGCTTTGGTGCTTGAAATCAAAGGGACGGTGTGGTATAATAAAGAAAAAATGAGGAGGATCCGTCATGGATTGGCTGTATTGGATTTTGGGAATATTAGCGCTGCTTGTGGCCATTATTGTGATATGGATTTCTGCGGTGCGCAGTCATTTTTCGGGGCTGACGTATGAGTGCGAGGATAAGTATTCGGTAGTGGATCGGTTCATGAAAAAGCGTTATGACCTTATCCCCGGATTGATCGAATCGGTGCAGGAATATGCCGCGCACGAAACGGCGATTGTTGAGGAGTTGATCACGCTGCGTAACCGTTCGATCGCGGCAGGGTCGCTGATGGAAAAGTGCGACATCGAATCGGAACTGACCGACGCGTTGCGCCGCCTGTTTGCTTCGGCAGAGAAATATCAGAAGTTGCGCATCAGCGCCGTGTTTGTAACCCTGAAGAATGATCTGCGTGCAGTGGAACAAGACATTGCGAATGCCGCCGAGCAATACAATCGGCAGGTCAAAGCCTATAATTCGTATTACGAGCAGGCGGTACCGAACGTGATTGCAACGCTGTTCAAATTAAAGAAAATGGCGGAATGTGAGATGCAGGTCTACAGCATAGAAGAATAAAAATATCCGAGAACTTAGGTTCTCGGATATTTTTTTAAGCATCTTTGTTGTTTTTCTCGGACAGTTTCTTGTTGATCTCCATCACGTTCTGCACCAATAAAATGAAGAGCATGGTGATCTCGAACAGGATGCGAACGACGATGGGACCGACGATCATGGTCAGCAGTCCGATCCCGCCCATCCACATATCGGTATAGAAACCGTAGTTGACCGAGATGAGCATGAACAGGCCGATGCAGAGGCAGGCGAAGGTCAAAAACAGATAGAGGGCTTTGACGATCTTCTCCAGAAACAGGGTACGGAAATCGAGGATATCTGCAATCTTCTGCAGTACGGCGGGGAGGGCGGCCTTTTTCTTTTCGGGAAGAATGAAGATAAAGGCCAGAACGGTGGCGGCGATTGCCGACAGGATGCCAAGGATATAAGCGGCGTTTACGGGCATAAGTAGTCACTCCTTTTTATTTATGTTTATGCTTTAGATGAACAAAATATCAGCCGTCGCGGCGACGCCGCAACAGACGGCGCACCTTAAGCGCGAGCGGAGAAAGGGTATTCCAGAGGGCGTAACCCATGGGGGAAACGATCAGGTCAAACTGACCGGCAAATTCGGTATGCAGTCCCGAGAATTTCTTCTTAAAAGCATAGATGCCGGTGATGGGGTTCTCGGGTGAGGGGTCGCCGGTACTGCCGAAAAAGTCAACGAATTCCTTGCCTTGCGCACACGCCTGCTCAATGGCATGCCATGTGATCTTATAATTAGCGGCAAACTGGCGCAGTTCGCTTCGCGACCCGCCCCATACCGTCCAGGTACGGTTTTTTGTGCTAACGGTTATGAGGGTGGACAGATCCAGACCGTCGGGATACCGCTCCATATAGTCTTGCGCTAAGGCTTTTTGCTTTTCAATGCGGCCGCGCTTTTCCTGTGTTTGTTGTTTCTTGGTTTCCAAACGAGGGGTGGGCTTGACGGCCAGCTTCTTCTCGATCTCGCGCAACTCGTTATCCAGTTCGCCTAAGGCGTGGTCGATCAGGCGCAGGTTTTCTTTGGGCTCATAGCGGGCAAACCACAGCTGTGCCATGCCCTTGTCTTTGAGCATGGGATACAGGCGGCGATAGTAGGAGGGGGAGCCCTCATAGAAGTGATCCCGCTCGGCGGTATCGCGCATGATCTCAAAATACCGATCCAGATCGTCCGACGGATAGATGCGGATGGCGGCCTCGTCGGCAAATTTCAGGTTTTTGCGGGCCATGCGGTCGCAATTCTCATACAACGCATCGATGCCGGCTGCCAACGGCAGACGGAAGGTGTAGCGGGGTTGTTTATTCTCAAAATTTTTCACATAGCCGCTATGCTTCCAGCCGAGCGAGGTCAGGTATTCGACCAGATCGCTTTGAGGCATGGTAGGCATATCGTATTTATCCACGGCCGCAATGGCGACATCGGGGTCGATGGTAAGAGCCAGCGCTTGCTGAGATTTCAGATATTGCCGCAGCGCGTCAGTCATATTTTTAAGCTGTTGGCGATCGGCATAGTCGGCAATGGGGCCGCGGGGACAATAGTATAAATATTTCTTTAGGAGCGGCACCGATTTTTTGAGGAGCATGGCGGTAGCGCATAATTGGGAATCGTCATAGAATCCGACAAATTCATGCTGCCAGCCATCGGTCGATTTGATCTCGCCCCAGACGGCGGTCTGCATAAAGTGCTCCTTAGCCGAGCCAATCATAAATTGTTCATGGGTCTGTGCATCAATGGGGCGGCAGATCATGGAGATACCTCACAATCTTGGCAAACGGGGAGGTGACCCTCCCCGTGCAATTTACCATGTTTCATTATGTATACGGTCATCACGGAATCGGTCGGGCACAGGTGGATTCTCCTTGCCGGGGTGACCGACGGTGACCGCAGAGAAGATGCAGATATGTTCCGGAATATGGCACAGTTCGGCGATGGCCGTCTGCCGATCCTCATACGGATGGACGGCGCACCAGCAGGCGCCCAGCCCCTGTGCGTGAGCGGCCAGCAAAATATTCATGGTGGCGGCGGCGCAATCGGAATGGGCTTGCGGGGCGGTGGTGATGGTCGTGTCGGCACAGACAAGGATCACCGTATCCGCATAGCGGGCAAAGGACATATTCGGTTGATATTCCATCAACGCTTCGCGGGTGGCGGCGTCACGAATGACGACAAAATGCCACGGTTGACCGTTGCGGCTGGAAGGGGCCAGCATAGCCGCCTTGAGAATGGCCTGCAGTTGTTCGGCCGATACCGGTTGATCGGTATAGCGGCGCATACTGCGGCGGGAATATAAGAAATCAAGATTATCCATACTTATTCGGCCGAAATCACAAAGTAATATACGGGTTGACCGCCGTTGATGACGTTGATCTCGGCATCGGGCAGGTGCTCGGACAGTAATGTTTGGGCCTCGGTGGCCTGTTCTTCGGTCACGCCCTCGCCGTAGAAGATGTTGATATAGGTTTCATCGCCGTGCAGACCTTCGTCGGCCATTTTGCCGATGCAGTCGGCCAGCGAGCGCTCTACCTCCAGCACCTTGCCGTTGACCATGCCCAGATAGTCGCCCTTCTTGATCTCCAGCCCGTCAAACAGACTGTCGCGGGCGGCGTAGGTAACCGACATGGTGGTGACGGTACCGGCGGCCTCGGTCATGGCGGCGGTATTGGTGTCGGCATCGGCGTCGGGGTCGAAAGCGAAAATGGCGGTAATGCCCTGAGGCACCGTCTTGGTAGGCAGAACAACGACATTCTTTTCGGTCAGGTCGATGCACTGCTCAGCCGCCATAATGATATTTTTATTGTTGGGCAGAACAAACACGGTCTCAGCGGGGGTGCGGTCGATGGCGTTGAGGATATCCTCGGTGGAGGGGTTCATGGTCTGACCGCCGGAGATGATGTTGTCAACCCCCAGATCTTTCAGTACTGTGTGGAAGCCTTCGCCGGCGGCTACCGCAACAAAACCGTAAGGTTTTTCGGGCTCGGCAGGTTTAGCCGGCTCCTCGGCCTTGGGTTGGGCATCCGTAATCAGAGCGGTGTGCTGTTCCTTCATGTTCTCGATCTTGATCTTGTTGAGCATGCCGAGTTTAACGGCGGCTTCTAAGGCCAGACCGGGATTGTTGGTGTGCACGTGAGTTTTAATAAAGTCACCGGCATCTACGACTACCACGCAGTCGCCGATGGTTTGCAGATAGGAACGGAAATCGTCGGCTTCCGAATCGGGATCGGCTTTGTCGATGAGGAACTCGGTGCAATAAGCAAAGTTGATCTCCTCGGTGTCGAAGGTATCGAAATCAGCCGTGGAAGCCACTTCTTCCTCGTGCTCCTTGGCTTCGATGATCTTGTTATCAAACAGGACGCTGCGCATCCCTTCCAGTACGATAACATAGCCCTGACCGCCGGCATCGACCACGCCTGCCTGTTTGAGAACGGGCAGCATTTCGGGCGTTTGTTTGAGCGCTTCTTTAGCGGCGTTGAGCTGGGCGTCAAAGACCTTTTTGAGATCCATACCGCTGTTGGCGGCGCGCACGGCGGCGGCGGCCGACAGACGGGCGACGGTGAGAATGGTACCTTCCGTCGGTTTCATAACAGCCTTATACGCACCCTCACAACCTAAAGTGGCGGCGCGGGCATAGTCTTTGGCTTTTGCGGTGGCCATACCCTTAAGGCCTTTGGCAAGACCGCGGAAAAGCAGGGAAAGGATAACACCGGAGTTACCGCGGGCGCCGCGGATCAAAGCGTTGGCGGCGGCATTGGCTACTACGCCTACCTCGTCGGTATCCAGTTCCAGCACCGCTTTGCGGGCGGCGCCGAGGGTGAGCGACATATTGGTGCCGGTATCGCCGTCGGGGACGGGGAATACGTTCAGGTCGTTGACCGGCTGCTTTTTATTTTCAAGATGATTGGCCGCGGATACGATCATGTCCCGCAGCAGGGTTGATGTCAGTTCCAAAATATTACCTCACTATCGGCGCACTTACGCCTTGATCGAATCGACAAAAATTCGCACACTGCGCACGGGGACGCCGGTGAATTTCTCGACACTGTAACTTACCTTTTCCTCGATCGCCTGCGAAATGGCGGGAATATTCACGCCGTGGGAAATGATGATATGCAGGTCGATATACAACTGATTATGTTCGTAGCGTACATTGACGCCCTTTTCCATATTGTCACGGGAGAGCAGAGAAACTACACTGTCTGCCGCATTGCGGGCGGCCATGCCGACCACGCCGAAGCAGGCGGAAGCTTCGCACCCAACCAAGCGGGCGATGACCGAATCGGCCAAATAAATGTCTCCATTAATGCCGTTGATTTTAAGCATACTTACACCTCACTTGAGAGTATTGTCATCATATTATACACCGAATTTGTTGATTTCACAATATCTAATTCACAAAAAATTAAAATTTCACAAAAAAATCAGGAATGCGGATAGCCGCATTCCTGAAAATTCGGGTTAGTTTTCTTCTTTTTGCGCCTCGGCAATGACCTTTTGCGCTACCGGAGCAGGGGCTTCCTGATAGCGTTCAAACTTGAACTCGAAAGAGCCGCGCCCACGGGTGAGAGAACGCAGGTCGGTGGCGTAGGTGTGCATCTCGCTCATGGGAACTTCACCCATGATCTCCTGCGTGCCGCCGCCCATCGGGTTCATGCCCAGCATGGTGCCGCGACGGCGGTTGAGGTCACTGATGACCGAACCGGTCAACACTTCGGGCACAACTACTTTGAGCATACCGATCGGCTCAAGCAGTACGGGATTGGCCTGCGGCAAGCCCGCCTTAAAGGCCAAGCCGGCGGCCACCTTAAAGGCCAACTCATTGGAGTCTACGGGGTGGTAGGATCCGTCGAGCAGGGTGGCTTTGAGATTGACAACGGGATAACCCGCCAGTACGCCGTGCTTGACGCTGTCACGCAAGCCCTTTTCAACGGCAGGGAAGAAGTTCTTGGGAACCGAACCGCCGAAGATCTTCTCTTCAAAGACCAGATCGGACTCTACGCCCGGCTCAAACTCGATCCAGACATGACCGTACTGACCGTGACCGCCCGACTGCTTCTTGTGTTTTCCTTCGACCTTGACCTTCTTCTTAATAGTCTCACGGTAGGGAACGCGGGGCGTGGCCAGATCGACGGCAACACCGAATTTGTTTTTCAGTTTAGATACGATAACATCCAGATGCATCTCGCCCAGACCCGACAGCAACTGCTGCTTGGTCTCGCGGTCGAGCTGATAGGCGATGGTAATATCCTCTTCGCACAATCTCTGCAGACCGCCGGCGATCTTATCTTCGTCACCCTTGGTCTTGGGCGTGACGGCCATGCTCAGGCAAGGCGCGGGCAGTTCGCGGTGAATGCCCGGCAGAATGCAGGGGCGGGACGCCTCGCACAAGGTGTCGCCGGTGTTGGTGTTGGTAAGTTTGGTAACGACACCGATATCACCCGAGGACAGCTTGGAAACTTCGATCTGTTTCTTGCCGCGCATGACATAGATGCGGCCGATCTTTTCGGTCTGTCCCGAAACGGTATTGATGATGGACTTATCGGTAGTCAGCGTACCGGAAGTAACACGGAAATAGGACATCTTGCCCACAAACGGGTCGGCCACCGTTTTGAATACGAAAGCCGAGAAAGGCTCATTCTCGCCGATCTCAATCTCGATGGACTCGCCGCGGATATTCTGACCCTCGATAACGTCACGGTAACCGGGGGAGGGGAAGAATTTCACAATGTCATCCAAGAGCAAGGATACGCCGCCCTGATCGTTGCAGGTACCGGCAAAGACGGGAAGCAGGGTGCCGGCGGCAATACCGGCCACGACGCCCTTGCGGATCTCTTCGGGAGTAAAGGGCTCATCGTTGAAATATTTCTCCATCAACTCTTCGTCGGTCTCGGCAATGCCTTCAACCAACTTGTGCTGATACATATCCATCTTGGGTACGTCGGCCGGAATGGGAATATCATTGCCCTTTAAGTCAACCGCCTTGTTTTGCAGCAGGTCAACATATCCGACGACCTTATCACCGTCGATCAAAGGCAGGGTGATGGGGCATACGCTGATGCCGAAGATCTTGGACAGATCTTCCAATGTGTGGGAGTAGTTCACGTGCTCCTCATCCAGTTTGGTAACGAAGAAAGCGCGGGGCTTGGTGCCGGCATAACCGAAGATGTGTTCGGTGCCCACTTCTACGCCGTCTTTTGCCGAAACGACGATCAAGGTGGTGTCAGCGGCCTGAATGCCCTGATGGGCTTCACCGACAAAGTCAAAAAATCCCGGTGTATCTATAATATTGATCTTGCAGTCCTTCCACTCAACCGGACAGACCGATGCGGAGATGGAAATTCCTCTCTTGGTTTCTTCAGCATCAAAGTCTGAGCAGGTGTTACCTGCGGCAATATTACCCGGACGGTCGATGGCCTTCGAGGTAAACAAGAGGGCCTCGGTCAAACAGGTTTTACCGGCCGAGCCGTGACCGGCAAGGCAGATGTTTCTCAGATTGGACTGGGCATAATCTTTCATTTGGTTTTTCTCCTTTCTCACGCTAAAACGATATAGCGCCTAACAAAATCATTATAACGAATTCTCGCTCAAACCGCAATGATTTTTTAATAAGTTATTAAATTTTGTGCAACTTTACCAATAGACAAATGGAAAATTTTCATTGAGGGAGAAATTATTTGGTTTTCTCCTTGTCAGAAACGGGCGGGAAATGATATGATAGAAGAAAAGAGAGGAGTGTTCCATGGGATTTTGTCATCAACAGCAAGGACAACTTGAATACTTGACGATACCGTCCTTTACACGGGCGGGGTTTCGTCATGCCTTTTCCACCCGTCACGGCGGAGTCAGTCAGGATGGGTTGGCTTCTCTCAATCTGGGTTTTTCCCGTGGCGATGCGCGGGAGAATGTGCTGGAAAATTATCGACGATTGACACAGGCGATTGGTGTGAGCATGGACTCGTTGGTGTTGGCGGCACAGACCCATACCGACCACATCCGTAAAGTGACCCGCGCCGACGGCGGTGAAGGGATCACCAAGAAAACTTTTGCCGATGTCGACGGACTGATGACCGATGAAGCGGGTGTGACTTTGGTCACTTTTCATGCCGATTGCACCCCTGTTTTTCTGGCTGACCCCGTGCGGCGGGCGATCGCTCTGGTGCACGCCGGTTGGCGGGGTACGGTGCAGAACATTGCGGGTAAAGCGGTAGCGGCCATGGTAAAAGAATACGGTTGCCGCCCGCAGGATATACTGGCGGCCATCGGCCCCAGCGCCGGTCCCTGTTGCTATGAGGTGTCAACGGATGTCGGGCAGGCCATTGACGAGGCGGCCGAGGGCGGGGCTCTGGTCTATCATGGGGATAACCCGAAACCCTTTGCCGATCTGTGGACGGCCAATCGCAAGATGCTCCTGCGCGCGGGGATTTTAGAAGAACACATTACGGTGGCGGGCGAATGTACCTGCCACGATGAGCGGTATTTTTCCCATCGCCGCCAAGGGGCGGCAAGAGGAAGTCTGGCTGCATTTCTAAGTATAGGAAAGGAGAATGAAGGATGATATCGGTTGTGCATATAGCCGACACCCATTTGGATACCCCCTTTCGGGATCTGCCCGTGGGGGTGGCGCAGTTGCGCCGTCAGGCCATCCGCAACGCCTTTGCCGCCGCCCTGACGGGTGCGGGCGAGCAGGGGGTGCGCGTGGTATTGCTGGCGGGGGATCTGTTTGATAATGCAGAGGCGACGGGCGAGTCGGTTCGCCTGTTGTCTGCCGTGGCGGCGAAGTATCCGCATACCGAGTTTTTCGTAGCCCCCGGCAATCACGATTGCCTGTACGGTACCTCACCCTATCGCCGGTTGGTGCGCCCCGATAACCTGCATATTTTCGAAACGGGCGGGATCGAGAAACTGGATTTTGAGGATTTCACCGTGTACGGCGTGGGATGTCTGCACGAAAACAGCGAAGATCAGCCCTTGGCCGATTTTCGCGTGGAAGACCCGTCCCGTATCAATCTGATGTGTATCCATTCGCAGGTACAGGGCTTTGGCGGGCATCAGCTCTATCAGCCCATTACTCTCGATCAGATCGCGGCCAGCGGTTTGGACTATCTGGCCTTGGGACACGTGCATACCTATTCGGGTCTGCGTCAGGCGGGCCATACTTATTATGCCTATCCCGGCACCTTGGTCGGACGCGGCTTTGACGAAACGGGCGAAAAGGGATATCTGGTCGGACAGGTCGGCAAAGGTATGGTGGATCTGACCTTTGTTTCGACCCCCGTCGGACGGTTTGAAACACTGGAAGTGGATATCAGCGGTGCCCGGTCGATGATGGATGTCCTCTCTTGTGTGCGGGGGCGGTTGGCCTGTGCCGATCCCGAACTGTTATTAAAACTGGTGCTGACCGGCTCGCGTCCGTCACAGTTGTTGTTGCATCGGCCCGCCATACGGCAGGCGGTGGGCGTGGCCTTCGTCAAAGTGGTGGATAAGACCCGCTTGGCTCCCGATCATGAGCAATTATTAAAGGAAAATACCCTGACGGGCTTGTATATGCGTCGGGTGTTGCAGGATAATGATGCCGAGACGAGCATCCGTGAGCGTGCAGTCAGTTTAGGACTGGCGGCCTTGGCCGGAGAGGAGTTGACGGGATTTGAAGATTGAGAAACTGGAACTAAAAAATTTCGGCAAATTCCGTGATGCCTCGGTTGACCTAAAAGATGGGCTGAATGTCCTGTACGCCCCCAACGAAACGGGAAAAAGTACCTTGGCCGGTTTTATCCGGTATATGCTTTATGGTTTTCCTAAGAATGAACGGAGTAGTGCCACCAACCCCATCACCACCGCCCAGCGTTTTAAACCGTGGCAGGGCGGCGAAACGGCGGGCAGTATGGTCTTTACGGCGGGCAACCGTCGGGTCACGGTGGTGCGGGAAGGGGCCAAGTCGGTGCGCGCCTACGATACGATAACGACGACGGACATTCCCTTGATGCGCGAGATCGGAGAGGAAATGTACGGGCTGTCCTTGGACACCTTTGAAAGTACCGCCTTTTTCGGGCAGTCGTCGCTCCATCGGGTGAGCATGGAAGAGTTGGAAGATAAACTCAAAAACATGGTCACGGGCGCCGATGAGAGCGTGTCCTACGAAAAGGCACGGCAGGCGCTGCATAAGGCAAAAAATAAGATCGATTCGGGACGGGCAGGCGCGTTGCCCGAACTCAGACAGGAGATTACCGATCTGGCTTATCGCATCGAACAGGTGCGGCAGGAACAAGCCCAACTGAATGACATGGCGCAGGAGTGCGACCGCTTGACCGAGCAGATCACGGCGGTGCAGACCGAGAGGCAAGCCTTGGAAGATGCCAAAATTCAGCGGCAGGCGCAGATCGATCGGGAATTTGAGCAAAGCAAGGACGCCCTGTTGCAACAGGCCAACCAAGCGGCGCAGGCCGAACAGCAGGCGCTGGATCGGCTGGGGGGACTCACGCGGTCGGATGTCGATCGGCTCAATCTGAAAGCGCAACGGTTGTCGGCCTTGCGGGATGTATTGGGGCAAATTCAAGAGCCCGCATGGCGCAAAAAACCGCTGTGGTTGTTGGGGATCGGTATGGTCTTAGCCGTGGCGGGCGTAGCCGTCGCGCTGGCCGTTTCGATGCTGGGACTGGCGGCTGTCGGGCTCGGCGCGATTGCCATCGTGGTGTATGCGATACTGGCCGGACGTGTCACGAAGGATAATGCCGAGAGTCAAGGCATCTATGAGCGGGCGATGGTGCGCCATCAAGAGGCGGCCGAACTGCATCGGAGTCTGGCGCAGGTCTTTGGCGATCAGCCCGATTATACCGTGGCTATCAGCGCTTTGTATGACGATCTGGTCACGGCGGCCGAGCAGCAGATGCTGGCACGTCAGCGGCAGGAGCGGGCAGCGGATATGGATGCGGAAAGTTTTCGGCGTGCTGATGCCGAGTACCTTGCGCTTTGTCGGCAAAAGGAAGAAATGCAGGAGACCGAGCATCGCTTGGCGGTGGCTTTGGCCGAGAAGAAGATGCAGTGGGAAGAACGCACCCGCCATGTCGGTTCGCTCGATCTGCTGATGAGTGAATATAACGAGAAACAACAGCGGCAAACGGCATTGGAACAGGAACTGGCGGCCTATCAGTTGGCACTGGAGAGTTTGGACGGCGCGCATCTGGAAATGACGCATCTGTACGCGCCCATGCTGGCCGATCGCACGGCGGCTTTCTTTGCGGATATGACGGGCAAGAACGACCGCCGCATTGCCGTCGATGTCGGCGGCAAGGTACGGGTCGAGGAAAAGGACGTGGCCCGCAACCTGCACTTTTACAGCGTCGGCACGGCCGATGCCGTGTATATCGCCCTGCGCTTGGCGCTCATTGATATGCTGTATACCAAAGAGAAACCCACCCTCGTCTTTGACGATTCTTTCGCCAATTTCGACGAAGGACGGGCGGGCGAGATGTTGGGATTACTCAGTAAACTGGCCGAGAAAAGGCAGGTATTATATTTCACCTGCCGCGACCCCAAACCGTTATTGGGCAATACCAAATATCATACGATAAGCTTTTCCTAAAAATAAAACCCGCTAACCGATCGGATAGCGGGTTATTTTTATGTAATTTTTAGTTTTTCAGCGCGGTGGTGGGGGCGGGGTTGCGGCCGCCGCGGTGAATAAACCGAGCGCAGGATTCGGGATGCACCGGCATGATGGGGGCGCTGCCCAGCAGTCCGCCAAACTCCACTTCTTCGCCCACGCCCTTGCCCACAACGGGGATCAGGCGGGCGGCGGTGGTCTTGTGGTTGACCTGACCGATGGAGATCTCATCGGCGATGA
This sequence comes from Eubacteriales bacterium, assembly GCA_045594545.1. Lineage (GTDB taxonomy): Bacteria > Bacillota > Clostridia > Oscillospirales > UMGS1783 > CAKSHC01. The sequence continues at coordinate 47,926 of JAZNYQ010000050.1, read as the reverse complement.
TGCCCGAAATGGTTTCGGCAGGGGTGTCGCCGGGGACGGCGATCATGTCCAGACCCACCGAGCAAACGGCCGTCATGGCTTCCAGTTTATCCAGCGTGAGCACGCCTGCACGGGCGGCATCGATCATGCCGGCATCTTCCGAAACGGGAATGAAGGCGCCCGACAATCCGCCGACAAAGGAGGAGGCGAACATACCGCCTTTCTTAACGGCATCGTTGAGCATGGCCAAACAAGCCGTGGTGCCGTGGGTGCCGCAGGTTTCCAAGCCCATCTCTTCGAGAATGTGCGCCACCGAGTCGCCGATCGCCGGCGTGGGCGCCAAGGACAGATCGACAATGCCGTAGGGAACACCCAGCGCTTCGGCGGCATCGTGCGCCACCATCTGCCCCATGCGGGTGACCTTAAAGGCCGTCTTCTTAATAATATCAGCAATCTCAGACAGCGAGCAGTCGCCGGCCTTGGCTACCGCCGAGCGTACCACGCCGGGGCCGGACACGCCAACGTTGATGACCCGTTCGGGCTGACCGACACCGTGGAAAGCGCCCGCCATAAAGGGGTTGTCCTCGGGTGCGTTGGCAAAGACCACCAGCTTAGCGCAACCGATCGAATCCCGATCGGCAGTGCGGGCGGCGGTATCTTTGATGATGCGTCCCATCATTTCCACCGCATCCATGTTGATGCCGCTGCGGGAAGTGGCCACGTTGACCGAGGAGCAAACACAGTTGGTGGTCGAAAGGGCTTCGGGAATGGAAGCGAGCAGTTTGCGATCGGAATCGGTAAACCCGCCGTGAACCAGAGCCGAGTATCCGCCGATAAAATTGATGCCGAGGGTGGCGGCGGCACGGTCGAGAGTCTGAGCGATCTTGGCATAGTCGTCACCCCTGCAGGCGGCGGCTGCAATTGAAATGGGGGTCACGGCAACCCGCTTATTGATGATGGGAATGCCGTATTTCTTTTCAATATCGCAGGCGCGGGGCACCAAAAACTCGGCACTCTTGGTGATCTTGTCATACACCCGCTGACAAAAGACGTCCAAATCTTCATGCGCACAGTCAAGCAGGGAAATGCCCATGGTGACGGTGCGGATATCGAGATGCTCCTCTTTGAGCATCTGTATGGTTTCCAGTATATCGTAATGCTCTAACATGGCCTCTCCTCAGATCTTGTGCATGAAATTAAAAATATCTTCGTGCATGGTGTGAATCACCAGTCCCAATTCTTTGCCGAGTGCGGTCATCACATCGACCAACTCGGTAAAGGGCACGGTGGCCTTTTCGATATCAGCCACCATGGTCATGGTGAAATACTCATCCACGACGTGCTGGGTAATATCGAGGATGTTGACATTGTACTCCAAGCATTTGTTGGATACATGGGCGATGATGCCGACACGGTCGGCACCCACAACGGTAATTACGGCTTTCATTTTTGTATCTCCTTTAGAAATTTACGGTTGGTAGATCGGACGGGAAATGGTAGGACATCGGCGAGAGGGACACATCCCCGAAGAAGACGCCCTCGGCCGAACAGCCCCGCTTAAATTGCGAGGTGAGGAACCGACGGCGGAAGATCTCGAAGGTCGCGCGAATCACCTTGTCCTCATAACTATCCTCAAAGGCTTGCAAAGCCAAAGATATGATCTTATCGGGCGCCATGTTATGACGCACATAGTAATATAAGAAGAAATCGTGCAGTTCATACGGCCCGATGATGTTCTGGGTAACCTGATCGCCCGGCAACAGTTCGGGAGAGGGGGGTGCATCGGCAATCTCGCCCACAATGGCGGGCAGACGGCCGCCCAGACGGCGGGCCAGCGCCCGTGCCCCCTCGGTGACCATGCACTTGGTAAGCGAAGCGTTGACGTTATACCCTGACAGATGATCACCGCCGAAGGTGCACCAGCCCAAGGTGATCTCGGACAGGTCGCCCGTGCCGATGACTAATCCGTCATTGTCCCCCGCAATATCAAACAGGATCTGGGTGCGCTCCCGTGCCTGCGCATTTTCATAGGTGGCGTTGAGGTTGAGGGGATCGTGGGAAATATCCTTAAAATGCTGATTGACGCTATCGGCAATCGACACCACCCGAATGGTTGCGCCAATCTCCTGCGCCAACTGTTCCGAGAGATTGCGACTGCCCGCCTTGGTACCAAAGCCCGGCATTAAGACGGCAATAATATCGCTGCGCTCCATCCCCAGTCGATCGCATACCGCGGCGCAGACCAGCAGAGCGTGGGTACTGTCAATGCCGCCCGAAACGCCGATGACCATCTTTTTCAGATGGGTGGGCTTCATGCGGGTGGCCAGACCGTGGATCTGGGTGTCGGCCATATCGTCCAGCACGCGCTCCCGATTCTTTTCGGGCAAAAGCGGATTCTTGGATACGTGGCGGTTGAGCCGCTGACGGGTGAGGTTTTCTCCGCCCAGATCGATGACATTCGTCGGTTCTTTGGCGGGGAGCAGATCCATGTCAATATCCCGCACCAGCACCAGCGGTTCAAAATCGTATTGGAAGCCGAGGGCGGTGCCGTTCTCAAAGATCCCGCCGAGGTTTTTATAGATGCCATGGTAGGTTGACTCGCCCATACCGCCGGCACACAGCACCAAACCGGCGCCCAGCATCCGCGAAAGCGCCGAGACCCGTGCGCCCATCATGTAATCGCGGGCGGGATCGGCCAAAGTGCAGGTGGGGGAGGCTACGACGTCAGCACAAATGGGTTCGGGCGATTGGGAAGCATCCAGACCGGGAACCACGGCAATATGAATGCCGTTGTGCTTGACTACGGGAGAAACAACAACGGGCACCGAATGCCCACTTACCAAAACCGTCTGATCATGTTCCAACTTATCCAACAGATCGGAACGGGATGCGGCAAACATATGGATGCGCCCGCCTTTGATAACGGCCACGGCGCTGATCACCTTGCGCCCGACGGCCAAAGGAAGACCGAGCAGAAACAGGGTGTCCGACAGTTTATACAGTTCGGCAAACCGCACGGCGGCAGCCAAACAGTCATTTAGCAATTTTTGCTGACGAAGCAGATGACCGCAGGAAGCCCCGCATAGGCACAGTTCCCCGAAGACCATGATGTCGGGGCGCGAAGGCAGTACCTTATCGGCGGCTACCGACATAGCCGATAGGTTGGAATCGACATCAAAGGGGGTCAGCGGCGCCGAGATGACGGCGCAACGGGCGATATTGGTGAGCATTATTTTCACACCTCTCAAAAAAAGGATTGATATCGTTTTTTTCTTATGTTACAATATAATATACCATAGTTTGCCGTTCTTGCAAACTCATTTTCTGTAAATTTTTATTTTTTTCGAGGGAAATCATGTTCAAAAGCGATTATCATTTCCATACGGCGCTCAGTTTTGACGGAAAAGACGATTTGTTAGACGTCATAAAGGTAGCCGCCGACAAAGGAATGAACGATATCTGTGTCACCAACCATTACGAGTGCGGCGGCGAATACCCCTGCACCAATCAGCCGATAACGGTGATGCGGGATAACTACCTCAAGGCCGTGGCGCAAAACCGCACGGATGTCACCGTTCGTTTCGGCGTGGAGTTGGGAGAACCGATCCATAATCGGGGCATGGCCGAAATTGCGCTGGCCGACGGCAAATTTGATTTCGTCATCGGCTCCATCCATAACGTCAGAGGCCATAAGGACTTTTACGATCTGGACTACCGTGCCGCCGATCTGGATGCCGTTTTGCAACAGTATTATGACGAACTGGACGAAATGGTGGAGTGGGGTAAGTTCGATGTGCTGGGTCATATCAACTATTTTGAGCGCTACGCCGCCAAACAGGGTGTGACCTTGGGTGTCAAAAAATACTACCCCCGTTTGAGTGACCTGTTTATTAAACTGATCGCCAAAGGCAAGGGGATTGAGGTCAATACGGCAGGGCTGTTCGCCCCCGTCGGCAAACCGCAGGCCGATGAAGAGGTGTTGCGCCTGTATAAAGGTTTGGGCGGTAAGATCGTCACCATCGGCAGCGATTCTCATCAAAAGGAGAATATCGGCCGAGGGGCCGAGCAGGCGCAGGAACTATTGCGCCGCGTCGGGTTTACGTATGTCACGGTGTATGAGGACCGTACACCGCGTTTTGTCCGAATTTGAAAGGAGAAGAAAGATGGATAAGGTATTAGCATTATTGTGCAAGGATGCGCGTTTGAGTGCCGCCGAGATCGCACAGCGACTGAATATGACCGAGGATGCGGTGGCCAAGGCCATTGCCGAATATGAGGAAAAGGGAAGCATTTTGGGATACCGTGCCCTGCTCGACCCGGAGAAGTGCGAGGATGTGCCGGTTCGTGCCTTGATCGAGGTGCGGGTCATGCCCTATAAGGGGCACGGGTTTGAGCGTGTGGCCCGCCACATCGCCCAGTTTCCCGAAGTGCGCAGCGTGTCGCTGATGTCGGGCGGGTTCGATCTGTGTGCTGAAGTGGAAGGCAAGAGCATGCACGAAGTGGCTTTGTTCGTGGCCGAGAAATTGGCGGCGATCGACGGGGTCATGGGAACCGCGACCCACTTTGTCCTGCGCCGCTATAAGTATGAGGGCATCCATTGCGGACAGGAAGAGAAGGACGAAAGAGGCTTTACTCTATGATCAATTACGAGAATCTGATACAGGAAAGGGTACGGCGGGTCAAACCGTCGGGCATTCGGAAATTCTTCGATATTGCCGCTACGATGGACGACGTGCTCTCCCTCTCGATCGGCGAGCCTGACTTTATTACCCCGTGGAACGTGCGGGAAGCGGGTATCGATTCGCTGGTCAAGGGCCACACCTATTACACCTCCAACGCCGGTATGCTGGAACTGCGCCGCGGCATCTGCCAATATTATGAGCGCAATTTCGGCGTACATTATCCCGATGAAACCCATGCCTTGGTCACCGTCGGCGGCTCGGAAGCGATCGACCTGTGCATCCGCGCCCTGATTGGGGAGGGCGATGAGGTCATCATTCCCGAACCGAGTTTTGTCTGTTACGCTCCGCTGGCCGAGATCGTCGGCGGCGTCCCCGTCGGCATTGCTACCAAGGCCGAGAATGAATTCCGCTTGACGGCCGAGGAACTGCGCGCCGCCATTACGCCTAAAACCAAATTGTTGATCTTGCCGTATCCCGGCAATCCCACGGGCGCGGTTATGGAAAAGAAAGATTTAGAGGCCATTGCCGAAGTATTGCGGGGTACCGATATTATGGTGCTCTCGGATGAACTGTACGCCAAACTCACCTACGGCGGTACCCATGTGTCCATCGCCTCGATCGAGGGGATGTGGGAACGCACGATCGTGGTCAACGGCTTTTCCAAGGCCTTTGCCATGACCGGCTGGCGTATCGGTTATGCTCTCGGCCCCGCGCCGATCATTAAGGCCATGACGAAATTGCACCAGTTCGCCATCATGTGCGCCCCTACCATGGCGCAGGAAGCGGCGCTGGAAGCCCTCTCGGAAAAGACGGATGAGGCCGTGCAGGACATGGTCGAGGAGTATGACGCCCGCCGTAAGATGTTGCTGGAACGATTTAGAAAAATGGGCTTGCCCTGCTTTGAACCCAAAGGCGCTTTCTACATATTCCCCTGTATCAAGCAGTTTGGTATGACCAGCGAGGAATTTTGTGAAAAGTTCCTGTATGAGGAACACGTGGCGGTCGTGCCCGGCTCGGCCTTTGGTGAGAGCGGCGAGGGCTTTGTCCGTATATCCTACGCCAAAAGCATGGCCGATCTTTCTAAGGCCATGGATCGACTGGAGCGATTTTTATCAAAACTGTAATCAAAACACCGGCAAAGATCAATCTTTGTCTGGATATTACCGGCACCACCCCCGACGGTTATCATAGCCTGCGCACCGTTATGCAAACGGTAGGATTGTACGACTATCTGTTTGTCGAAACGGGCGGGACGGGCATAGCCCTGTCGGGTAATCTGCGGTATATCCCCTATAACGAGTCCAATCTCGTCTATAAGGCGGCGGCCGCCTTCTATGAAGCGGCCGGTCTGCCGCCGCAGGTGCGTATCCGCATGATCAAGCACATTCCCGTGCAGGCGGGTATGGGCGGCGGCAGCGGCAACGCCGCCGGTATCTTAGAGGGGCTTAATGCCATCTACGGCAACCCGCTCTCCCAAGAAACGTTGTATCATATTTGTTTGGGACTGGGCAGCGATGTGCCCTATTTCCTCATGGGCGGCACCGCCCTCTGCGAGGGGCGGGGCGAGATCCTGACGAAATTGCCCGACCTGCCCGATTGCCATCTGGTACTGGTCAAAGGGCGGGCGGGAGTGTCTACCAAGGTCGCCTTTGCCGACATGGATTCTTGTGCCGAACTGCCCCCCTTTGTCTGCGACGGCATGAAACAGGCGATTGAGCAGAAAGATTTGAGCGGAGTGTGTAAGCATATCGGAAACACCTTCCTGCCGTCGGTCAGCCGCCGTTGCGCATCGGTGGCTGGGCAACTGGAGGCCCTTTCGCAATTTTCTCCCTGTGTGGGACTAACGGGAAGCGGCAGTGCCGTCTTTGCCGTATTTGAGCAAAAAGAACGGGCGGTCGCCTGTCATGAAGCATTAAGAGGGAAATACCCCTTTGTTTGTATTACCCGTCCTGTGAAGAGCGGGACGATCATCATCGAAGATAAGGAATAAGGAAATGAAACTCGGAATTATCGGTCTGCCCAACGTGGGCAAAAGTACGCTGTTTAATGCCATCACCAATGCCGGCGCCCAGTCGGCCAACTATGCCTTCTGTACCATTGAGCCTAATGTCGGCATGGTGGATGTGCCCGACCATCGCTTGACGGCGCTGGGTGAAATGTACCATCCCAAGAAGATCACCCCCGCTACCATTGAGTTTGTGGATATTGCGGGCTTGGTCAAGGGCGCCAGCCACGGCGAGGGCTTGGGCAATAAATTCCTCTCTCATATCCGTGAGGTGGATGCGGTGGTGCAGGTGGTTCGCTGTTTTGAGGATGAGAATATCACCCACGTGGAGAACAGCGTCGATGCCGGCCGCGATATGGATATCATCAATCTGGAACTGATTCTGGCCGATATGGAAACGGTCGAGCGCCGCATGGATCGTGTGTCGAAGGCCCTCAAAGGCGATAAGAGTTACGCCGCCGAATTGGATCTGCTTCAGCGGGTCTATGCCCTGTTGGAGGGTGAGAAACCCGCCCGCGCCATGGAATATACCGATGAAGAAAAGGTGCTCATTTCCCAGATCTCTTTGCTGACCAATAAACCGGTCATCTATGCCGCCAATATGGATGAAAAAACGTTCAAGGCCGGCATTGAAAATAATCCCCATTACCAAACGCTTATCGAACGCGCCGCCGCCGAGGGCGCTGAGGTTCTGCCGATCTGCGCCGCGCTGGAGGAGGAGATCACCTCTCTTTCCGCCGAGGATAAGGAGATGTTCCTGTCCGATATCGGTCTGGAAGAATCGGGTCTGGACCGTATGGTGCGTAAGTGTTACAGCCTGCTGGGCCTGATCAGTTATCTGACGGCGGGCGAGGACGAGTGCCGCGCCTGGACGATCGTTAAGGGTACCAAGGCCCCGCAAGCGGCAGGGAAGATCCATACCGACTTTGAACGTGGCTTTATCCGTGCCGAAACGGTGGCCTTTGATGATCTGATGGCTTGCGGCAGTATGGCCGCCGCCCGTGAAAAGGGTCTGATCCGAAGCGAAGGCAAAGAATATGTGGTGCGTGACGGGGACATCATCCTCTTCCGCTTCAACGTCTAAAGGAAACATCATGAAAAGAAAACGGATAGAAGAATCGTCGGTTGAGCAGGAGATCCCCGCTCTGCCCCGACGCCCCGAACTGTATCAGATCGATACCCGAGGGCAGTTGTCATTAAAAGGGGAGGGCTGGAAAAGTTATATCCATAAGCCCCAGTCGAAGGATCTGCCGCGTCTGCCCCGTGCCATTAAGCGCCCCTTCGGCGCCATAGCGCCGGGGGCACGGGAACTGATCCGCGGCGGTTACCGCATCCCCTGTCTGGATACCCTGCGGGGCTTGGCCGTTGTGCTGATGCTCTTTTATACCCTGTTCGGTATGATCTATAATTACGGCGTGCTGGCCGATACCGAGTTTGGTCGCGCGGTAGCCCTGTTGATGGGTGCCGAGAACAGCGGATATTGGATCTACGGTATTCAGTGGTTCTTTGTTGTGCTGTCGGGCGTGTCGGTCAACTTTAGTCGTAACCCCCGCCGCCGCGCCTGGGTCTATGCCATCGGTGCAGGACTCGTCACCCTGATGAGTCTGGCTTTCGGCGGAGTGATCTGGTGCGGATATCTGCATTTTCTGGCCGCGGCCACATTACTGTATTCCTATATGCATCGGGATGCGCAGATGGACGGCTGGTTTAACAAGGTCGGTATTGCGTGGATGCTGGGCGCCTTTGTGGTGCTGGTGTTGGCTACCGATGGGCTGACCTATGATCGGGTGGCGATCGGAGGGTTTACCCTGCCGCTTTTCGTAACCGGTTTTGTGCATAAAGGATTCTCCTCGCCCGAATTCTACGGGTTCTTCCCGTGGATCGCCGCCTATTTTTGCGGAGTGATCCTCGGTCGGTACCTGCGTGACGGCGTAGTCCCCGAAAATGTCTATAAATTCCGCATGGTCGGGCTGGACGCCTTGGGACGGGTGGCGTTGCCCATTTATATTTTGCACCGTCCGGTTTGCTATCTGATCGTTTGGTTATTAGAAAAAATTTTTTAAGCTGGTAAAAATAAGATAAAAGGTGCATATGCTATAATGGCTATGAGTAAAAAGAAAACGATGACAAAAAAGGCCCGCCGCCATCTGCTGATGTGGTTGTCGGCAGTGGTCGGCATATTGGCCCTGTTGATCTTTGTGGCAACGGCAATGGTATTGCAGTACAGCGATCCGAAAATGGATGAGCTGTTCGCCAACCCTACCTTGGAGTACACTTCCACTCTCTATTATAAGGATGCCGCCACCGGAAAATGGGAAGTTTTGCACGAACTGTATAAGGATGAAAACCGTAAATGGGTCGATCTGGAGCAGATCCCCATGCATACCCGCCAAGCCCTGATCGCCATTGAGGACGAGCGGTTTTACGAGCACCACGGTGTTGACTGGCCCCGCTTTACCGGTGCCTTGATCGGATACCTTACGAATGACGACAGTTACGGTGGCTCGACTTTGACCCAGCAGTTGATCAAGAACCTCACGCAGGATAACGAGCATACGTGGGAACGCAAAGCCCGAGAGGTGTTGCGCGCGCTGTATGTCGAGCGCCATCATGATAAGGACGAGATCCTTGAATATTATTTCAATACCGTATATTTCAACTATCGCACCTACGGAATTGAGCGCGCCGCGCAAATGTATTTCGGCAAGAGCGTCGATCAACTTACCGTGAGGGAAAGTGCTTCGCTGGCGGGACTGATCCGTCTGCCTGACTACTATGCACCTTATAAAAATCCGGAAAACAATAAGGTTCGTACCGATATCGTGTTGGGTAAAATGCGCGAACTCGGTTTTCTGACACAGGATGAATACGAGCAGGCCATGGCCGAAGAACTTAAATTTGTTGAAGACGGTTACCACGTCGCCTATGAGGAGGTCACCTCGTATTTTGAGGATATGGTGATCGACGATGTGATCGCCGACCTTGCTCAAACCCAAGGTATTACCGAAGCCGAGGCCGAGAGTTATCTCTACCGTGGCGGGTTGAAGATCTATACCACCGTCGATATGCGGGTGCAGACCGCCTTGGAGCAGGCCTATAAAAATGAAGCCTTTTTCCCCAAGGCCTATACGGAAAAGCAGTATCAGGCGGCCTCCATGCTGTCCGATCCTAAGACCGGCTATATCTTAGGCGTGGTCGGCGGCCGCGGCGAGAAGCAGTACAGCCGTGATCTCAACCGTGCCACCATGTCCCGCCGTTGCCCCGGCTCATCCATTAAACCGCTGTCTGCTTATCTGGCGGCGTTGGAATCGGGCGCCATTACGCAGGGTACCGTTGTCATTGATGAAGGCGTCACCAAACTCAACGGCCACCCCTACCCGCAAAATTACAGCCGTAAATTCTACGGTCCTACGACCATGTTCGGCGCCTTGCGCCAGTCGCTCAATGCCTCGGCCGCTAAGGTCGTGATGCTCAACGGCATTGATAAGTCCTTCCAGTTTGTAACCGAGAAATTGCATTTTGATCTGATTGCGCCTACCGAAACCGCTGCCGGCGATGCCAATCTGGCCGCCCTCTCCATGGGTGCCTTCCATTACGGTGTCACCATGCGGGAAATGATCGGCGGCTACGGTGTCATCGCTTCGGGCGGAACTTATCACGAACCCATTTCCTATACCAAGATCGAAACGGCCGACGGTCGCGTGCTTATAGAAAAGAATACCACGGGCGAGCAAGCCTGTTCGCCGATCGCGGCATGGCTGATGCACGATCTGCTGGTGGATAGTGCTACTTACGGTCTGGCCGCCCCCGGACGCCTTTCCGTCCCCTTGGCCGCCAAGACCGGCACCTCAGACGATAACCACGATAAATGGTTTATGGGCTATACCCCCTACTTTGTAGGCGGAGTCTGGGTTGGATACGATGAACCGATCAATCTGGTCAGCGCAGGTGTGACTATGCAGGTGCCGAAAGTAGTCTGGAAAAATGTCATGCAGTATGTGGTCGATCAGGTCGGCTGGAAAGACGGAGAGTTCATGCCTCGCCCTGAGGAATTGGTGCGGGTAAGCATCTGCGGCGGTTGCGGCCGTCGTCCGGGCTCAAACAGCGTTTATGATAACGGCAAATCCAGCGTCTTCTACGCGTGGTTTACCAAGGAGACCATTCCTGCCAAATGGTGTTCCTGTAAACCGATCGGCGAGCGAACCACCGAAGAAGCGAAGAATACCGTGGCTGCCCAACAACCGGCCGCCTAAGAAAATTAACAATTACATGCAAATACAGCTATACCAAGGAAAAACCGGATCAAAGATTCGGTTTTTCCTCTTTATTTTGCATCTCACGCTTGAAATTGTCGGGATTTATGGTATAATAGGTTGTGTTGATTCGAATGTAAAGAGGTGAATGATGTGAGCAAAGATTTTGATTTTACCGAATTTGATTTCAACGAACTGAATCGCTTATTGGATGAAAGCCTCAAAAAGCCCGAGCCGACGCCCGCTCCTACCCCCGATGTGCAGGAAGAACCCACCGAGGAGGAGATCCGTCAGATCGAGCAACTGGAAAAAGAGGATGCCCATAATGCACAGGTAGCGCTCAACGCCATGGCGGCTCTGTCAGGGGATATCGATATGCCCGAGTCGTCGGTTTCGGTCGCGCCTATGCAGGATTTCGACCGGATCCCTATTGTGGATCATACCGCTCCTTTCTCAATTCCCGAAGAAAAAAAGGCAGAGCCGGCGGAGGCCGCCATGGGTGATACCGTCAAGGTGGATGCCAGAGCCATTAAGCAGGTCAACGCGAAAAAGGATCCCCTGCCGCCCAAAACCAAGAAATGGCTGAAGATCGCCGGATATGTCGGCTCCTTCATCGGCGGCTGTATCGCTGTTGGGCTGATCTTGTTCGCGTCGTTGGTGAATGGGTATACCGATCCGGCCATGGACGAACTGTTCGCCAATCGCACCTTGGAATATACTACGACCCTCTATGCCAAGAACAGTGAAACGGGCGAATTCGAGAAAATGCAGGAGCTGTTTGTCAACGAGAACCGTATCTGGGTCAATCTGGAGGATGTCCCTCAGTATGCCGTGGATGCCTTGATCTCGATCGAGGACGAACGGTTCTGGGATCATAACGGTGTTGACTGGAAACGTTTCGGCGGTGCCGTTGTCAATTGGGTCTTGAAAGACGGCGAGTACGGCGGTTCTACCATTACCCAGCAGTTGATCAAGAACCTCACACAGGATAACGACCGTACGTGGCAGCGCAAAGCGCAGGAAATTCTGCGCGCCCTGTATATCGAACGCAAGTACCAAAAAGAAGATATCCTTGAGTATTATATCAATACGGTGTATTTCAATTACCGCGCCTACGGTCTGGGCAAGGCTACCGAGCTGTATTTTAACAAAACGGTACCGGAGCTGACGGTGGCCGAGAGTGCCGCCCTGTTCGGCATTATCAACAAGCCCGCCGTTTACGAGCCCTACGACCATCCCGAGGAAAACGCCTACCGTAAGGATCTGATCCTCAATAAGATGCGGGAACTGAATAAATTAACACAGGCCGAGTATGAGGAAGCCAAAGCACAGGTGCTTGAGTTTAATCCCAATGGCAAGACCATGGCCCTGTCCAGCACCTATTCTTGGTTTGTCGATACGGTGATCGACGATGTCCTGCAAGACCTGCAGGAGCAAAAAGGCTATTCGGAGATGGCGGCCTCGAACTATCTGTTCAGCGGCGGTCTTCAGATCTATACCACGGTGGATATGCGCGTGCAAAACGCTCTGGAAGAAGTATTTGCCGATGCCTCTACCTTCCCCGGCGACTCTCATCCGGAGGCCGATTATCAGGTCGCAACCTTGCTGATGGATCAGTCCAACGGTCACATCCTCGGCGTGATCGGCGGCCGTGGCGAAAAGAGCAGTCGTGCTCTCAATCGTGCCACCTCAACCCGCCGTCAACCTGGTTCCTCGATCAAACCGCTGTCGGCCTATCTGCCGGCGCTGGAATTGAATGCCATTACCGAAGGAACGGTTATCGATGATGCCCCTGTTACCATCTTGGGCGGTGCCGGCTATCCGCAAAACGCCAATCGGTATTACTATGGCATGACCACCATGTTTGGCGCCATTCGCAACTCGCTCAATGCTTCGGCGGCGCAGGTACTTAATAAGGTAAGCATGGATAAGGCGTACGATTTTCTAAGTAAAAACCTGCATGTATCCCTTACCCAAAATGATAAAAATCTTGCCGCTCTTTCTATGGGCGCTATGGATTATGGTGTATATCTGCGTGACATGGTAGGCGGTTATGGTTCCATTGCTTCCGGTGGTGTCTATCATAAGCCGATCTCCTATACCAAGGTCGAAACCCAATCGGGTCAAATCGTCTTGGAGAATAAGGAAGACGGCGAACAGGCCTGCTCGGCTGAGAGCGCATGGCTCATGCAAGATATTCTGTATGACGGAGTGCAGAATGGTTTGGCTAAAAACGGTAAGTTAAGTGTGCCGCTGGCCGCCAAAACCGGTACTTCTCAAAATAACCACGATAAATGGTATGCCGGGTTTACCCCCTATTTTACCGCTGCTCTTTGGGTTGGCTTTGATGAGCCGGCAAATTTGGTGGATTATGGTGTGTCCGGTTACATTTCACAGACTTTATGGAAACGTGTCATGCAACACGTGATCAATAAGGTCGGTTTCTCCGGTCAGTCTTTAAAGGCTCGTCCGGGCACCCTTGTGCAGGAAACCGTTTGCTCCGATTGCGGCATGTTGGCGGATGCCAACTGCCTGATTGATGTACGCGGCGAGCGTACCTTTACCGCATGGTTTAAAAAGGATACCTTGCCCAAGGAGGTATGTACCTGCCATGTTCCTGTGTATGTTTGTGATACGTCAGGTCAGATCGCTCATGACGCTTGTCCCTCGGCACATCTGGCATCTATGATCAATATTGTGCGTGAATTTGGCGTCAATTTCCCCACAACCGATGCCCAGTATGTTTACCGTCCGGTTCCCGACGGCACGGCGCTGTCGCTGTCCGGTCCGGTATGGAGTTCGCTCCAGAAACAAGGAACCTATGCGGGATATTCTACATCCGGCGGTACCAATAACCACTTGTGTGCTTCTCATAAACGGTCCTCGTCGCCGAAACTGTATAATCCCAATGTGGTGTACGATCCCGATGAGTTTACCGTCACTATGCCCGCCGCCGGCAAGGGCTATACCATGTCCCCCGGCGCCAATACCTCGGTAAAGGTCATGGAAGGGGAGAGCTTCACCTTCTCGGTCAAGGTCTCACCGGGCTATTCCTTGGAAGGAGTCTGGGCAGGGAGCGAATCGCTCTCGCCGATCAAACAGAGCGGATCGCAGACCAAGACCTATACCTTCTCTATCGATCCGGTCAAGAAAGACTATAATATTCGTATTGAAGTGGCCATGATCAATGCCGCGACGGTATCTCTGCCCTCGGGTGAAGGTTATACCATCACCAGTAACAGCGGCGATGTCGTCATCAAAGGTACCCGCTATTCGATGACCATTCAGGTCCAGTCGGGTTATACCCTAACCGAAGTGGCTACCATAGGGAAAACCAACGGTACGGTGATCCATAGTCCTGTCGAGGTCGTCGGATCGGGCAATGGTACGAAGTATACCTATCGGTTTAACGTCACCGAAGATACGCAAGTGTCGATCAAAACACGGAAAAACTAAATACACGCCCCGCTTTTTGCGGGGCAGGATATGCGCCCGTAGCTCAGTTGGATAGAGTGTCAGACTCCGACTCTGAAGGTCGCTGGTTCGAATCCAGTCGGGCGTACCAAAACTCCCCGTTCGTAAGAATGGGGAGTTTACTTTTTCACTATTACCTCTTCACTCTTCACTTGTCAATGAAACACATGGATTTTTTGAAAGGTTTTCCGACCGTGTCCTTCCGCATATACGCTCAAACCCACCGCATAGTGCGGATTCATTGACAGAGCCTATCGAAATCTGTTACAATAATCTGTCAGAAGATACGCGTAATAAAGGAGGATGACATGCAATATCGAATCGAAATATCAAGCACGCAACAAGAAGATATCTTGATATATGCCAAAGAAAAATCGGAAGTTCTGCAAAAGATCGAATCGCTTCTGGAACGGCACCAAGGAGAATTGTTCGGCTATCAAAAGGCAGATACCGTCAAACTCAACGGGGACGATATCTACGTCTTCTGTGTCGAGTCGGGCAAGGTGTATGCCCTCACCGAGCAGGAAAAGTGGCAGGTAAAAGAGCGACTCTACCAACTCGAGCAGCAGTACGCCGGATCCTTTGTCAAGATCAACCAGTCCTGCTTGATCAATCTCTCAAAAATTAAAAAATTCCAAACCTCGATCGGCGGTTCTCTTGCCGTTGTCCTGAAAAACGGCTATCAGGATTATGTATCCAGACGCCAATTAAAAACAGTCAAAGAAAGGATGGGATTGTGATGAATCGTTATCTAAAAGATTTTCTCCACCGCGGCTTGATCTTCGGCGGATTCGGCCCTATCATTGCCGGTATCGTCTATGCCGTTTTGGATGCTTGTCTGCCTCATGTCGCAGTAGGCGGTATCGATCTGCTGATTATCATGGTTTCCACTTATTTGCTCGCTTTCGTCCATGCGGGCGCCAGCATCTTTAACCAGATCGAGCATTGGCCTATTGCCAAATCCCTGTTATGCCATTTCGGTACGCTCTACGTCGCCTATCTGCTGTGCTACGCGGTCAACCGTTGGATCGCCTTTGATCCCATGGTCGTTCTCATCTTCAGCGCCATATTTGTCGTCGGCTATTTTGTGGTTTGGCTCACCGTCTATACCGTGGTAAAAATAACCGAAAAAAAACTGAATGCCAAGATCAAACCGTTGTGATTTAGCGTATAACATGATATAATCGGTACAGGGGTGATATCATGTTTTGCGATCTGCATACCCATTCCACCTTCTCGGACGGCACCTGTACGCCGTCCCAAATCGTGGAACTGGCCAAACAAACCAACCGCATCGTGGCGCTGACCGATCATAATACCGTTGCAGGTCTGCCCGAATGGATCTCACAAGCCCAAAGGCGGGGCGTTACCGCCGTAGGCGGTGTCGAGTTAACGACCGAGTACGAGGGTAAAGAACTGCACCTGTTGGGTCTGTTCGTGTCGGAAGCGCATTACGATACGATCGAAGTGTGGACCCGTGCCTTTCGGGATAACAAGGAGATCAGCAACCGTCAGACCGTTCGCCGCCTGCAAGAGGACGGCTTTGTCATTGACTACGACGATCTGGTCAAGAAAAACGGCAACTACATCAACCGTGCCCATATCGCCCACGCGCTGTGTCAAGCGGGATATGTCCGTACCATCTCGGACGCTTTTGCCACCCTCTTAGGGGAAGAATGTGGCTATTATTGCCCGCCTCCGCGCCCGTCTTTCTCGGCGGCGCTGGCGTTGTTGCGGCAGGTACAGGCGGTGCCGATCTTGGCGCATCCGTTGAAAGATCTGACAGAAAACTCGCTCTGCCGTTTGTTGGATGCGGCAGTGCCTGAGGGATTGATCGGTATGGAAGTTTATCATTCTTCTTATGATGAAGATCAATGCAAAACCGCCGCCCGGATCGCTAAGGCCTATGCCTTGCTCCCAAGCGGCGGCAGTGATTTCCACGGGGATCGTAAAACCGATACCCCATTCGGCTATCCCGAGGTGCCCGAACGGGTTTACGACGATTTGTTACAATATAAAAGATCAGCCTTTTAAAAAGGTGGTATTGGAGCGTGGTTGCGGGTTAAACTTGTAGCCACGCTCATTCATTTGCGCCATTTTGATGAGCACCAGATTGATGTCAGTGTCCAATTGCATGGAGGTTTGCAATACGTCGCAACCCTCCTCGGCACATGCGGCTATACTCTCATCATCCAGTAACAGGGCGGCCGCAAACAGATTGGCTTCATATTCGGGACGGGAATTCATATCGTATAACATGAATTCCTGTATAATACTGCTGGTCGCCAAAGCGCGATGCAACTGATCGTGTCCCAACTCGTGAGCGCACACGATCCGTCTGGTCTTATCGTCCAGATTCCCGCTTAAAAAGATATAACGCTCTCCTAAAATAACACGGTACATCCCTTTGAGCGACACAAAATTATCCACGATCTTAATGTGTGCCCCTAAGGCTTCGGCAATCGCAAAAGGATCCCGCGTACCAAACCGATCCACCAGCTCCTGCGCTAAGGTGTGAATGTACTGTTGTGCCATGCTTATCCCTGCTTTTTGCCGTTGCGGGCCTTGGCATCCCAGTAGGCTTCCATGATCGCCTGCATCACCGCATCCTTGTCATCTTCACTCAGATCACCGCCGGCAAATAACCCGCCTACTGCATTGACCAACTCCATAGCCTGCAAGGCCGAGCGCCCGCCGAGTTTGGTTGCCGCATTGATGAACAGATCTTCATCGCTGAGCATCGACTCGCTCGTTTCATTAAAAATGGTTCCGATATGCACCAGCACGTCAGCGGTAGGAATCCGCTCGCACTTCTCATAGCGTTGCACCGTGCGCAACGATACTCCCAGCATATTCGCCAGATCGGTCTGACTCAAATGCGCGCCTTCCCGTAATTGCCGTATCTTTTCTCCACATCTCATAATTTCGTACTCCTTTACTGCTTATGACCATATGGTCACTTATAGAATAACCCAATCGGTCACATTTGTCAAGAAAAATTTTGCCGGAAGAGAGATCTTCCGGTTCACATTACGGTACGATCTGTGTTAACAGGTTTTGTGTGTATTGATCGAGGGCGGCATAATCGATCGAGCCCTTGTAATAATCCTCTAAGCGATCGTGCTTCTCATGGCAGGTGGTGAGCAGTTCACAGGCCTCTTTGAGGATCTCGTCCCGACTGCGCCGCAAAAAGGCAAGTTTTGCCTTATGTTGCGACTCTATCGCCGTGTCCAGAAAACGGGAAACATGAATGCGGCAATAGGGTTGTGCCTGTAATTTGTGCATGCTGTTGGACAGGCAAAGCATCAGCCCCGCATCGGGAAGGATCAAATGTGTCAGCTGATCCGGCATCAACGGGGAATAGCCGCTGATGATGCGGTGATTGGCCTTGATGGCGCGGTGCCGCACCACTTCCAGCATGCGGGAGAGAATCCCGTACTCATCTTCCAATACCAGTTGCCGCTCAATTCCGATCCGGCTCGGCGGATAAAAGGTGACTCCCTGTGGGGTAAACGCCGAGAAAAATCGCTTTTCTTCCGATACAGTGCCGATACGCGAGCGTATATAACGGGCGCATAAACGGTCGGTATATCCCCGTAACTTGGCACGGTTGAGCAGCGTGGCGCCGATATTGGCCAGGTCCCGCTGCAACCGTCCCGCCGCCCCTAAGTAAAGATAGATGCGCGAGTACAAATTATGAATAACCTGATTGGTCTTTTTGATCTGTGCCGTCTGCATCGTTAGTTTCTCATGATCCCAGAATTGGTACAGGTCAACCAACCGTCCCACCGCCCCCGGCAACGGCGGCTCAATCACGTGCGGCGGCGTGCCGTCCAGTATGCTGGTGTTGGTCTGGATGATGTGCACCGCATCCAACGACTCCGGATCGGAGGAACAGTGCAGCAGTTCCACATCATATCCCTTATCACAGGCGGCCTGCGCCACCTTCCGCATGAGCGTGCTCTTGCCGGTACCCGGCCCGCCTTTGATTACATAAACACGGTCACGCCCCTCAACAAAGTCCCGATAAAAAGAGGCAAACCCCGATTCACTGTTAACGCCTAAAAAACTTTCGCCGATAATACCCATCTGTTTCACTCCCAAGAAAATTGATCTCGATACATTTTATTGGGAAAGCCTTGTATTTGTTACCCACACTGTGGTATAATAAACAAAATCACGGAGGTGATCTCATGCTCGAAGGCGGAAGACTTCATGAAAAAGAGGATGTCAAGATCCTTATCTTATACACCTTAAGTAAACTCAACCGCGCCATCCCCACCCGTGCGATGGTCGATCTCTTTCTTAACTCCGAGATCGTGGAGTATTTCACGTTAAAGGAAGCCATCGACGAACTGATCGGCACCGGTCATATCGCCGTCGATGTCGAGGAAGGCGTCACCGTCCTGACCCGTCTGGGCTACGAAGCGGTAAAAGAACTGGCACCCCGCCTGCCCGTCTGGGCCAAGGAACGCGTCATCCAAGGCGCTATGGAACTGCTAAGTAAGGTCGATCGCCGCAGCGGTACCCATGTCCGCACCTTTGAGCGGGACGGCCAGTACATCGCCGAATGTTCCCTTACCGACGGGGATGATCTGTTGTTTAAACTGGAGATCGCCTTGCCCTCGCAGGAATTTGCCTTTTCCACCGGTGAAAACTTTAGAGATAACGCCGCCGATATCTATCGCATGCTCCTGCAAAAACTCTCCGGCCCCTATCAAAATAACTTCTAAAAAAATCCACCCGCATGGGTGGATTTTTCTTATAACAATCGGATTCCGGCTTTCTCACAAGCCTGTATCGTGTCTTTGTCCCAAATACTCGACTGCACCTCACCAATGTGAGCGCAACCCATCATCAGCATGCTCAGTCGGGACTGCCCGATGCCGCCGCCAATGGTCAACGGCAACTCATTATTTAATAACATCTTATGGAAGGGGAGGGACCGCCGATCATCACAACCGGCAATCGTCAACTGCCGATCCAGCGCCTCGGCATCCACACGGATCCCCATCGAGGAGATCTCCAATGCCCGCCCCAGCACATCGTTCCAGAAAAGTATATCACAGTTGAGCGACCAATCATCGTAGTCGGGCGCACGCCCGTCGTGCGGCTTGCCCGAACGCAAAGCTCCGCCGATCTGCATGATGCATACCGTCCGATGCTCCTTGGCAATGGCGCTCTCTCGCTCCGATCCGCCAAGGTCGGGATACCGATCCTCTAATTCCTGCGTGGTGATAAAGGTAACCTCACGTTCCAACTCTACCCGCAACTGCGGAAACCGCACGTGCAGCCGATCGTTGGTGTCGCAAATGGCGCGCACAATGGCCCGCACGATCAGTTTCAGATAGTCTAGGTTGCGGTTATCCTTAGTGATAACCTTCTCCCAGTCCCATTGATCCACGTAAATGGAATGAATGTTATCCAGATCCTCATCGCGCCGAATGGCGTTCATGTCCGTGTATAACCCGTTACCAATATCAAAATGATACCGCTTGAGTGCCAACCGTTTCCATTTAGCCAAAGAATGAACCACCTGCGCCTCGGCACCTACCGCAGGCACGTCAAAGGATACCGGCCGCTCGTAACCGTTGAGGTTGTCGTTTAAGCCCGACTCCTCGGTAACAAATAAGGGCGCCGATACGCGCTTTAAGTTAAGCGCCGCCGAAAATTCCTCCTGAAAGGTCTCCTTGATATAGGAGATTGCCCGCTGGGTGTCATAGACATCCAACACAGGGGCATAACCGTCGGGAATGTAGATCTTGTTCATCTTACCGTACCTTGATCTTGCCTACGATCTTCCGGCAGGCTGCGGGTTCCTTCCGCATATCACCGGGCAGATGCACATCCTGCGGATACAATACCATAAAATAACCGGGTTTCATGGCTACGCGATCCACGTCGCAGTCATAAAACCAGCAATCACTGTCTTCTTTGGCATCAGCGACAACCATGTCCTCGGTCAGCGGCGCTACCCCGATGCATTCCTCACCCTCAAGCAGGATCTGAATATCAATGTAGTCCTTGTGCGCCTCACTGCGGGTCTTGGCCGAGGTCGTATACTCGTTAACAACGTAATAATCTTCGCCGTCCAACGCATACCGTCCCGCCGCTACGGACGAAAAATCCTGCGAAGCAAAAAACTGCAGAGCAGGGTAAATGGAAAGTCCCTTATAGGAATCAATATTTTTTAAACTGTCAAAAATCATGATCGTGCTCTCCCATGTTTTTAATGTAAGAAAGGCACTTGCTTTCGCAAGTGCCTTTCTGGTGCCGGTGGTGGGAGTCGAACCCACACGATGTCACCACCAACGGATTTTGAGTCCGTCACGTCTACCAATTCCATCACACCGGCGGATAATACCTTACTATTATAAGGCATTATTCTCAATTGTGCAAGTCTTTTTTTTATATTTTTTGCAAGTTTGCGTAATTTGCCATGATTTTTTTTGTCTGAGTCCCAAACTGAATTTCCAGCATGCAATCGTTGGCCATCGGCTTAACCGAAAGAATGGTACCCACACCGAATACACGGTGCTTCACCTGCTCTCCAACCACATACTGCACCATAGGTGCGCTGGGCTTGGCCGTCGGTCTGGCATTGGCGGCCTGCCGAAGCGTAAAGGCGGGCGTATTCTGCGGGCTTAGGTTCCGTGCCCGCTGCTCGGCCTGCCGTTCACCCTCAGGCGCTCCGCTCTTGACGTATAACTCCTGCGGAATCTCATCAATAAAGCGCGACATCTGCGGATACATCGTCGTGCCGTATAGCATACGCATCCGCGTATAAAGCAGGGTCAGGGTCTTCTTGGCGCGAGTAATGCCTACATAACATAACCGCCGCTCTTCCTCGATCCCGCCCTCTTCGTTTAAGGACATCGAGGAGGGGAATAGCCCTTCTTCCATACCGGGCAAAAAGACATGATTAAATTCCAATCCCTTGGCCGTGTGCATCGTCATCAAGGCCACGCTCTCATCCGCCTGCTCGTAATCGTCAGCATCACTAAGCAGGGAAGTGCGCTCTAAAAATCCAAACAAGGTCGGGTATTCCTCGCCTTGCATGTATCGCACAATGGCTGAGTTGAGTTCGGCAATGTTTTCTATGCGATCGTCATAACTCTCGTCGCTCTTGAGCGCCTCGGCATACCCTGTCCGCTCCAATACCTCATCGATCAGGGTGTTCAGCGGATTGCACTTATTGTAGGCGATCAGATCATCCATCATTGCCGCAAAGGCCTTCAACTTTTCCCTCGCACGGGACAGGGTGGGGAATTCATCGGCCCGACGGCATACATCCAGCATCGAAAGGTTTTCCGATTCGGCCACCGCCGCTATCGCCGCTACTGTTGTGTCACCAATGGCACGCTTTGGTTCATTGATGATGCGCCGCAACCGCAGATCATCGGTCGGGTTTACGATCAGGCATAGATAGGACATGATATCCTTGACCTCTTTGCGGTCAAAAAAGCTCTGCCCGCCGATCACGCGCGCCGGAATCCGATGGGAGCGCATCGCCCCTTCAACGGCACGGCTCTGCGCATTGGTGCGGTACAGAACGGCGCACTCGTTGTAAGGTACGCCTTGCCCATTGTGTAATCTCTCAATGGCCGCCGCAATGGTGTCGGCCTCGTGTCCTTCATCGTAGGCACAGCATACCGAAATGGTCTGCCCCTTGCCGTTCTCGGTCCATAAAGACTTGCTTTTGCGCCCCACGTTGTTGGTAATCACGTGGTTGGCCGCATCCAGAATGGTCTGGGTCGAGCGGTAATTGCGCTCCAATTTAATCACGGTAGCGTTATCGAACCGCTCCTCAAACATCAAAATGTTCTCAATGGTCGCTCCGCGGAATCGATAGATGCTCTGATCATCATCGCCCACTACGCACAGATTGCCGTCCTTCTTGCGAAGCAAGGAAACGAGTTTGTACTGTAACGGGTTGGTGTCCTGATACTCGTCCACCAGTACGTGGTCAAACCGATTCATCCACATCTGTCGCGTTTCGGGGAAGTCCTGCAAGATCCGCACCGTCAATAGGATAATATCATCAAAATCCAAAGCATTGGCTTTTTTAAGCGCCAAACAATAGGATTCGTAAAGGCCGGCGATCTGCTTCATGCGCGGCACCATTTCGTATTGCTTGCGCATCTCATCGGGTGTTACGCATGAATTCTTGGCGTTGCTGATGATGGATAGCACATTTTTTGGCGCATATAACTTTTCGTCCAAACCGTGTCGGGAAATGCAGTCCTTGATCACCCGCCGCGAATCGGTGGTGTCATAAATAGTAAAGGAACGGTCATACCCTAATTTCTCGATCTCCTGTCGCAAAATCCGTACACACGCGCTGTGAAAGGTCGCCGCCCAGATATCCAGCCCCGCACTGCCGAGTTTTTGCTCCAAACGGGTCTTGAGTTCAGCCGCCGCCTTGTTGGTAAAGGTAATGGCCAGAATTTTCCAAGGCGCAATGGGGGCAAAGCGGATCAGTTCGGTCACCCGTGCCGTCAAGGTCGGGTCGGGCGCCGCCGCATACCGTGCCATGGCCGTCAGATCTTCCATCGTCAGATCGGACGGAACATGATCGGCATGATAGGTGTTGCCGTAGCGGATGAGATATTCGATACGGGATACGATCACCGTCGTCTTGCCCGAACCCGCCCCGGCCAAAATTAAGAGGGGGCCGTCGGGCGCAAAAACGGCACGGCGCTGTTCGGGATTGAGAAATCCGTATTCGCGATTGAGTATCTGTTTTTTTAGGGCAAGAAAGCGTTCCTTCATCTTTTCCTCCGTTAATAAGTAAAAATCGGCAAGCGTTACAAACGCTCGCCGATTTTTGGTGACTCACCGGGGACTCGAACCCCGGACCCTTTGATTAAAAGTCAAATGCTCTACCACCTGAGCTAGTGAGTCATTTGCGCCTAAATAGTATAGCAAAACATCGACCCCTTGTCAAGTATTGACTCACGATTTTTTTATTTTCTCATATAATATAGCGAATGGAGGTATGAATATGGCAACATTTTTTAATCAGGCGACCTTGTCCTACAACGGCAACGTCGTCAATTCGAATATTACAAGCGGCGAAATTCTGGAAGTTCTGTCTATGACCAAGACGGCTGTGTCGGCCAACTATCGCGCCGGCGGCAACGTCACCTATGTCATCAGCGTGGTCAATAGCGGGACAACACCCTATAACGGTCTGGTGCTGACCGATAACCTCGGCGCCTATATCTTCGGCACCGAAACACTCACCCCGCTGACCTATGTGGATGGCTCGGTGCGCTATTTTATAAACGGCACACCCCAGCCTGCCCCCGCCGTAACGGCAGGTCCGCCCTTGACAGTTTCGGGCATCACCGTGCCCGCCGGCGGCAATGTCACCTTGGTGTATGAGGCCGATGTCAACGGCTTTGCCCCCTTAGGTGAGCAGGACAGTATCGTGAACGAGGCCGTCTTGTCGGGCGGCGGGATCACGGCGGTTACCGCAACCGAAACGGTCACCCCCAACGGCGCCCCGCTGCTGTCCATCAGCAAATCGGTATCGCCCACGGTCGTGGCCGAAAACGGACAGATCACCTACACCTTTATCGTTCAGAATCAGGGCAATACCCCCGCCGCGGCCACTGATAATGTGATCATCACCGACACCTTTGATCCCGTTTTGAGCGACCTGACCGTCACGGTAAACGGCGCGCCTATCGCCGAAAATACAGGCTACACCTATAACGAGGCTACGGGTGAGTTTGCTACCCAGCCCGGTGTCATCACCGTGGATGCCGCCACCTATGTGCAGGATGCCGCTACCGGCACCGTCATCATAACCCCCGGCGTCACCGTCGTCACCGTCACCGGCACCGTGTAATAGAAAGAGGTGGCGCGGATTATTTCCGCGCCACCCGTCTATTATTCGTTAGGTTCTTCTTTCGCAGTGCTTTTTCTGCTTTTTACCAGAAGAATCACAACAACCGCCGCGCCACCGCCCAGCAGTATCGCTGAGCCGAGAATAATCCAGATCCAATAGTTGGATCCTTCGTCCTTGGGCTGTCCGTCGTGATCCTCCGGCCGTGTACCGATGGCTTCCGAATCCTCATCATCCAACACCTCGTCTTCGATTGCTGTCGAGGTCTCAGGCATTGGCTCGGCCTCCGCCGTGGCTTTGTACCCGCAAATATCGCAAATTCTGTCCTGATTGGCATCGGCGTGAGATGCCTTAGCAACTGTAATCATGCCGCAGGATGCATCGGTACAGGTTTTCCAGTGCGCGTTCGCCGAGGTCAACCATCCTGAATCGGTATGCGCGTGATCTTTGGAAAGTGCCGTCAGTGTTACCGAAACAGATACACTGCCGTCATCAAAATGCTCAACCGTCGCCGTCCTGCCGTTGATCTTCGCCGTGAGTGCTCCGCCGAATTTATATCCGTCCTTGGGCGACAGGAAAATCTTTAGAGTATAGTTCGTATTGCCCGTAAAGGTCTCGGTCGTGCCGGGGCTGATGTAGGAGGTCGTCGATTTAAACCAGGCTATGCCGTTTTTGTAGATTTTAGTAGAAGTGCCGTTTGATCCGTTGTCGCTTACATAGCCGGTACTGTCAATTTTGGTATAGGATGGTTTTTCACCATCTTTAGGTGCCGTAACCGAAAGGTTAATACTTGCAATTTCCTTTTTGCCATCATCTGGGATTATGTTCTTAAGAGATACCTTAGCGTGATAATGATCCGTTAGCTCAATGGTGGCAGCAGCACCGTTAATGGTGCACTGCGTAGAGGTGGTGAATGTATAGCCATCCTTAGCAGAGAGGTAATAAGTTACCGTGTATTTAGAGCCTTCTTTGAAAGGATTACTTACCGTGATGTTTATGTTATTACTCTGATTTGTCCAGGTAACACCGTTTGAGCAGTTTGAAACTGTGCCGTACTTTTCACTAAAATACTGCGTTGTATCAACCTTTGCAAAGGTAGGCGTTTTGCCTACAACGGGTTTTACAACATTAAGGTCAATATGGCTTATGGCAGTTGGTGCCTTAGTGGCCTGATACGCTTTATAAATAGAAACTTTAGTCCGGTTTGCTTGAACAGCGGGACCCGATATTTGAGCCGTTTCTTGATTTATGTAAGGATTAATTGTTTCGGAAAAAATGTTTCCGGATGTTGTTTCAAAGTGCACATATACAACATACCAATATCCTTCCTTGAAGGTGTCATTCGCGGACATATCCTTTTCCCATTCCCAGCCTTCATCATATTCAATCCACTCGACACCGGTGATTTTGTGCGCGTTTGACCAGTTGGGGAGTTCCGCCGAGAAATCAGGCTTCTCTCCGGCTACGGGAAGCTCGATATTCACCGCATCAACGATAGTAACGGATGCCGCCAAAACAGCGGCGCTTGGAATTAAGCACAACAGCATAATCGAAACCAGAGCCAAAGATAGAATTTTTTTCATGTTTCATTATCTCCTTTTGCTTTTCTTGACCCACTCGGTATTCTGTGGTATACTCATTATACCGAAGAAACATCCCGTTGTCCCCACCCGAAAAGTGTGGGTTTCGGTATTTTTTAAAAAAGGAGGAGAGTGCGTGAAGAAATATCTTGTGTCCGTTGCGGCCTTACTTTGCCTGCTTCCTCTTTCTTCCTGTCAGGGCTACGGCCAGAAAACGGCAACGCTGTCGGTGATCTACATGGTCACTGCCGCTCTCGCCCTGCTCCTTTTGATCGGCGGCTGCTTTTTGGTAAAGAAGAGAAAACCGTGGTTCCTTTTGCTCTTTTCTTCGGTATTGATCGTCAATATCGGATATGCATGGCTTTCGGTTTCTACAAGTCTGGAAACGGCACTTATGGCCAACCGTATCGCCTATCTCGGCTCGGTATTTTTGCCTATGGCTATGCTTGTAATTTTGCTTAAAGTCACCAATACCCTCTATAAGAAATCTCTGCCCTGGTTGTTAATCGGGTTGGCCCTTCTTATGTTTCTTATCGCCGCCAGTCCGGGTATTCTGGATATCTATTATAAAGAGGTATCCTTTTCCGTTGTCGATGGAGTATCTGTATTAAATAAGGTTTACGGGCCCTTGCATCCGATATATCTCGTTTATTTGCTCGGCTATTTTACGGCCATGGTTGCCGTCATTATCCGTGCACAGGTGAAAAAGACCATCGATTCTACCCTCCATGCTATCATTTTGGCTGCTGCTGTGCTGGTCAATATCGGGGTATGGTTTGTAGAGCAGATGGCTCGGATTGATTATGAATTGCTTTCGGTTTCCTATATTATCAGTGAACTGTTCTTGCTCGGCGTCCATCTGGTTATGAACGAAAATCAACGTCTTCGAGAGTTGGTAAAACGGGTCGATCCCGTTCGCGGGTATGTCGATTCTGCGGCGGAATACGTAGGGGAACCGCCTGTCCTGTCGCCCGAACAGGTGGAATTGTATTTGCAGGGGCTGGAGCGGCTAACACCAACCGAACGCACCGTCTACGATGCTTACATGGCGCGTGCCACTACCAAAGAAGTATTGAATATGCTCGGCATTACCGAAAACACTCTCAAATATCACAACCGTAATCTTTACGGGAAACTGGGTGTCAATTCCCGAAAAGAATTGCTGGATATGCATAAGTTCCTCAATGCCTTAAAATCCGATATGCAAAAATAAGGAGCCCCGCGGGGCTCCTTATTTTATCTTATTGATGGCATGAATCGCCGTTGCCTTGTAAACGGCATCTCTGTGCTTGGCGTGGGTAATCAGATGGACCATCTCTTTTTTGCTGATGAGTTTGACCTCATCGACCTCGCCGACCTGCAGAATACATTCTTGTAACCGCACGTCCGTTTGGGCAAACCAGAGTTCCACGAAACTGCGCTTGCGCTTAAGTCGCGCCGCCAGATGCAGTTGTTCGGGGGACAGGGTAATGCCGATCTCTTCTTCCGTTTCCCGCAGTGCGGCTTGCCGTCCGTCCTCGCCCGCTTTGGCCGCTCCGCCCGTGATGTCCCAGATCCCGGGGAGTACATCCTTCTCCAAGGATCGCTTCTGCACTAAGAATTTTCCGTTAGGGGTGTAGAGGAAGACGTGTACCGCCAACATATAGTCGCCCGACCGCAGGGAGCGGTACTGGTCGCGGCTGGCGTACCGTCCCGTCGGCTCGCCCAGCTCATCCCGCAGATCCCAGATCTCATGGGTGATCTCGTGACCGATTGATTGCATGAGCACCGTCTTGCGCCCGTCCCTGTCGCAAACGGTGTCTCCCTCGAAACCGCAAGCATGGAAGAGTTCACGGTCATAAAGAGCGGCATCCGCCGTCAGATCGGGAGAAACGGTGCGCAGATAGTCGAAAAGCAGAGGGGCGGCATCGCCGCGCCGATAGCGGTTCTCTAAGCAGAAATGCAGGATGTGCGCCCGCTCCATCAAACAACAGCCGATCAGCCGTTCATCGTCAAAAATGCCGAACAGGCGTACCTGTCCCTGTTCAATTTTCTTGTGCCACGCCTTGTCCTGCGACAGATGGCGCAACATGGCGCCCCGACCCGCGCGGGACTGCAGGGGGGCTTCCTGTTTTTGGAAAGAGCGCCGCAGTAAGGTCAGGGCTTCGCCTGCGCGATTTTCGGCGCATTCGCCTACCGTTATACTCATATAAGGCTCCGTAAAAGTAATCTTTATGACAGTATATCACAAAAAGTTCCTGACATAAAGCCCCTTTCTGAAGAATATTATAAATTGAAAGGAGGCGGAAACGATGAATGACGAGCAAAACCGATCCGCAAAATTACATAACATTATTCTGGAAGGACGAACCGCCCTTACCGCATCGGGAGTGGAAGATGTCGACAGTTTCGATGAGAATGCCGTGAGTATCTTTACCGGCATGGGGGTCTTGACCATTCGGGGAGAGCAACTGCACATCAATAAATTTTCCATCGAAACGGGCGAGCTGGCGCTGGAAGGCAACATCTATTCCTTGTCCTATACGGATGATTTAGGTAAAAAGAGCGGCGGCTTTTTCTCCAAGGTGTTTCGGTAACCGATGGAACTGGTCTTAACCGAGGAACTTGCCGTTGTCGGATATGCCGCCTTGTTCGGGGTGGGCGTAGGCATCTTGTACGATGTTTTTCGGGTGCTGCGCCTGATCTTCCGTCCGTCGGCGGTCGCCGTTTTTGTTGAGGATCTGATCTTCTTTTTTATTACGGCGTGGCTGACCGGCATGTTCATCTTCACCTTTCATTCGGGCGTCATCCGCCTCTATATTTTTGTCAGTGCGGTGGCCGGTGCCGCATTATGGTACATGACTTTCGGGCGTATTAGTTACCGGCTGTGGCGCAGGGTGTCCGATAAGATCCGGCGATTTTTTGCGGTATTATCGGCGCCGCTGCGCAAAATTTTCGCAAAATTTAAGCAAAAACTGGCTCAAAAACGGCAAGAAAAGCAAAAAAAAGAGGCAAAAAATGTGAAAAAACTCTTCCATTTTCGCAAAAAACATACTATAATAGAAGAGTCGAAGTATGCTTATGTGCAAAAAGAAAGGATGAATCGGCGTGAAAGTTAAGAAATTGGCTTGGCAAAGTATCGCAATGATCGTGGTTTTGTTAGCTGCTGTCGTTTTTGTTGTCGGGATCCTTTCCAATCATATTAAGCAAAGTCAGGCTCGAGAAGAAATTGAAAAATATGAGCAGATGATCCAGCAGCAGACCGACGAGAATGCCGAGTTGAAGGATGTCATCAACAGCGGCGATATTCAGGAATATGCCGCCGGCATCGCCCGCGACCAGTTGGGCTACGGCGAGAGCGACGAAAAGGTCTACGTGAATATCACCGGAAAATAAGAATCCTATCCTCAGAACTTTGGTTCTGAGGATTTTTTATTTCCTTTTTCGGAAAAGTGTGGTATACTAATAAAAAAGAGTTGCGGAGGCTATTATGATATACGATCTGTTAATTATCGGCGCCGGTCCGGCCGGCCTTACTGCCGGCATTTATGCCGGTCGCGCGGGGCTGAGTACCCTTATGATCGAGTCGCTCTTCCCCGGTGGGCAGGCGGCGACCACCTATGAAGTGGCCAACTACCCCGGTTTTGTTAACATTACCGGTCCGGATCTGACGGCCAAGATGGCCGAGCAGGCCGCAGAATGTGGCGCGGAAATGGCCTATGATGAGATTACGGGCGTGGATTTTTCCGGTAATGTTAAGACCGTCTTTGCGGGCGATCGCACCTATCAGGGGCGTGCCGTCATCATTGCCAGCGGCGCCAAGAAGCGGCAGTTGGATATTCCCGGTGAAGCCGAATTGATGGGCAGCGGTGTGTCCTATTGCGCTACCTGTGACGGCGGCTTTTTCAAGGGAAAGACGGTAGCGGTTGTCGGCGGGGGCAATACGGCGCTGGAAGATGCCCTGTATTTGGCCAACCTGTGCGAAAAGGTATATCTGGTGCACCGCAGAGATGCCTTCCGCGGTGTGGCGGCGCTGGAAAAACAGGTGCGCGCCAAATCGAACATTGAACTGGTGCTTTCGCATACTCCCGTGCGGATAGAGGGAACGATGCAGGTGGAGGGGTTGGCGGTCGCCTCGGTGGCGGATAAAACCGAGCGCACCCTTGCGGTATCGGGCGTGTTTGTGGCGGTTGGAACCTTGCCCGCTACGGCGGCGGTGGCCGATGCGGTAGCGCTGGATAACGGCTATATTGATGCAGGAGAAGATTGCAAAACTAACGTAGCCGGCGTGTTTGCCGCCGGTGATGTGCGCCGCGGTCCCATCAAACAGATTGTGACGGCTTGTGCCGATGGCGCGGTAGCGGCCACAGCGGCGGTCGCTTATCTTGAGGAAAACCCTGCATGAAGGAATTGAGTATTATTTTCTTTGTCTTGGTGTTGGTACTGGAATTGGGCGGTCTGCTTTTGTGGTGGCGGATGAAACGCAAGAGCCAAAAAGGCATCACGGCGCAGGCCACGGTGCTTGAGCGCATTATGCTCGGCTCGGGCGAGAGAGATACGGTACTGATCGTAGAATATCAAAACGGTGAGAGAACGGTAAAGGCGAAGGTCAATGCCGCCCATGCCGATTTTGATGTGGCGCCGGGAGATACCGTAGCGATCGGATATGATCCAGACCGACCGGGGGATATCGTACTGCGTACGGTGAAATGCCCCGTATCGGTCTTTGCCGTAGGCGGAATCTTTTTCCTTATGGGATTATTCTTTTATCTATTGGGGTAACATATGAAACGACGTTGGTATGCCGTATATGTGTTGGCGGCGATGCTGTTGATCGTAGGGGTGCTCTACAGTATATTGGAAGGCCTGATGTTCGACCGTCGCTTTTTTGCCGAGCAGTATGAGAAATACGGACAGGCCGAAGTAATTGGCATGACGCAGGAAGACCTGATGCGTACCACCGATAAACTGCTGCTTCACATGGAGGGCAAGAGCGAGGATATGGTGGTTGTGGCTACCGTCAACGGGGTCGAGCGGGAAGTCTTCAACGAGCAGGAAACGGTACATATGCAGGACGTCAATCGCTTAATTAAGGGATTTTCGACCTTTCGGTATATCGCTTTCGGCGTGGCAGGTGCGGCGCTGATATCCTTTTTCTTTGTCTGCCACCAACAGCGGATCCGTCGGATCTGTAAGATCGTATTGACGGCGGGTGTATGCTTGGTCATCGTCTTTGGTATATTAGGGTTATGGGCGGCGTTGGATTTTTCTTCCTTCTGGACGAGTTTTCATAAACTGCTCTTTACCAACGATCTGTGGCTGATGGATCCGAATACCAGTATTATGATCAATATGTTTCCGGCGCAGTTTTTCTCGAATTTTATTATGACATTTTTAGGGCGTGCCGCATGGATGATCGGGTTGCCGATGTTGCTGTGCGGAGCGGTTTTAATACTACGACGCCGCACGGCGTAAACGTGAGGGGGTAAGACGATGGACAAGACCTATATTGCCATAGATCTCAAATCGTTTTACGCCAGTGTGGAGTGTGTTGAGCGGGGGCTGGATCCGCTGACGACCAATTTACTGGTGGCCGATGCGGCCAAGACCGAGAAGACCATATGTCTGGCGGTCAGCCCCACTCTAAAAAGTTACGGCATTTCGGGACGTGCCCGCTTGTTTGAAGCGGTGGAACAGGTAAGGAAAGCCAATCAGGCGCGCAGGCAGGCGTTGGGCGGGGAATTTACGGGTTCCTCCTTTGACGATACCGAATTGAAAAAGAATTCGTCCTTGGCGGTGGATTACATTGCCGCTCCGCCCCGTATGGCGCTCTATCGGCAGTACAGTACCGATATTGTTAAGATTTATTTCCAGCATGTATCGCCTGAAGATCTGTATGCCTACAGCATTGACGAGGTGTTTATTGATGCCACCGCCTATCTGCGCCGCAGCGGGATGACGGCACGGGAATTTGCCCGCAAGATCATTCAGGATGTTTTGCAGCAGACGGGCATTACCGCCACGGCGGGTATTGGCCCGAATATGTACTTGTGCAAGGTGGCTTTGGATATTACGGCCAAGCATATTCCCAGCGACGAATACGGGGTGCGGATCGCCGAACTGGATGAAATGTCCTACCGTCGGCAGTTGTGGACCCACCCGAACCTGACCGATTTCTGGATGATCGGCGCCGGCATTTCCGAGCGGCTGAAGGTGATGGGGTTATATACCATGGGGGATATTGCCCGCTGTTCGCTGACCGATGAGGAGCGGCTCTATAAAGAGTTTGGCAAGAACGCGCAGTACATTATCGATCAGGCGTGGGGTTGGGAGTCGGTCGGCATTGCCGATATTAAAGCCTACCGTCCCGAATCGACGAGTGTCAGTTCGGGGCAGGTGTTGCAACGCCCCTACACGGCGGCCGAGACCCGTATCATTGTGCGGGAGATGGTGGATAATCTGGTGCTAGGGCTGGTGGATCAAGGGCTGATGACCGATCAGATCGTGTTGCATATTGGCTACGATATTGAAAACGTAACGGCATCCTTTAAGGGACAGGTGGATATTGACCGATACGGGCGCAAGGTGCCCCGTCACGCTCACGGAACGGCCAATCTGGACGGATACACCTCGTCCACCAAACAGATCACCGATAAGACCTTGGCGCTGTTTGACCGCATCATCAACAAAAAACTGCTCATTCGCCGTCTGTATGTGACGGCCAATCATTTGCTGTCGGAGCAAGAGGTAGACAAGCAGGTGCAGCAGATGACTCTCTTTGAGTCGGCGCAGGCCGAGAAGACCTTGGAGCGGGAGCGTCGGATGCAAAAGGCGGTGATCGGCATTAAGAGCAGGTTCGGGCCCAATGCCATTCTCAAGGGCACCAACCTCAAAGAGGGAGCGACGGCGACCGAGCGCAATCATACGATCGGAGGGCACAAGGCATGAGTGGATTTCCCTACGAAGATATTATCGGGCGGGAACGCCCGGTATCCCAAAACCATCCACAAGCCTCGATGGAAGATCGGGCGGCGCGTTTTTCGCCCTTTGCCGCCATCAACGGCTATGAGGCGATGGTGCAGGAGGCGGCACGGGTGACCCAGCCGCGCATTGAACTGGACGAGAACCGCAAGGCGGTGCTCGATGAGCGGATGCGGGAGTCGGTGGGGCAGGCGGTGTGCATCACCTATTTTCAGCCCGATGAAAAAAAAGAGGGCGGCGCCTATCTGCGGGTGCGAGCCACGCTTTTGCGGATTGACGAGCATCGGCGTTGTCTGGGGCTGGATAACGGGCAAGAGATTTTAATTGAAAACATATTTGATGTAGAAAAATAACGACCTGTCGGCGGACAGGTCGTTATTCGTTTACCAAGTAATTTCCAATACAATCGGTTCGTTTGCCAGATCATCCACGGGAATATCCATGATATGCAGGAATTTTCGATCGCAAATACCCATGCCGCCACGGAATTCGGGGAGCAGGTCCAGAGAGAAGGGTAGCTGCGTGTTGGTATTCATCAACCGTACCGATTTGGGTGTGTTGGGGTAGTTTTCCAGAGAGACGGCAGTTGATGGAATTCCGTCATGGAAATGCAGGTAGGTTTTGCCGTTTTTTATGGTGGCAACGCATTTGCAGTCACGGGGCTGATAGTTGAGGGGGTCGGGCTGTGCTTGTTCCAAGCAGCCTTCCATACGGTTATACCAGTTTCCGATGCGACGAATGCGATCGGCGTATTCTTCGGTAATCTCGCCTTCGGGGGAAGGGCCGACGTTGAGCAGATAGTTGGCGCCCATGCTCATGAAACGGTCGATGGCACAGTTCAGGTGACGAAGGGAATAGAAGTCGGGTTGTGTACGGAAGCCCCAACTTTGCTGGTCGACCGAGTTGCAAGCTTCAGTCATGGACTCAAAGTAAGAGTTGGTAATGGTATCGTATTCACGCTCGGGTGTTCCGAAATCGCCCTGACTCCAGCCGCGATCATTAATGAGGATATTCGGCTGCAACTTGCGCGCCAATTCATTGAGAGAGGGATCTTCAATTCCCGGCGGAATATCCCAGAACAAGGTATAGACGGGGCCGTATTGAGTTAACAGTTCAGTAATCTGATTTTTGATGTATTGGCGATAGATAACCGTATCCTGTTGATCGGGATGGGAGCAACTGAGGCGCCAAACCTTGGCGAAGGGGGTGTAGGGATTAAATCCATAGGGATGGTTCCAGTCGGGGTTGGAATAGTACAAAGACAACAGCATGCCATGCTTTTGGCAGGCTTCGGCCAGCATTTTCAGAACATCCTTACCGTAAGGGGTATTGGTGATCTTAAAATCGGTGTACTTAGTGTCCCACATGCAAAAGCCATCGTGGTGCTTAGTGGTGAAGCAGATGTATTTCATGCCGGCTTCTTTGGCCAGCAACACCCATTGCTCCGGATCGTATTTGACGGGATTGAATTGATGCATCAGATCATCGTACTCTGTATGATCCATTTGAAAGCGTTGCAATGCCTGATCCTGTAAACCGGTCAGCGCGTAGATGCCCCAATGGATGAACATGCCGAATTTATTGTCGTGTTTCATGAAAGACACCTCCATATAGTTTTAAGTTTATTATATTAAGGAGGCTTGTTTTTGTCTTTGTATTATGTTATTATCTTTATATAAAATTTATAATATCTTATGATAATGAGGGTATTTCTCATGTTTTACTATCATTTTAGTATGATTCGGACAGGGCATCGCAAAGGCTATGTCTGGCGGGGATGTTCGGATCATTATCTGCTGATGCGCTTTCGCAATGATTTTTTTATACAGGTTGGTGGGCAGACCCGCTACGGGAAAGCGGGGGATATGGTACTGCATGCACCCCATACCGATGCATTGCACGGGTCGGCGGTAAAGGGTGTTGGATTTATCAATGATTGGATTTTTTTTAAGGCCGACGAGGCCGAGGCGGAATTTTTGCGGCAGTTGCCGTATGATACGCCGATACCTGATGACGGAACCGACCGGTTTGCGGAGTATCTGGCGCAGATTCATAGTGAAGCGGCTCGGCGGGATTCCTTCAGCGATGCTCTCATCTCGCATCAGATTTATGGGTTGCTGACATTGTTGGATCGTTCCCGTATGGAATATGAGAAGCAAGAGCATGACGGATACGGTCCGGTTCATTCGGTTCGCATGGAACTGTATAAAAACTGTCAGCATCCATGGACGCTGGAGGATATGGCGAGGTGCTCCGGCTATTCGGTCAGCCATTTTTGTGCACGGTATAAACAATGGTTTGGCGTCAGTCCCATGGATGATCTGTTGCAGGCGCGGCTGGAACGTGCCAAGCAATTACTGAACCTGAAAACGCATAAGATCGGTGAGGTGGCGGCTCTCTGCGGATTTTCTTCCTTGCACTATTTTTCCACCTTTTTCAAGAAACGAACGGGGAAATCGCCATCCCGCTATTAAAAAGAGGTCTGCATCGGCAGACCTCTTTTTTATGCGGATTTCATGGAAAGGCGGAGTTTGTCGGCGATCATGGCGATGAATTCGGAGTTGGTGGGTTTACCCTTGGCGGTGTTAATGCTGTAGCCGAACAGGCTGTGGAGGGTGTCGATATTGCCGCGATCCCACGCCACCTCAATGGCGTGGCGGATGGCACGCTCGACGCGGGATGGTGTGGTGGCATATTGCTCGGCGATGGTAGGGTATAAAATCTTGGTGACGCCCGACATCATGGAAATGTCATTGACCGCCATCATGATGGCCGAGCGCAGATAGCGGTAGCCTTTGATATGGGCGGGGATGCCGACATCTAAGATTACCTCGGTGATGCGGACTTCCAGTTTGGCCGGGTCGATGTGTCCCGTCTTGTCGGCCTCGGCACAGGGCGCGGCGCACTGAATGATCCGCTCACACATGGCCTGTACATCAAAGGGCTTGAGAATAAAATAGGAGACACCGCTTTGAGCGGCATCCCGCATCACATCGTTGCTGGTAAAGGAGGTTAGCACAATAAAAGCGGGCGGATTTTGCAAATGTAATTTCTCGGTTTGGCGGATGACCTGAAAGCCATCCAATGAGGGTAGGGCCAGATCCAGAATGACAACCTGCGGCTGATGCTTCTCAATGCTCTGCAATAGCCGACTGCCGTCGGTTTCGGTTGCGCAGACGTCAAATCCTTTGTCACGCAACAACTGGGCCGTTCGGTCGCAGAACTCCTGACCGGCATCGGCCATTATGACTTTTATCGTGTTTTCCATGATGTTTCCTCCAAAATTTGTAATTTTATGAAAGGATTATACATCATACTGGAAAATTTTTCAAGTACAAAATTAGAAAAAAATGGAAAATATGGAAAAATCTTTTTGTCGCAAAAGGCAGAGAAAGGTGGGGAAATGTCGGGATGGTGGGAAAAGGATAGAAAAATGCCGCATCCGGTCGTTGGATGCGGCAGGGAATTAAGACAGGTCGTCGGCGTCGAGCATATTACCGATGATGCGCCCGTTCTGCAGGATGGGCTAGCCGGACACGAGTGTGTCAGGTATAGGGCCAACAAATTAGGATGCAGAACTGTTCTTTGTCCTTCTTTTTTACTGAAAATAGATGTTATGGTTACGGATAGTTTGTAACCATCGATTATGTTCGACAGAGCAATAATATGGTTGGTGGATTGACGGGTATCAATAAAGTTTTTCGATGATTTCTTTAACAGCATCGTGAAAAATACCCATATCTACAGAGTAAGCCAGGTATTTTACTCCTAGATCCCTCCATTTTTTTGCATTTTCAATAGTGTCTACAAAGGTTCCTACGGTTATGTTAAATGCCTTGCATTTTTGGACGATTTCAAGCATTTTTTCTACCACAAGGGGATGGTCAATCTGTCCCGGTACGCCAAGGGATTGGGAAAGATCATAAGGCCCGATAAAAATGGCATCAATTCCTTTAAGGGAAATGATATCGTCGATATTGTCTATTCCCGCTTGGCCTTCGATCTGAAGAATGATAACCGTTTCATTGGCATTTTTAAAATATTCAAAACGGTCTGTAGCTGAGTAGTTGGCGGCTCTCACAAAACGGCAAACGCCTCGCTCACCCATGGGGGAAAATTTGGCGCGTTGGATAACAGATTTTGCTTCTTCTCTTGATCCGATTTGAGGCACTTGAACGCCGCCTGCGCCAATATCCAACACTTCTCCTAAAACAGAGGCACAACTTTCTTTTATCCGAACAATTGGCATCAAACCGGAAACTTGGGCAGCACGGATCAGATTTTGTGTATTCTGTACGGTATTGGGACCATGTTCTAAATCAATAATGGCAAAATCTGCCCCGGCATAGCCCATTACTTCAATCACCGCGGGATCGCATGTTTTTGAAAAAAAACCGATTACGCCGTCGGAGTGAAGTTTGTTTTTAAAATTTTTAATTATATTTTGCATGGAGCACCTCATTTTTTCCAAAGTTCTCTATTGATATTGGGTGTAAGTTGAGCAAGCATACCACCGTCAACAATAATTTCTGCTCCTGTTGTATTGAGAGATTCATTGCTTCCTAAATACCATGCAGCATTGGCAACATCTTCAAAGGAAGCAATATCTTCAATTGGTGTGTAGTTAGGCAAGCAGTATTTGCAGTTGTTCTCATTATTTTCCCAGCGTTCTGTTTTGATCATACCGGGTAAAACACAGTTTGAGCGTATGCCGTATTTTCCCCAGTCTACAGCAAACGATTTGGACATTGCATTGATAGCGCTTTTAGAGGAGCAGTAGGCGCATCGGTTTTCTGTTACTCGCAGGGAGGAGTTTGAACCAATAAAAACAATAGCGCCTGATCTCTTTTCCATCATCTGTTTGGCTGCTTCTCTTGCCATTAAGAAATTCCAACCAATATTGGTGGTATAGACACTCATAAAGTCTTGAATGTCAACATCCAAGCTTACTTGACCGATACCAAGATTCGCTGCGTTTAATACAAGCGTATCCAACAAATAGCCGTTATTTTTAATATCGGCAAAGATGGCCTTCACCTCATCTTCTGCGAGCGATGCGGTCTGATAGGCATAGCCTTTTGAAAATGTGCCGTATTTTTCCTGTATTTTTTTTGCAGCAGTATCTGCTTTGGATTGCTCTCGACTGCCCACAAAAACATCGTACCCTTCTTTGGCAAAGCGGCAAGCGATGGCAAACCCCGTACCGTCGTGGGCACCTGTTACAAAAACCGATTTTTTCATTTTTGATTCCTCCATATTACCAATCTGCGATGCTGCCGTCCTCAAAATACTGACGAGGTGTGGTCCATTTGCCATCATAGATTTTTTCTGTAATCGCTTTTTCGTCCAGTTCAATACCAAGTCCCGGCTTTTGTGGAATTTCAATATAGCCGTCTTTAATTACAAACGGCTCTTTTAGGTAACCAACCCCAAGATCGCCCTTGTCGGGATTTCCGGGATGTTCCTGCACAAGGAAGTTGGGGGAGCAGGCATCTACTTGCAGGCAGGAAGCTAAGGAAACGGGTCCTAAGGGATTATGGGGTGCAATAGATCCGTAATAGAGTTCCATCATTGTGGCGATCTTTCGTCCTTCAAAAATACCACCGCAATGGCAGATATCGGGCTGAATGATACTTACAGCCTGTTTTTCAATTAACTCTCGATATTGCCATTTACTGAAAAGGCGTTCTCCCGCTGCAATGGGGATGGTGGTGGAACGAGCGATATTGACCATGCAGTCTACATTTTCCGGTAAGCAAGGTTCTTCGATAAAGAACGGCATATAGGGTTTCAGTTCTTCGGCAAGGCGAATGGCCATAGCGGGGCTTACTCGACCGTGAAAGTCAATTGCCAGATCAATATCCCATCCAATATGCTCACGAATACGGGCAAAACGTTCCACGTGGGCTTTGGTGTTGGTCGGGGTGTCCACCTGACGGATGGGGGGAATGATGGAGTATTTCAGCGCGGTATATCCTTCTGCAATGCGTTGATCTGCAATATCGAGCATTTCATCAACAGAAAATTCTCCCTGCACGGCCGTGCGCTTTATGTGGGTATACATTCTGATCTTATCTCTGCATTTGCCTCCCAACATTTCATAAACAGGGCAGTTATAATATTTTCCTTTGAGATCCCACATAGCCTGTTCAATGCCGCTAATAGCAGAGAGCATTAGCGGTCCACCGCGGTAGAATCCGCCCCGATAGAGCGCCTGAAGATGATGCTCGATCATTAGGGGGTCTTTTCCGATGAGATATTCTTCAAATTCGTTGATAACTGCCTCTACCGCTGTGCAATGACCTTCCAATACCGGCTCGCCTAAGCCGAAAAGATCGGTATCGGTATGCATTTTCAAAAACATCCAGCGAGGTTTAATTTTAATAAGTTCCAGTTTTGTAATTTTCATTTCAAATTAATCTCCTTAAAAAAATCGGGAATGATTTTGTTTTCATATTTAAAATCATTAAAATCCAATTCATCAAAAAGCCCGCAATGCAAAGGGATTGCTGTGGCGCCGAGCTGCTCGCAAAAACGTTTGGCGTCTGCCATGTTCATATTATTACCAACGCCGTTTACAGGTAAAAATATATAGTCGATATGATCGGGAAGGTCGTCAAATATCCGTTTATTATATAAAGTATCGCCGGTCACATAATAGGTCGTTCCATCCGAATTGACGATTACTACACCAATGGCGTGGCTGTCGGAATGCTCCGCATATATCGCCCTAAATTGAACTCCTTTTTCTGTCCACTCAGTTCCGCGATTAAATTGTACGTAGTTGTTTTTGATCCCTCCGAATTCTTTTCTCACCTTATCCCATGCATTTTCCGATGCCAATACACAAACCTTTGTATTTTCTCCAAGAAAGTGCTTCAAGGTATCGGGGTCGGTGTGATCGAGATGATCGTGTGTTAGTATGATCACATCTGGGGTTATTTCAAAAAAACTTTCGTCAACAGGGACTCTTCGCCAAAAATGAGGCTGTATGGCTTCAACGCTGTTTGAAAGATAGGGGTCGATCATGATTCTGATATCGTTGGATTCAAACAACAATCCTGCTTGGCCGAGCCAAGTGATTTTCATGCTCATAATTCCTCCAAAAATATTTTTGATCGGTAGGTTTTACTCTCTCTTGGTTGCAAAAAGTCAAAACCTGTTTCTTCTCTTGAAAAGGGAGAATTTTGACAGTTGGCAAGGCAGGTCTGTGGTTCAAGGCAAATGTATCCGTCACTGCCGCCATTGTAGATAAGCCGAAATCCGTATTTTTCATCGTTTTCATATATCATTCGTAATTTTTTGCCAATGTCTGTAATCGACATGATCCCTTTTCCGCGGTAATGCTTGCTTGTTTTTTTCTCAAAAGGCTTAAACATACCCTCGGATAACGCCATTGAAACGGCATCAAAAGGCGGCTTTACTCCTGTTGGCAGATAGTTGACTTCCATATTGCGCTCATATTCCTCGGAAATTTCCGCAAACACACGGATATCTTCAGAACGACTTTCCTTTGCAAATAAGGTGTTGAATGTGGTGTGAAATCCCAGAAATAGAGGCATATTTTCTTTTGAGAGATTTTTTACCGTTACCGTGTGATAAAAACCGTTGCCTGTTAATTCGTATTCCATAACGACCTCAAATTCGTGAGGAAAGGAAAGATACGGTTTGTTTTTTGTTGCGGAGTAACGGCAGCTTATTTTATTATCGGTTTTGTCTGTCAGCACAAATGCCGTTCTATGTAATTTACCGTGCAAATGACAGTTTGTTGATGGCTCATTTATGGGAAAAACGTAATTTCTGCCTTCAAATTCAAAACTTCCGTTTTCAATTCGGTTTACAGGGAACAATATCGGCATGCCGTAAAGGTATGGATTGTCGAGTTCATGGCTTATTGGTGGCTCTCTAAGCAACTTTGCATTGTATTTCTTGTTTCGCAGGCTTATGCAGTTTGCTCCATGTGTTAGATCAATTACAGCGCTCCAATTGCTGCTCTCGAGTTTAATCAAATTTTTCGTTTTTTGATGTGTCATACTCTGTATCCGCCAAGGCGCAAAATTCCTTTATGAGCGCAATCTCTTTGGGATCATAGGGGCGGTGATTCGGGCGATAGAGATCGTGGAACCATTTGGTGAAATCCACATTAGTGTTGTTCCCGTTGTAATAATCGCTCCAGGTCCCTTCCCAAGGCTCGTAGGTCTGATATTTGCCGGCTACAAACCCCCAGTTGTAGCAGCCGATCTTCTCCAGGTAGAACAGAGGGAACAAGGAAAACACATCATTGCCAAGGCAACGACCCAACCATTCGGTGTTGACAATGGGGCGACCTTCCTTTTTTAGCCGCTTAATGATTTTGATATGCTCGTTGTAATCGCGGTAAAAATGGTAAGAAATGATATCAGAATGATCCAGCGCATATTGCTCTGCTTCACAAAGAGGGATGCTCTCGTCACCTTTTATGCGGAATACACCTGCAGTCAAAGGTTGGATGGGATCAATGCTGCGGACGATCTCGAATATGCGCTTGATGTTGGGAACGGTAAGGGCCTGTCGCCTGCTGTTGCCCGGTTCGTTATATACATCCCAAATGCAAATTCGTTCGTCGCTGCGATAGACACTGACCAATTCCCGGACAAATGCAAAATACTCCTCTCTGGTTACGGGATCATCCAAGTAAAAATGGGGCGCGGGGTCTGTATGCACACCGTGCTGAGAATGCATTTTGCCGCCATGGTAGCCCCAATCAAATTGCTGCTGACCGATATAGGGCATCTTCCAACGTTCTGTTTTGGGCGGCATGCAATCGTTGGCAAGCACGATCATGCAAGACATGCCATACTTATGGCACAGGGCGATGTAGCGCTCAAAGCGTTCCATGAAGCCGTCATGCGATTCTTTCCACACAATGAATT
This sequence comes from Eubacteriales bacterium, assembly GCA_045594545.1. GTDB lineage: Bacteria > Bacillota > Clostridia > Oscillospirales > UMGS1783 > CAKSHC01. Next base: position 6,228 of record JAZNYQ010000050.1, on the reverse strand, counting down.
CCGGGATCAGGCGGACGGTATTGAAGCCTGTTTCCTGCATCAGCTTCAGTTCCTGCTCTGTGGTTTGGAATCGCTCTTCAAACCCCAACTCCTGCCACTGATCAATGCGGTTAGCGCAGTCGGCGCTCATGTAATTGCAGCCACGCATCCAAGGGCGGGCGTTGTACCAGTTCCAAATTCTTTCTTTGCTCCAACGCATAAATATTGCTCCTTATTATAGAAGATATTTTATATTATATCATATTTTTATTGACATACGAGCCAGCTTGCGACATAATATAGCCAAAAGGTTAGGTGACACAAATGAAGTATCAGCTGGAAAATTTTAAGGGCAGCTACGATTTCCGCTGCAATTATCACGACGGATGGGTGATGGAAAGCCACCTGCACGAGTACAGTGAACTGCTGTACTGTAAAAAAGGGATTTGCAATGTGGTGATCAACGGCAAACACATTACGCTGCAGGAAAAACATTTGATTTGGTTGCCGCCGAATTATATCCATCAGTATCCAGCTACCCGGGCACAGGTGGTTTGCGCCGTATTTTCCAACGACTATATCCCCCTGTATTTTCGAATTGCCGGGAAAAGAAGACTGAAGCCTCAGTCGGTTGCGGCCGGCGAACTAACACAGATCCTTGACTGCTTTCCTGCCATTAAGCAAGAAAGCCCCTTACTGATCGGCGGCTATCTCAATCTAATTTGTGCTAAGGTCGTGGAACAGGGGGAATTTGAAACGGCGGGGAAGTTGGACAGTGTCTTATATCAAAAAGTCATCTCGTACATTTCTGCCCATTTTTGTGAGGATATCTCCTTAAGGAGTATTGCTAAGGAATTTGGATACAACGAAAAATATCTGTCCCATTCGCTACACACGCTGACAGGGATGCATTTTTCCAAGTTACTGTCTCTTTACCGTGTGGAGCATGCGAAAATGCTGCTGAGCGAGCAGGGAAGTAATATTTCCCAGGCGGCAATGCTTTGCGGTTTTTCCGCATTGAACAGCTTTAACCGGGCGTTTAAGGAGATGACGGGCATAACACCGTCAGAATACAGAAAAACAGCAAGTCAGTTTTGACTTGCTGTTTTTTCCTTGATAGTTTATTAGAGGATAAAGATGGAAGAAAATTAAGAGAGGTCGTCGGCGTCGAGCATGTTGCCGATGAAGATGCCATATCCCGTGGTGGGGTCGCCGATGAGGACGTGGGTGAGAGCGCCGATGATGCGTCCGTCCTGTAAGATGGGCGAGCCGGACATGCCCTGTACGATGCCGCCGGTGATGGCGAGCAGTTCCTTGTCGGTGATGCGGATGACATAGTTTTTGGTGTCGTTGCCTTTGAGGTCGACCTTTTCGATATCAATGGTATAATCTTTTGTCGTAAAACCGTCGACGGTGGAACGGATGGTGGCCTCGCCTGTGTGCACCTGATCGGCGGTTGCGACGGGAAATTCTTCATTATTTAATAAGGCGTTGCCGGTAATGGTGCCGAAAACGCCTTGGTTGCTGTTGATATCCAAGGAGCCGTAGCGGGCATCTTCGACAAAGGCGCCCTTTAACTGACCGGGTTTTCCTTTCTGACCGGGAACAACGGCGCCGATATAGGCTTGCAGGACATCGCCGTCGGACAGAGGCATGAGTTGGCCGGTATCGACATCGGAAATGCCGTGACCCAGTGCACCGAAGCGGCGGTTGTGCGGATCAATATAGGTGACGGTACCCACGCCCGCGGTGCTGTCCCGCACCCACAATCCCAGTTTGTATGCCTTTTGTACGGTGCTGTACAGGGGTGAGACGGCCAGCACGTTTACTTTGCCTGAGCGGGAATATTCGATGGTCAGTGCGTTGCCGTTGGATGCCTCTACCAGTTCGGCGATGTCGTTATTGGTGGACACGATCTGGCTGTTGATGGAGAGAATGATATCGCCCACGCGCAGGCCTGCGCTTTTGGCGGGGTTGCACATACCCGTTTCGGTTTCAAAGGCGCTCATATCGACCACCATAACGCCCTGCGTATAAAACTTAACGCCAAAGGTTTGTCCGCCGATGAGCAGAGTTTGGGGGCGGTGTTTCTGGTTTACGGTGGCAATGGGCGTCGGGCCGACGGTATTGATAAACAGCGCGGCAAAGGAAAGGGCGCTGACAATGATCATAAGAAATTTTTTCCGTTTCATAACTACCTCACTTTCTGATTTTTAGTGTTTGCGTTTTGTGAGAGGTTATGCGTTTAGTAAAAATAGACAAAAGTGCAAATGAAAAATAATGGAAATTTGTTAAAATTGACGGTATCTTTTTTAATCATTCTGTGGTATGATAATAATACCAAGTAAATAAAGAGGGAGGTAGATATATGGTATCCGGAAAGGTAACCGCTACAAATCAGATCGGGTTGCATGCCCGTCCGGCAACAGCGTTTGTACAAAAGGCCAATGAATTTAAATCTTCCATCTGGATTGAAAAGGATGAGCGGCATGTCAATGCCAAGTCGCTGCTCGGTGTGTTATCCATGGGGGTTGTGCAAAATATCGAGTTTACGATCATTGCCGACGGTGTGGACGAGGAAAACGCCTTGGCAGAGTTGATTGATTTGGTAGAAAACAAGTTAGGTGATTGAGGATATGCCCCAAGAGTTTGGGGCATATTTTTTAAGAAATGACGTATAAGGAATTAGGCGAAAAGGCGCTGGGATTGCCGGAAGAGCCCGGTGTCTACTTAATGAAAAATGAAGAGGGCAAGGTAATCTATGTAGGCAAGGCCATCGTGTTGCGGCGGCGTGTCTACAGTTATTTCAGTGCGCCCGAAAAACATACGCCGAAAACGGCGGCACTGGTCTCGCATATTCGGGATTTTGATGTGATCGTGGCCAAAAGCCAGTTGGAAGCCCTGCTTCTGGAAAACAATCTCATCAAGAAAAATAAGCCGAAATATAACATCTTACTCAAAGACGATAAGGGCTACCCCTTTATTCGGCTGACGACGGATGACTATCCGCAACTGAAACTGGCGCGTAAGCTGGGCGAGGAGGGCGAGTATTTCGGCCCGTTCTACGGTTCCCGTTCGGCCAAGTCCATCATTGAGGCGGCCAACCGCGCCTTCCGTCTGCCTACCTGCAACAATCCGCAGCCCCGAAAAGGGCGCAAACCGTGCCTGAATTATCGTATCGGGCGGTGTATGGGGCCGTGCAGCGGTGCGGTTACGCGCGATGCTTATCTGGCGGCAGTGGCGGGAGCCAAAGAGTTTTTGAAAGGTGACATTCACGAGATTCTGGAAAGCACCCAAGCGCAGATGGAGCAGGCATCCGAGATGCTGGAGTTTGAGCGGGCGGCGATGCTGCGCGATCGGCTCAAAGCCATCCGTTCCATTCTGGAAAAGCAGACGGTGGCCAGCGACAAGACCTTGTCGGGCGATTATCTGACGGTGTTGACGGGCGAGCAACTGTGTGCCATCTATGTGTTGCGTGTCGATGGCGGAATGCTGGTAAGCAAGCACTGCCACACGGTAAAAAAAGAGGAGATCGACAGCGAATCTTCCTATATAAATGAATATCTGAAACTGTACTACGGCGATGCCCCGTCCCGTATCCCGCGGCGGGTGGTGTGCGGCGTGTTGCCCGATGAGCGGGAGATGCTGGCTGAATACCTGTCGGCGTTGGCGGGTAAGCGAGTACAGGTCATTGAGCCTTATCGTACCGAGGATAAGCAACTGGTGGCTATGGCCCTGCGCAATGCCAAGGAAGAACTCATCATCCGTGAGGGAAAGACGCAGGAGCATGAACGAGCCATGTTCGAGTTGTCGCAACTGTTGGGCATTGCCGAACTGGACAGCATTGAAATTTACGACATTTCGCACCAGTCGGGTACGGACGTGGTGTGCGGCATGGCGGTATACGGCCGCCGCGGATTTCTCAAAAATCGTTATAAGAAATTCCGCATTGCCACCGATGCCAATGACGATTGCGGGTGCATGAAAGAGGCGGTGTCCCGCCGTTATCAGCGGTATCTGGATGGGGATGAGTCGTTTGCGCCTCTGCCCAGCGTCATCTTTGCCGACGGCGCCCTGCCGCAAGTGCGGGCGGTGCGGCAAGCTCTCAATGAGTTGGGACTGTATCTGCCGATCTTCGGATTGAAAAAGGATAACCGTCACCGTACCAAGTCGTTGGTATTTGAGGATGGGCGCGAGGTTATGCTGTATAAACATCCGCAGATCTTCCCGCTGTGCGGGCGGATGCAGGAAGAGGCGCATCGGTTCGCCATCACCTACCATGCGGCCGCCGCCCGTCGGCGCTCATTGGAGAGTATGTTCACCTCTGTTGAGGGCATCGGCAAGGCGCGGGCCAATGCCATTTTGAAACATTTTAAGACCCTTTCGGCCATCAAAACCGCCTCGGTCGAGGAGTTGGCGCAGGTCAAAGGCATGAGCCGGACAACGGCGGAAAAACTGTATGTCTGGCTGCGGGAACAATTTCCGTAATTTCTGTAAAAATATACAGAAATATGCTTGACAAACCCTATAAATGGGTGTATTATACTGCATATTGAAGAAAAACCTATGCATACTTATGCATAAAAAGGAGCAAAAAATGGATAAATCACAAATCAAAAAAGTTGTATTGGCCTATTCGGGCGGTCTGGATACCTCGATCATCATTCCCTGGCTGAAAGAGAATTACAATAACTGCGAAGTCATTGCCGTATCGGGTAATGTGGGACAGGCCGATGAATTGGAAGGTTTGGAAGAAAAGGCGATCAAGACGGGCGCATCCAAACTGTATGTGCTGGATCTTACCGACGATTATGTAGACAATTACATCATCCCCACCATGAAGGCGGGTGCGGTGTATGAAGAATATTTGCTGGGCACCAGCCATGCCCGTCCTTGCATTGCCAAGGCGTTGGTGGACATCGCCATCAAAGAGGGTGCCGATGCGATTGCCCACGGTTGTACCGGTAAGGGCAACGATCAGGTGCGTTTTGAACTGACCATTAAGGCTTTTGCGCCCAATATGCCCATTATCGCGCCGTGGCGTGAGTGGGATATCAAGTCCCGTGAGGAAGAGATCGAATACGCCGAGGCGCATGACATTCCCCTCAAGATCAATCGGGAAACCAACTATTCCAAGGATAAGAATCTGTGGCACCTCTCGCATGAGGGCTTGGATCTGGAAGATACCGGCAACGAGCCGCAGTATGAAAAGGAAGGCTTCCTGGAGATGGGCATCTCGCCTCTGCAGGCGCCCGACAAGCCGACCTATATCACTCTCGACTTTGAGCAGGGTGTGCCCGTAGCGCTCAATGACGAAAAGATGAGCGCCAAGAACATTATTCTCAAACTCAACGAGATCGGCGGTGCCAACGGCATCGGTATTCTGGATATCGTAGAAAACCGTCTGGTCGGCATGAAGTGTCGCGGCGTGTATGAAACGCCGGGCGGCACCATCCTGTATAAGGCGCATAGCGTACTTGAGCAGATCTGTCTGGATAAGATGACCATGCATGAAAAGCAAAGACTGTCGGTTACCTTTGCTGAACTGGTATACAACGGTCAATGGTTCACGCCCTTGCGTGAGGCGCTGTCGGCCTTTGTAGACAAGACGCAGGAGAAGGTTACCGGTAAGGTGCGCCTGAAACTGTACAAGGGCAACATGATCAATGCCGGCGTATGGAGTCCGTACAGTCTGTACAGCGAAGAGATCGCCACCTTTGGTGAGAGCGATTACAACCAGCAGGATGCCGAGGGCTTTATCAATCTGTTCGGTCTGCCTATCAAGGTGCAGGCTATGGTAGACGGCAAATAAGTTTTTTGGAGTAAGGATATGGCAAAGTTGTGGGCCGGACGAACCGACGGCACAACCGAACAATTAGCAGACGATTTCAATTCCTCGATCGGGTTTGACTCCCGTATGTATAAAGAGGACATCACCGGCAGTATGGCGCACGCCATGATGCTGGGCGCTACCGGCATCATCAGCAAGGAAGATGCCGACACGCTCATCGGCGGCTTGGAGCAGATCCTGTCTGACATCGAGAGCGGGGCGCTGGCGATCGATATGTCCTGCGAGGATATTCATATGTTCGTCGAAGAGGTGCTGACGGCACGGCTTGGGGACGTGGGCAAGAAACTGCACACCGCCCGCAGTCGCAATGATCAGGTGGCGCTGGATCTGCTGGCGGAGCGGGAAAAGATCCGCATCGACCGCATCAAATTCAAGGCGGTCACCGCCCAAGCCACCTT
>JAZNYQ010000049.1:0-3225 GCA_045594545.1 Eubacteriales bacterium | reverse complement strand
TATTTCAATAGAACTTAAAAAAAACCACTATCACAAAAGATAGTGGTTTTCAACTATGACAAATGAATATTGACCCGTCTTTTTTATAAGCAATACTGAAAGGGAGATAATACCTGTTGTAAGACTTTGGCATGCCGTACAATCGTCGGCTCATCAAATCGCATCGACGGCCCCGATACACTGACCGCCGCCATGACTTGCCCATCTGCCCCGAAAACAGGAACAGCCACGCATTTAATGCCCATCTCATGCTCCATATTATCGATCGCATACCCGCGCTCTCGTATCCGCTCCATTTCCTCTTGCAAAACTTTGCGATCACAAATCGTCTGCGGCGTATGATAAGATAATTCCTGATTGGGCATATTCATATAGGCCAGCATCGCTTTGCCAATGCCGGTACAGTGCATGGGCGCGCGCTCCCCCAGCAGGTTCCGCAACCTTGCCTGTCCGGACGGATATACGCTCTCAATATACAGCACTTCCCCATCCTGCGGAATCCCGAAATAACAAACCTCACCGCACTCATCGGCAATTCTCTCCAGATACGGCAGAAACATATCCCGCAACCCCATGTGATTATTCACCACATAAGCCATACGCAAAATACGGGTATCCAGATAGTATTTCTCAGTACGGGGATTCTGTCGGACGTACCCCATCATCTCAAATGTGGACAAAATGTTGTAGACGGTAGTCTTTAACATATTTAATTTTCTGGAAATCTCGCTCACGCCCAATTCCGGCTCCTGCAAGGTAAAACATTCCATTACCCGCATCGCCTTGGCCAGAGATTTTACCGGATATTCCTGTTGCATAATAACTCCATTCATCAATAATAAACACACTTATTTTAACCCCAAATTTTGCTTTTGTCAACCAAATACCGCATTGACATACTTTTTGAAATGGTGTATGATGTATACAGGATTATTGATTGTCGTTCATTAATAATGAATAGGAGAGCAACCATGATAGGCATTACCCATTGGAACGATACGCCCTATACCCTTTGCACCGATCCTGCGATCAAGCGAGAACTGTTTATTACGCAGATTCTGCCGCAGGCGGATGGGTTCACGGTAAATTTCCGCGATACCGATACGGGTGCGCATACCCTCTGTTATCGGCAACGCGGTATGGGCGAGTGGATCTCGTCGTCCGCATTTACTGTCAGCGGTTTGAAAACCGAGATGGATTATGAGGTAGCGGTTTCTCGGGCCGACGGTACCATGACGGCACCTCGATTGGTGCATACCTTTGCGCCGAAAGGAACGGTTGTCAACTATCTGCATCCGGATGATCGGACCTACATCAGTTCGGGACGGTTTTTATGTTCCCCCGGCATTTGTGTTTTGCCGTCAGGTAAGTTACTGGCGAGCATGGATGTCTTTGACCATGGCGCGGCACAGAACCTGACCCTGATTTTTGAATCGACCGACAAGGGTGTCAGCTGGCAATATCTGACCGAGTTGCGCCCCTGCTTCTGGGGTAAACTGTTCGTGCATCGCAACCGCCTGTATATGTTAGGCATGAGTTGCGAATACGGCGACCTGCTGATCGGCGTTTCCGATGATGAGGGCAAAACATGGGCCCCGCCCGTACGCCTGTTCTCGGGCGCTAACGCGAGGGAGATCGGCTGGCACAAAGCGCCGATGCCCATCATGGAACATGACGGCATGCTATACACAGCCATCGACTATGGCGCATGGAAGCACGGCGGCCATGCCAACTGCATCGCCTCCTGTGCCGCCGATGCCGATCTGCTCGATCCGAAAAACTGGCACATGACAACTCCCCTTCCCTTTGACAAAACTTGGGACGGCATGCCGCAAGGCCCCGTACAGGGATTGCTCGAGGGCAACGCCGTAGTAGCCCCCGACGGCAGCATCCGGAACATCCTTCGCATCCAGCAGTTTGCCGCCGATCCGGCATGGGGCACGGCGGTGGCTTTGCGAATGGTTGACCGTGACCGGTCGCTGGTCTTTGAACGAGCCATCGATTTCCCCTTGGGAGCTTCCTCCAAGTTTGTCATTTTGAAAATGAAAAATACCTATGTGGCCATCGGCAACGAACCCCACCTGCCCAAAGCGCCGGGGGCACGCAACCTCCTCTCCGTCGCCATATCGACGGATCTGATCGACTGGAAGATCGTGGAGCGCGTGGTTGACGGACGGGATCACGATTTTCGAAAGACAGCATTCCAGTACCCCGATATGGCACTGGTCGGAGATGACTTGATCGTTCTATCCCGCACCTCGTGGGGCGGCGCTTCTTCCTTCCATGACAGTAATATGATCACTTGTCACCGAATTGAAAATTTTGCAAAATATATTAAATGAGGAAACTACAATGAATCGCATTAAAAAGGGCATTTGGCCCACCATGATCACCCCTTTTACCGAGGAAAACAAAATTGATTTCGCGGCTCTTTCGACTATGATCGATTGGTACGCCGACAACGGTTGCGACGGCGTTTTTGCCGTCTGCCAATCCAGCGAAATGTTCTTCCTGTCACTGGAGGAGCGCGTCGCCTTAGCCAAGGCCTGCGTGGAACTGGCAGGCGACCGTCTGGAAGTCATTGCTTCGGGGCATATTTCGGACGATTTCGAAGATCAATGCCGCGAGATTGAAGCCGTATGGGCCACCGGCGTGCGCGCTTTCGTGCTGGTCACCAACCGTCTGGCCAAAGAGGATGAGAGCGACGAGGTGTGGATCGCCAACGCCAAGAAGTTGGTAGAGCGCTTCCCCGATGTCACCTTCGGTCTGTATGAGTGCCCCTATCCGTATAAGCGCCTGCTCAGCGATGACACGCTCACCTATGTGGCACAATCGGGACGTTTTGCTTTCCTTAAAGATACTTGCTGTGACGCAAACTTGATCGCTCACCGTCTGGATCTGATCGCTAAAAACACGCCCGCCGGCACAACTCCGCTGGGGCTCTATAACGCCAACACCATGACCCTGCTCGAATCGTTGCAGGCAGGCGCCGACGGTTTCTGCGGCGTAATGGGCAACCTGCATCCCGATCTGTATGCGTGGCTGTATGCCAATTACAAGAGCCAGCCCGAACGGGCGGCCGCCTTACAGGATTCGCTGACTATGCTCTCTTCGCTGGAATCCCAAGCCTATCCCGTATGCGCCAAGGCGCATATGCAGCAGGACGGCATCCCCATAACTACGGTGACCCGCACCATCCCCGCCTCCCGCTTCGGCTATATGCAA
>JAZNYQ010000048.1:0-21799 GCA_045594545.1 Eubacteriales bacterium | reverse complement strand
CATTACTATGGTGCGGATTTTTTTATGCGCGCGGATGAAATTTATTGTAGACATCCTTATATCGATTTTTAATGATTTTCGCATAAAATTGAGTGGATGAAATATCGGTATGCCCAAGCATTTCCTGAATGGCACGGATATCTGCCCCGTTTTCCAATAAATGCGATGCAAAAGAATGACGTATGGTTTGAGGAGTAATATCTTTATTAATTCCAGCGCTATCGGCATACGCTTTAATAATTTTCCAGAATCCTTGACGGGTCAATCGCGCTCCGTTTGTGTTAACAAAAAGCGCCGGATTATCGTCACTATCCAATAAAAGCGGACGAATTTTTTCAATATATTCTTCCAAAGCCTTTGCAGCCGTTTTGTACATAGGAACAAAGCGTCCACCATTACTTCCGGTGCAATGAATAATACTTAATTGTATGTTGACATCCTGAATATTCAAATCCACCAATTCAGTAACTTTCATACCGGTAGCGTACAGTAACTCCAACATTGCCTTATCACGAAACCCCTTCGGAGAGGTGCATTTCGGCTGATCCAGTAAAAGATTTACCTCATCAGCCGTAAGAATGTCGGGAAGCTTGCGATTTGTCACGTGATACCTTATATGCTTAGCCGGATTATCAGAAATCCTCCCTTGAACCATTAAATACTGATAGAAACTGCGTATTGATGATAGATTACGCGCAATTGTATTTGCTGATTTTCCGGATTCCTTTAATTGTTCTAAATAACGATCAAGGATTTCTTTTTTTACAACAAGAGGATCTGGTTGCCCTTGCGCTACCAAAAATGCAAAATACATATCCATATCTCGGCGATAGGATGCAAAGGTGTTGTCTGTAGCATGTTTTTCTTCTTTTATGTAGGTAAGAAATCCTTTTAAAATTTTGTCCATAAATACGTCCTAACAAAATAATTTAATTACATTTCCGGTTAAAAACATATCCATAAGTACTGTCAGATAAGATACAAAGAATAACGCCAAAAACCATAGACAGTATTGACGAAGATCACCTTTTTGAAGTGATCTGGCGTATTCACGTCTTTTAAAAGACAATGACTTAAGAAAAGCAAGCTGCGCGCCCAATATAAGACAAAGACCGCTAATTAACATCTGCGGTAATATACTCATTGCACAAATCAAGATTCCCTTAGCGCCGAATATCTTAAAATAGAATGCTGCGGTAAACCCATAGGAAAATCCTTTTACAAATGGAAGAATCGGTATAAAGATGTACCCATAAACCGACATCCCAAGTAAAAACATTCCACAAAAAAATAGAAAATATATAATCAGATCATTAAGCAGAATCGTTGATGGTGACGCTGAAATATGTATACTTTGCGCATAACCAATCAATATTTTCTCTATTTGTTCCGAGCCAACCATCAAACTTCCTAATGCAACGCCAAAATATAAGGCTGTAATCAGCAATATATATATTTTTTGTGTCGACGTCAAATGAAATTTGAATTTGAAGTTTTTCCTAATTTTGTATCTCACAAATTGTCCACCTTTACATCTTAGATAACCTATATTATTCAAAGATGGACAAGATTATGCTACTTGCTTAATTCATTCGCCCGTTTTGTACAGGCCGCCATGGCATCGCAGACAATATCACCAAATTGATTTTCCTTAAATACCCGTATGGCCTCTTGTGTTGTTCCGCCGGGCGAGGTCACCATATCCATTAACGCCTGCGGATCCATACCGGATTCTATAAGCATATGCGCACTGCCTATTAAAGTATGAGCAAACAACAATAACGCATCATTTTCCTTGATTCCTTCCGTCCTGGCGTATTCCAATACTGCTTTTGCAAATAGGAAAATGTATGCCGGACTGCTGCCATTGATACTAATACTCGCATTCATAAGCTCTTCCGGCATATCACAGACGATACCGGCACCGCTCAGTATATCTTTAACTGCCTTAACTTGCTCCTGAGACGTATTGACGTTGGCACAAACACTGGTAGCACCATAGCCTAACATCATAGGCGTATTGGGCATGATTCGCACAATCGCCGGTGTAGATCCCAAAAAGTAATTACCAATATAATCCGTGGAAATTCCTGCAACCATCGATACAAACATTTTTTTATTCCAATCCATGCTATATTCCGACAATTGACTTAAAACACTCCCGATAACCTGCGGCTTAATAGCCAAAAACAGACAGTCACATAACTCGGTTATCGTCAACAACGAGTCACAATATGTAACACGCTCACCAAAACGTTCACATTTACTACGATCAATATCAAAAGCATACAGCTGACATGTATTATTATTTTTCAATATTCCGTTAATAATAGCGCCTGCCATATTACCGGCACCGATAAAACCAATTGTTAGATTCATAATTATGTCTCCTAATTGAGGTGGGTGCTTTCTACTATAATACAAATTTATAAAGATTTCAAGTGATTTTCGTAAAAAATAATTTTTTGTTGGAATTATGTCTACTTTTTTATGTAAACAAGAGCAATCAATAAAAAGCATTGCCTTTTCAGATACAATATGTTATACTATTTTCAAAAAAGGAGTACATATATGTTTTGTATATATTGCGGCAAGCAAATAGAACATACAAGTCATTTTTGCCAATACTGCGGAAAGAGTGTCACCCCCTCCCCTGCCCCCGCTTTTTACTCGAATCAGAAACAGAATAATATAACCCCGGCCATCATTGGGCTGGCCGTATCCCTGATTGGGATCGCCATAACAAGCATTCTACCTTATGTAGGCGCCGTTGTTGGTGTTTCGGCAAGCATAGCAGCCATTATTATTTGTTCTTTACAAAGAAAAGAGAAAGACATAAAACCTGTTGCCATCACCGGATTCAGCCTTGGCATAATCGGCGTTATTCTAAGTATCGCAATCATCGCGTGCCATATCGCAGCTTCACTTACATAAAGAGAAACCCCGCATTGGTAAAACACCAATACGGGGTTTTTATCCTTTAATTCGCAATCACTGCATTTCCTATTTTATCCCGGAGCTGTTCAAGCAACTCTCGGTTTGGAATTGGATATTCCTTCTGCACAGCCATGCCAAGCCGTTCCGCCTTTGCTATACCGGCACGATGATACGGCATCAACTCCACGCGTATATTTGGATATTTTTCTTTAAGAGTAATAATTTTTTCAATGAAATCATCATCTAAATTTCCTTCCGGCACAATCGGACATCGCAACAGGATATTTGCACCAAGACGATACAGAACATCTAAATTATGCAAAATCAATGCGTCCTCCACGCCGGTCAATTCTTTATGCCTTCGGGTCGAAGCCTTGCAATCAAAAAGAAAACAATCACATAAAGGCGCAATTTTTTTATAATGTTCCGTATTGGCGTAGCCACAGGTTTCCATCATAAACGAGATTCCTTCCGCCTTCGCCATACCTGCCAACTCATATACAAGATCAAATTGCGCCATTGGCTCACCGCCGGTGACCGTTACTCCCCCGTTGTTGCCGTAAAACGGCCGATCCCGACGTACAATTTGCATGATTTCTTCAGCTGTCATTTCTTTACCAATTATCTGTCTGGCTCCTGTTGGACAGCCTTTTTTACAATTCCCGCACTTAATGCACAAGGAAGGATCATATTCTTCCTGTGCTTCAAAGGATAATGATTCTATATTGTGACACCACTTACAGCGCAACGGACATCCTTTAAAGAAAACACAGGTACGTATACCGTCTCCATCATCCAGACAGTAACGCTGAATATTAAAAATCATATCAATACTCCGTACGGTCAATTATTTCTTCTTGCAAAGCAGGAGTCAGACGGACAAAATAATCGCTGTACCCGCCGATCCGAACAATAAGATCGCCATGTTGTTCAGGGTTTTCACGCGCATCTATCAGCGTTTGTCGATCCACAACATTAACCTGCATTTCCAGCCCGCCGCGTTGCATAAATGTACGAAGCAGCTGAACAAATTTTTGCTGATTTTGTCCGCATAAATTGTTTTTGCCAAACTTGATATTAACAACCATACCGCCAAGAAATTCCTTTTGATCCCACGAACTTAGCGACAATATCATAGCCGTAGGCCCATTGGTATCTCGTCCCTGAACAGGCGAACATCCATCCGAATACGAATAATGCGCTTTTCTTCCATCAAATGTTGCTCCCATTTTTGAGCCCCTTACGGCATGACCGATATAGGAAAAGGAACCGGGGATCATGGTATCCCCGCCTAAAAGCGGCTCATGAAAAACACGCTTGATACCGGCCGCTAACATTTCCGCCACCTGATCCGCCGAAGCATTATCGTTTCCGTAATGCGGAAAATGATGAATGATCTCTTGACGCAATACTTCTTCATTATCAAAATTATTTTCAATGATCCGACAGAATTCTGCAAGCGTTATTCTCTTTTGCCCATATACCAGATCCCGTATGGCGACAAGAGAATCTACCGCATTGGAAAAACCGAGGAAAACAGGCTGCAGGAAGGTGTATCGCTCACCGCCTTCCACAATACTTTTCCCGCGCCCAATACAATCCTCCACTAAACAACAGACACGCATCGGGTCATTGCTGTTCCGACTGGCTTCAAGCATACGTGAAAAGTAAGCAAACGGCTTTTCTTTGACATCTTTTTGAATCGCATCAATATACAGTTTTTCTAATTTGGAATAATCAGCACAGTCTGCATTATCTTTAACCGTATCCACCAAAATGCGAGGTAAATCAATAGAAAAACAGGTAGAATGCGCACGGCTACGGCCTACAACACTAATTTCCGCACAAGTCGTGTGAATATAATTAACCGAATCTTCTGCCGACACACCATAGTCGCGCAAGGATTTGACTATCTGCTCGTCGTTATAAAATGCCGGATGCGTGGTGCCGTGCGATAAAATCTCGGTCGCATATTGTAAAATATCATCACTTGTTTTTTCGTTGACAGCCAGCGCACCGTTGGGGTCCGGTTGATGAATATGATCCAATGCCGTAAGGAACATATAAGTCAGATCGTTCTCGATCAGATTGCCGTCCACATCCTGACCACCGACAATAAAACCACAAGCCGAACGAGAAAATACACGGGTAGATACTCCAAGACAAAGATTATCAATCATGTCTTGAGCCTCTTGCTTGGATAAAGTACCGTTTTTAATGTCTTGCTCATAAAAAGGATACAAATAACGATCGGGGCGCCCAAGAGGATATAACCCAAACAGATTACTTAAGAAGAAATGCACGCTTTGGATGGCTTCATGAAAGGTAGCGGCCGGCCCGGCGGGCACTTTCTCCATCACCGACGCCATGCGCAGCAATTCCGATCTTCTCGGCTCTTTAGCTTCCTCAGCCATCCTATATGCCTTTTTTGCATATCGCGATGCCAGATCCAGAACCGCATCCAATTCAATCAAGCAACAACGATAAAACTCATCTTTTTTTACCACATCATAATTCGGATATACCGACGGATCATCATAATTCAGTTTTGCCAACTGATCTTCTATTTCTGCCTTTAATCCGTTAATACCTAAACGCAACAACTTGTCAAAATCCAACGATAAATGCGTATTGCGTAAACCGAACATCTCAAGAGTAGAGGAAGACATGATAAACATATCGCATAGTTCATCATATCGTTTTTGCTCTTCTTCCGTATATTCCGGCAGATATAACTGCCCTGCTAATATTTCATGATCCAGAATAACAGGCTGCGCCCCGTACAACTCGGCTGCTTCTGCATAGGAACGGCGAAGCCGTGATGTATAGGCATCATAATGTTTTAGGTATCCTTCTAAAAACGCCAGAGTAACCCAGCGATCGCCCGTACAAAAATGCCGATACTTTTTATCGATATACGGGTTCGTTTCCTGAGGAACCGGTAATTTTTTATACTCTTCCTTAATGTTTTTAACTCGTTCACTAATGACTAACGGTTGGTATTTCATACTGCACCTCACTATACTGGTCTTGACAAATTTAATATATGGTTTATAATCATAGTATACTGTTCGAAAATTCTATTGTATAGAATTTTTCATTATAAATATTAAAAAACAAAACTAAATTGAGGAAAGTATGTACCATATTGATATTACCGATACCCGCGATAGCACCACAAAAATTGAATTTACACATCATGATTTTGTTGCGCCGGCTCATTATTGGAATAAGGCCGAAATATGCTTAGACCATATTAAGATCAACTTTTTTATAGAGGGTGATCTGTATGTGTTCGTCAATAACAATTGCTATAGCCCGCTGTATGGCGATATTCATATTCTACCCCCCGGTCAAATCCATTGCGGAAACATCCTAAAATCCAATCATATCAACTATTATCAATTAGACATCGGGATCCATGCCTTTTCGCAAATCCCCGAGGGTGATGCTTTGCTGAAACAACTGATCCAAAACGGTTACGATCACCAAAATTCTTTGCGGCCGCAAAAGGATGAAATTCAAAACCTGGCACGATTGTTTCAAAAAATGGAACATCTCATCAGCCAAAACAATAAGTCGCTTTCCTTTGCTACTGCCATTGAAATCGTCTGCCTGATCAATCAAATTGGTCAAAACACGCGCAGCACCCCTCACTCCATACTATCCAAAACAACATCCGACATCATTCATTATATCGAGCAGCATTACAGTGAAAAAATTCGTCTGCAAGACCTGGCCGATCGATATGAGGTCAGCACTACCTATTTATCGCAACTCTTCAAAAAAGAAGTAGGGTTTGGTATACACGCGTATTTAACAGAATACCGAATCATGCAAGCTACCTATCTCCTAAAAACACATTCGATAGCCGAAACCTGCTATTTATGCGGCTTTTGTGATTCTTCTCACTTTATTGCTGCATTCAAAAAAAGATTAGACATGACACCTGCCAGCTACAAAAAGAAAATTAATACATTAAAAAAAGAGAGAAGATGATCTTCTCTCTTTTTTAACGCAACGCCTGAAGATAAAAATGATACATAGGCGAAAGTGTATGCCATATCTTTGATATCTCACCCGCCAACAATTCCAAATCAAACAAATAATCCAAAGGATATTTTGCCGATAAATAAAAACGCTTCTTGTTCAAATATCGTTTAATATTCTCCGGCATATCCGGATAATGATCTCGCTTATAATCCTCCCCGATCAGTTGAATATGAGGAGTGGCATCGATGTCTTTAACAATTTCGGAAAACTTATCCATATTCCCCAGCACCGCCTCCCGAAACGCCGTCATTCCGGCATTGGTAGCATGATATATAAACATACCACAGCTCCACTCACTGTAATTGGCTGAGAAAAACAGCCCCGGAGTATCGGCTTCCTCATTGGTGACCGATGCACAAAAATGCAGATACATATAATCCTTAATTGGATATTTCTTTCCCGTGTAACGAAAATCGTTAAATGCGCGAGACATGCATCGTCCGGGAATGGTACACATCGATTCATCTATCGATTGAGCTACCGGCATGAGTTCCTGATGAAGCAGCCGTAAAGGATCACGCACATAATCAATATAGTTTTGCTTGTTCTTCTCGTAATATGATTTGGAGTTATCCAAATACGCACCCCAGAAATATTCAATTGTTTTTTCGTTGAAACCGTTAAATTTGTCCATCTTTCATAAGTTCATCCGCCGTTTGCAAGGCAGATTCAGTAATGTTTATCCCGCCGATAATGCGAGCAACCTCTCGCCTTCTCCCCTCATGATCCAATATCCGAATTTGCGTGTAAGTTTGATTTTCACGAGTATGTTTGCAGATGTAAAAATGCCGATCCGCCATAGCGGCGATCTGAGCCAGATGTGTAACACACAACACCTGCGCTTTCTTCGATACCGATTTAAGCAATACGCCGATCTTTTGGGCTGTTTTGCCACTTACACCCGAATCCACCTCGTCAAAAATCAATGTTTCCGCCATACCTTTTTCCGACAAAACCTGCGTCATGGCCAACATGATACGGGACAATTCACCGCCGGATGCCGTTTTCGCCAACGGTTTGGGATCCTCACCCGTATTGGCAGAAATATAAAATTCTACAACATCACGCCCATACGCCGTAAATTTCTCACTGGGAATAATATTGACAACAAATTTACATTTATCCATATCTAAAAAAGCAAGCTTTTCCATCACGGATTTTGCTAATTTTTCGCCGTTTTTTGCCCGTTTTTCGGTCAATTTTGCGGATTTTTGAGCCAGTTTTGAGGCCAAATCTTGAAAAATTTGCTGTTGTTTTGCTAATTTTTCCTCGGAAAACTCCAATTCTTCCAGTTCGCGTGAAGACTTTTCCAGTTCCTCCAATGCTGTTTCAACCGAACCGCCGTATTTCATTTTTATGCGTTTAATTTCAGCAAGACGGTTTTCAATATCATCCAGTGCACCCGCTGAATATGTCATTTTATTCTGACAATCCCGCAGCGCAGAAATCGTATCCTCCGTTTGAAGAATAATATCCCGCAATGTCTGATGAACCGCCTTTATTTCCTCGGAAAACTGACTCGCGCGCTCTAATGAACTATCGGCACGCAATAACAACTCGTCCGCCGAATTTTCCTGATCGGATAAAACACGAAGAGATTCCGATAATGCGACTGCAATTTTCTCTGCATGAGCCGCCACGTTCCGTTTTTCGAGAAGTTCTTCCTCTTCCCCGATTACCAGTTTGGCACCTTGCAGTTCTTTTACCCGATAAGACAGTATATCCAAACGATCCGCCTTTTCCTGCTCCTGTTTTTGCAGGCGGAATAATTCTTTGCGTGCCGCAGAAACTTCGCGATACAACGCCTGATATTCCTCTAATTCGTGTTGATGATCACCATATCCATCCACATAGGACATATGGGTAGCCGGATTTAAAAGTCGCTGGTTCATATGCTGACCATGTATCGTTACCAAATTGGATGAAATTTCTTTCAATACCGCCAAAGGAATCGGCCGACCGTTAATCTTAGCAACGCCATGCCCATCCGCACGAAAACTGCGTTCCACATATAGATTACCCTCGTCGTCCGGAACAATATCAAATTGATGCATTTGTTCCAACACATCATCCGAATGAACCGAAAAAATCGCAGCAACATAAGCGCGGTCTGCACCCGTGCGAATCATATCCCGTGATGCACGCTGACCGAGCAACAATCCCAGAGAATCAATAATAATGGACTTACCGGCACCGGTTTCACCCGTTAATATATTAAATCCCAAAGTAAAATCTATCTCTGCTTTTTCAATAACCGCTATATTTTCAATATATAATCGTTCCAGCATCGTACAATCCCCTTACGGGTCTTCCTTTATTGAAAAATATCTTGAAGTTCGAGTGCCAATTCCTGCGCTTTATCATTGGTTTTGATTGCCAAAAAGATGGTGTCATCTCCCGCTAACGATCCGACAACGCCGTCGAAACTCATCGTATCAATGGCGGCACAAACCGCTTGTGCCATGCCGGCATAACATTTAATAACCACCAGATGACCGGCAATATCAATGTTGCAAATGCCATCTCGCAAAATCCCCTGATATCGTTCTGATTGCGCGGTTGAATCCGATACCGCGGCCTCCACATCGTAGCGAGAACGACCGCTCTTATCCAATCTCTTAAATAGACGCAATTCCTTGATATCGCGAGAAACCGTTGCCTGCGTAACCGAAAATCCGTTGGCACACAAGCGATCCAATAATTGCTCTTGTGTTTCGATTGCCTCGGTTTGAACCAGTTCAAGTATTTTCATATGTCTTTGATACTTCATTTATTTATATCTCCATTTGCAAGTTTATGGTTTAAGATCTGGTAAAAATTCAAATTCTTGATCTTTATCAATTGAGTTACATAAGATGATCGATGAATTTGAACGACATCGCCATTAGCCAAAGGTAATCGCTGATAACCGTCTACCGTTAAGTGGGCGTCCTTGTTGATCAAATGCACCAAGGTAACACGAATACAGGAATCCGCGGCAAATACGATCGGTCTAGCTCCTAATGTATGGGGGCAGATCGGCGTTAAAATCAGGGCATTTCCCGTCGGTTCCAATACCGGGCCACCGGCAGATAATGAATAACCGGTAGAGCCGGTAGGTGTGGAAATTATCAAGCCATCGGCAGAATAGGTAGAAATATTCTGATTATTCGCCGTCACTTGCATATCGATCAATCGAGTGATCGCACCACTGGAAATAACGGCATCATTTAAGGCAATAGAACTGAAAATCTCAGCACCACCACGCCAAACCGATACATCTAACATGGAGCGGTTTTCCGTAGTAAATTCATTATCAATCAGACATTTCAGTTGATCTATCTCATTGTATTCCAACTCAGCCATATATCCTATTTTTCCGTAATTGATGCCAAGAATCGGGATATTAGCCAGACAAGCCGGTTGTGCAATTTGTAGTAACGTTCCATCCCCGCCAAGGGCAATGACACATTCGCAAACAGAAAAGATACTTGCCGTAGGCAACACTTCAACATACGAAGGAACCAGATCCCGATATTGATCATCCGTATAAATCTGTGCACCTACTTTATGTAAATATTCGCAAATGGCTCGGCTTCGGGAAAAATCAGGATCTTTTATTGAATTGGGAATCAAACCGATTTTTTTCATACTATTCACCATCCAATTCCGTATGGGCCTGTGCCACTACCGCAGCAATGTCCACATCTTGTTGTTCCTCGGAAAGGTACAGCAGAAATTCAATATTTCCTTTCGGTCCTTTTACAGGTGAAAAGGAAAGACCGGATACACACAGCTCTTGCTCATTACAAAACTGAATGATTTTTTCGATTACATCGCGATGCACTTTATCATCTCTGACTACACCGTTTTTACCTACAAGATTTTTACCCGCTTCAAACTGAGGCTTGATCAATGCAACTATACTGCCGTTGTCCTTTAAGAATTTTTTGGCAACGGGCAATACTAATGTTAAAGAAATAAAAGAGACATCAATGCTGATAAAATCCAGAAGTTCCGGAATCTGTTCCACAGACAGCGCCCGAACGTTGGTACGTTCATAATTGGTGACCCGAGGATCGTTTCTTAATTTCCAAGCCAATTGTCCATATCCGACATCGATGCAATACACATGCGCGGCGCCGTTTTGTAACATACAATCGGTGAAACCGCCGGTCGATGCACCAATATCCATGCATCTTTTCCCTTTCAGATCAATAGGAAAACATTGCATAGCTTTATCCAGTTTATATCCACCTCGACTGACAAACGGACATACACTGCCACGATGCTCGATCTGTGCCGTTTCATCAACAGAAGTACCCGGCTTATCAATGCGAATATTGTTCACATAAACTTCGCCCGCCATGATATACTGTTGCGCCTTTTGACGGCTTTCGGCAAGACCTTTATTATACATCAGCACATCCAGCCGCTGTTTACTGCTCATCCTTACACTCCTTTTGACAATATTCTGCAATACCGTCAACATCAATTCCAAGCATATTTCGCAATTGCGACACTGTCCCCTGTTCAACAAACCCATGAGGGGCTAAAATGTGAACACGCACCCCGCTGCCTGACAATCGAGCCGCTAACGATTCTCCGATCGAGCCCGCTTTCTCCTCCTCAGAAACGTAAAACACATGAGAATATTTTTTCAATTCAGCAATAAGGCTATCTTCGATCGGCCAAAGGCGGTTCATCTTGCATACGGAAGATTCCGAAATATTATTTGCGGCCGCCAATACGGTAGAGAGCATTGCACCATGAGAAACAAGCGCAATCGCATTCCCCTTTTTCAGAAGAGAAAATGGATGTGACATATCCACAGGTATCAACACATCATCCTCCACACCTCTCGGGTAGCGGATGGCCACCGGACCATCCATCTCGTAAACGGCGATTTGAAACGCTTGTTTTAATTCATCATAACAGGATGGTGCTATGACAGGAATTCCGGCATTACGCCACAAAGCCAGATCATACAGCCCTTGATGGGTTTCTCCGTCTGCGCCAACCAAACCGGCACGATCAATCGCGAAGATCACTTTTTGTCGCGAAAGCGCAACATCATGAATCAACTGATCGGCACAGCGCTGCAAAAAGGTAGAATACAAAGCAACGATCGGACACATGCCCCCCGCCGATAGACCGGCGGCAAAGGTTACGGCATGTTCCTCCGCAATGCCGACATCGTACAACCGATCCGGATATTGTTCGGCAAAATGAACCAAGCCGCATCCTTCGGTCATGGCTGCCGTAATGACACATATTTTCTCATCTTTTTGCGCCAATTGGCACATAATATCGCCGAATTGCAAGGAAAAATTATCCGATTGATGACTGATAAATTCTCCGGAATCACAATCAAAGGTTGTTGCCCCGTGAAAGGCCACCGGATCATCTTCTGCCGCTGCAAAGCCTTTCCCCTTTACAGTAACGGCATGCACCACGCACGGGCGATGCAACTGCTTTGCCCGCTCAAGTATTACCGTTAACGCATCTAAATCATGCCCATTTACGGGACCTAAGTAGGAAAGATTTAGGTCCTCAAAAATGGTTGTATTATAAATGGATCCTTTGATCCGACGAACTATAAAAGAAAAGAAACGATCCAAGGGATTACCGATAAGCGGGATCTTACGCATGAATCGATGAAAACGATCCTTGGTGTGAAAATACCGACGAGAGGTACGCACCTTAGTGAGCCAATTGGCAATAGATCCTACTGTTTTTGAGATGGCCATGCCGTTATCATTTAATAAAATAATCAGATTGGCATGGCTTCGGCCGGCATTACAAATCGCCTCATAAGCCATACCGCCGGTTAGTGCGCCATCTCCGATTACAGCAATGCTGTAATTGTCTTTTCCTTGATGCCGATCGGCAAGTGCATAGCCTAATGCAACCGATATTGATGTACTGGCATGACCGGCCACAAAGGCATCGTGCTCGCTTTCATGAGGTTTGGGGAAGCCGCTGATTCCTTTAAATTGACGCAAGGTATGCATTTGGTCTTTACGTCCGGTTAAAATTTTATGAGCATAAGACTGATGACCGACATCAAATACAATTTTATCATCAGGAGAATGAAAAACATAATGCAGAGCCAGCGTTAATTCCACGGCACCTAAACTGGAGGCAATATGCCCACCTGTGCGGGACACAGTAGAGATTAAGGATTCGCGCACCTCTCCCGCCAAGACATGCAATTGATCCATATTTAATTGTTTCAGATCTGAAGGTGCATGTATGCGATCCAAAATACTCATTATAGACTCCGAAATTAATAGTTTCTCTTTAGCAAAAAATGTGTAATGTTGAGTAAAAATTCACTATGAGGAAGTTTTTTTAATTGCTCCAACGCATTCTGCGTATGCGTAACCGCCATCTGTTTTGCTGATGCCAACCCGTATATGGAAACAAAGGTGTTCTTCCCTTGTTGGGCATCGGCACCGATGTTTTTGCCCAACTGTTTTACATCGCCCTCCACATCCAGAATGTCATCAATGATCTGGAACGCAAGGCCCAATTCCATCGCATACATTTCCGCCGCCTGCAACATATCCTCATTGTCGGTTCCCAACATGGCACCACCGACACAAGCAGCACGAATCAATGCTCCGGTTTTCTTTGCATGCATGATATCCAGCGTAGCTTTACTCAATATTTTCCCTTCATTAACCAGATCCACGCATTGTCCACCGACCATACCGTGCATACCGGCACAATCGGCAATATAAGCAGCTGCCAGTGCTTCATTTTTACCACGAATGGATGACAATAGAAGCTCATAGGCTCGATTGAGCAAGGCATCTCCGGCTAAAAGGGCCATGGCTTCGCCGTAAACCTTATGGTTTGTCGGACGGTTGCGCCGCAAATCATCATTATCCATACACGGCATATCGTCATGGATCAACGAGTAGGTGTGGATACACTCTAATGCACAGGCAAAAGGCATTGCCTGCGCTTGGCTCACGCCAAACAATGATGCAAATTCCAACAATAAAAGCGGGCGAACTCGCTTACCGCCATCCAAAATACTGTAACGTGCCGCTTCATATACCAGTTGATCCGCATCGTCTTTCGTGTATGCCAAATATTGATCCAAGGCCTGTTCGATATCCTGTACTCTGGCGTCAAGCATACTCATTTTGCATCTCCGACATGGCTTCTTCGCGAATCATTCCCGATGCATCTTTGGTAAGGACCGTTACCTTTTGCTCTGCCGATTCTAACAGTTTATTGCAATGACCGGAAAGTTTCACGCCCTCTTCAAAAAGGCTGATGGATTGCTCCAAGGGGGTATCGCCACTCTCCAAGGCATGTACGATTTCCTCTAATCGTTTTAGGCTTTCTTCAAAAGTTAATTTTCCTTCATTACTCATGATCCGTTTACTCCTTATTTGCATGGAAATTTAATACTTCCATTTCGGCTTGTCCATCTGATAAACTAACCTGAACATGTTGCCCGATAGACATTTGTTTATAACTCTTAATAATCGCACCCGATTGATCTTTCATCATGGAATATCCGCGACCTAAAACCGACAGTGGGCTCAAGGAATCTAATTTTGCTACAAAAGCGGAGAACTCTCCTTTGGCTGCCGTGTATTTAAGTCGCACAGCAGAATCCATGGCAGTCGCATATTGATCCACTATCAAACGGCGAGTATCCAATAACTTTTGCGGATTACTCAGCACAGAATGTTCCGTTAAATAGGTCAAATTCTGTCTTTTATGAACAACCGTTGACTTCAACAGTAACTTTAGCTTTGCCGTAACATTGTCAAACTTATTCATAAGCGCAAAGGTATCCGGCACCGCCAATTCTGCCGCAGCCGACGGCGTGGGCGCCCGCATATCCGAAACAAAATCAGCGATAGTAAAGTCCGTTTCATGACCGACTGCGGAAATTACCGGCACAGAACAGTTAGCAATGGCACGAGCTACCGATTCCTCGTTAAACGCCCATAGATCCTCGATCGAACCGCCCCCACGACCAACGATCAAAACATCAGCCGCATGATGGGTGGAAAAATAAGACAATGCCTCACAGATCGAGGCGGCCGCACCGGGACCTTGCACCAAAACCGGATATAAGAATACCTTGGCAGTAGGAAATCTTCGCCCCAGAACATTAATAATATCACGAACAGCCGCGCCGGTCGGCGAGGTAATCACGCCTACACGAAGCGGCGTTTTAGGCAACGGACGTTTGCGAGCAGCATCAAACAACCCTTCCGCATCTAATTTGCCTTTCAGCAACTCAAATGCCAAGTACAAATCCCCCTGCCCGTCCATCGACATGCTATCCACATAAAGTTGATAATTACCATCTCTCTCAAAAACCGATACACGACCGCGCACAATGACCTGCATGCCATCCTTAGGAATAAAGGTTAGTTTAGCCGCTGACGAACGGAACATGACGGCTCTCACTACGCATCCGTCATATTTCAAACTGAAATAGCAATGACCGGAAGAATGATTCTTAAAGTTTGATAATTCACCCTTGACCGAGACATGATGCAATCGAACATCGGATTCAATTAAGGCTTTTACATATGTATTTAATTGTTTTACCGTTATGGCTTCCATTATTGCTCCGTACCGATATTACGGGCCACATTTCCCAATACCCCATTGACAAAGGGGGCATCTTTATCATTGCCGAATATCTTAGCTAATTCTACCGCCTCATTTATGGAGACACTATTCGGAATATCATCCATGTACATAATTTCATAGATGGCCATTCTTAAAATTGTCAAGGCCACACGGGAAAGACGGTTCTTACGCCAATCCTTCAGGTGTGCCTCTATGGTTTGATCCAACTCGGTTAAATGAGAGATAACACCCTCAACCACTCCGGTTACAAACTCATCCGGCTCGAAGTCTCGGGACTGTAGCGCATGATCAAATATCGTTTCCGCCGTCTTTTCTTCTTGGAAGGAATATTCGAATAACAATCCAAATGTTTCTTTACGGGCTAATCGTCTATCCATAATGCCTCCGCTAACATAGAATATTTATACAATATAATGACAGTATACTACATATTTACAAAAAAATAAACCCTTTGCAAGCCGCAAAGGGATATTTTTTCAAATTTTTTTTATTTTTCTTTGGATTTAGGAAAGACAATACCGCATATATGCACATTGACCCTGCTTACATCCAGCCCTGTTGCATCTACAACAGCATCGCGAACTGCGTGCTGTACTTTTTCGGCAATCACAGAAATGGGCTTGCCATACATGATCGTAATATCCGCATCAATCGTCATGACGCTTCCGGAAATTTCTACCCGTACACTCTTTCCGAATCCTTTTTTGCCAATGAGGTCTTTAATATCCATCGTAGACGGTTTGCTTCCGATGGAGACCACACCATCAATTTCCGATACTGCTAAAGATACAATGGCCGTGATTACATCATCCGATATTTGAATATTACCCAGTGCTTCCGTTGTCAAATATTTTCCCATAATTTAAACCTCCTTCGGAGTTTTGGGTTGTTTTCCTCTCTATTATACCACAAATTTCCGATAAAACAACTACTTACTTTCAATTATTTTTACAGAAGCGGCATCCATTTCCGTTTGAGCAACCGCAATATCCTTAATTGCAATAACATCTCCTGATGTTAAGCCATCTGACTTTACAACAATATTTACCGTTTCCGAACTGATAAACGCCACACATTCCGAATACCCTTTTGCTTTGATCAGATTTTCTATGCGGCCTTCGGCATCGGCGGCATTACTCAGTGTCATGATCTGGCTTGCCGCCTGATCCCGCTCTTCCTGCGTTGCATTTTCACTGGATAATACACTGTTGGCAATATCCAGTGCCTGCTGCCTGCTTTCCTGCCGATTTAGTCTGGCAGAATCAAAATATTCGTTGCTGGAACTGACAAATTCTGCCTGTCCCAAGATACTGCTATGGTCACTCTGTTCAGCTGCACTTTGCTGCTGACTGAGCACCTCATCGGCATTTGACGAATTTCCCATCTGCCAATTCAAAAAAATTGCCAATCCAATTACCGCCACAACAGCAATCAAAACCATTTGCTTTTTCAAAAATTTCATAATTTTACCCTCTCAAGACTACACATACTTTACCTGCATCTATACCCAGCGCTGTAGATGCCGCAGACTTTAGTGCCAACGTTAACGCCGGCGAGTCCTTTGCATCACAGATAATCGCCACCCCGTTGATTTCCGGATATCGCTCTTTGACCACAACCGCCTTTTCACCGATTTGCTTATCTGCCACTATTGTAATTTTTTCTTCGCTTTGTTCTTTCTTATCACCTCCGTTTTCATTGACATCGGTATTGGCAGATTCATCCGTGGCGTAAATATATTCTATTCCGGATTTTAACGTTATCATAATATTACAATCTTTAACACCGGCAATATCACACACAATTTCACCTAATTTTCTTTCCATTCCTTCGACATAAGTTTGGCAAAAATCTTCATCTGTTGCTTGACTCTGTATTTGATCGGATGGGCCGGAAGAAATACAAAGCAGCACAATCCCAACCATGCCGAGAATAACCAAAAGGATATTCTTTTTCAAAAAAGGAATAATTCGCTCTTTAAGCCATGCTACACTCTTCATTCTATTCCCCCGATGAATTACTTATGACATGGGGTCGCACCCCTATTTTAATCGCGACATAATCGGCAACCGCAGATGCTTTTATCATGTCTTCTTTATCCAACGTAATAGTAATTTGTTCGACTGAAAAGGTCTGATTTTCCGCCTTTATGTTAATATCGATTTTCCGAGCACGCTTTCCAACAACCGCCCCCACATAACCATCAATTTCTTCTTGCATCGTTTCGCGCATGGCATTTGCGGCATAATCCCATGATTGCTGATCCGTATATGAGGATGGGGCTTCTATAAAATTTTGTCTGTTACTGTAAAAATTGTCCCATGTATTTTTCAATGGAGAAAGTAAACACAACAATAAAAAAACACTGCCGATCAAGCGCATTAAACGCTCAAAATGCCCGTTAGGCGCTAATATGGTCAACCCTCCGCAAATCAAACACGATCCCACAAGAAGCAGTACATAATCTTTGATTTGTGTCATGTCACGCCACCGGTAATCAACAAAAATGCCATACAAATGATAAACATGACGCCCACACCGGCCGCAATCGCCAACAACATACCAAATCCGTCCGACACAACCGCCAATAGCGTTCTTATACGCGGCATCCCTATGACATCCCCTATAAAAACGGATGCCTTAACCAATATAAAATTCGCTAATGTCTTTAAGATTGGAATAATAATCAGATAAAAAACCACAATGACACCAAAAACACCGGCTACCGATCGAATAACCCCAACGCCTCCCATGAAGGTATCGACCGATTCGGCCATAAGATTACCCGTGACCGGCAAAAAAGAACCCACTGCCAATTTTAGCGCTCGCTTTGACACCGTATCCCCCGCGCCCGCGACAACGCCCTGAAGCGAAAGCAATGCGGTGAACAACGTGCAAAGAAATATCATACATTTTGTAGTGACATTCCGTATGGTGGATGTTAAATTTTTTAATCCTTCATTATTGGTAATAGCCGCCGCAATTCCTATACTGACGTAACTACCCGTTAACGGAAGCAAGATATTAGAAAACAGGTTTCCTGCAAAAGTAATTGCCTGATAAACAAAAAAGTGAAAAACCCCTGCTGATCCAACATTTCCTGTTGCCGTCAAAATACCGCATAATACCGGCAAGGACAACTCCATGTAATCTGAAAGTTCGCGAACCACCTGCGACAATTCATCTGCTCTTTCCATCATAGGAGTACAGATCAAAAGCGCAACGGTAGCCGCACAGAAAAAATCCGCTATTTGTTCAGTTCCTTTTGCTGCAAATGAATCACGAAGTGAGTCATAGATCCCCATGATAAGCAAAATGCCGATAACCGAAATCATAATACCGATGTTATCAGACAAGGTTGTCATAAACTGTGACGATAATAAATCAATGATCGACTCTACAGTCAAAACATTTGTTATGGTTTGCCCATTCAATTCGGTTGTCGGCATTTGATCAACCACTGAATCGGGAACAGCATCATATAATTCATCCAATGCCGCCTGCCCGTCAAACGACGAGGCACGAACCGAAACACACAAACAACAAACGACAAATGCGATTATACAAAAAAATTTTTTCATATCATTTAACCGGCAAATTCGGTGACTACAGTCAACAACTGCTCAAAAATCGGCAAGGCGGTAATCAGCATACCGATCTTCGCTGCGAACTCAATCTTGGTAGCCGTTGAACTTTCTCCGCAGTCAATACAGGTATCGCAGGCGATCTTGGCTATATATGACAATCCTAAGCACTTAACCAAAATCAAAACCCCTTCTGCGGGAAGATTCATTTGGGCTATGATCCGATCAAAATAATCAACGACATCCTTAAGCCATACGAAAACCAATCCCAATACCAGCAATCCGCCCGCTAATGAAACCAGCAACGCAAACTCCGGATTACGTCCCCGCAAGGTAACACACGAAAAACAGATGACCATCGCCAAACCGATCAATCGCAATACATCCATTATAATCCAAAAATTGATTTAACGGCATCAAACAAACCGCTCACCTGTTCAATGATAATAAATAAAACAACGATAACACCGGCTAGTGCCACCAACATGGCTTGATCTTCTCGTCCTGAGCGAATCAGCACCTGATTTAAAACCGTAATAATAATTCCTACAGCCGCAATTTTAAATATGAGATCTACTTCCATAATCTGTTCCTTATAGTAAAATAATGGCAAGAAATGCCCCTGCCAACAAGCCGATCGTGCGTGACAATTTTGATCGAATGATAATCGTTTCGCTCAGTTTCATTTCCATTTCGCGCAAACGCTCGGACGTCATATCGCATATCTGCAACTGCGATACCCGGTCACTACCACCCAGCGAATCAAAGAAATCTCTTAAAATATCTGTTATCTGTTGGCATCGTACTTTTTTGCTCGTCTCAAGCCATGCGTGCTTCGGAGACTTGCCCTGAGCAAATTGCGCAGAAAAATAGTCGACAAACTCATAGCGCTGTTTGGGGATCTGCATCGCAATATCTGCAACAGGGCTCTGTGAATAGCAAATGCCTTGCCGAAACTGCGAAACCATAAATAAGGCGCCCTGTAATTCATCTTTCTCAATCATAACATGACGACTTTTTATCCATCCGACACTGACAGGAATCGCACTAAGCAGAAGAATTCCACAAATCCTTAACATACATTGCGTCCTCTCTATTTCTCAAATTATATATTCGGCAAACCTTACCGGGACTGCCGGCCCCGGATAACATAACCAATAGGTTTAGCGTGTTCTGTTTCAATAAATACATCATAGGCTCCCGATGAACTGCCTGTAATAATGTTGAAGCATGTATAGAAAAAATCGTAGCTACTCCTCCATTGATTCCTTCTTTGACCGCCTGCGCTTCTTCCGCACTTCCCAACTCATCTACGATCATGACATTGGGAGATAATCCCCGCAGAGCCAGCATTAAACCGTCTTTCTTTTTACATCCATCCAAAACATCACAAAAGGACCCCAGATCATAGGAAGGAACGCCTTGATTCATGCCGGCAATTTCTCCTCTTTCATCAATAATGGAAACAGTATGTCCGTACAGAGAAAGACCACGCGCTATATCTCGAAGCATTGTTGTTTTTCCACCTCCCGGCGGTGAAATGATGGCACACGATTGTAATTGTCCGTCATAAGTGATATAAGGCAACACCTTTCGGCTGCATCCCTTGCACTCAGCGGCAATACGAATAGAGAGGGATGTAATATTCTGTATCGTACTAATCCTTCCGTTTTCGTATACAACTCGCCCCGCCACCGCCATCCGATTCCCTCCCTGTAGTGTTAAAAATCCGTTTTTTAACTGCTCGCTATAGGCATATACGGAATTTTTGCAAGCCAATAAAAAAATCTCATGTATGGTTTGAGGCGATATCAAAAAACCCATGGCTGAAGACGTAGTAATGTCACCCTGAGGGGTAAGAAACAAATTTTTGCCGGATATAAGAATACTCAGCGGTTGTCCGCTTCGTAAACGGATCTCATGAATGATATCTGTGCTCTTTTGCATGAATTTATCCAATATACCGCGCAGATCCGCCGGAAGATAATATTGAATTTTTTTCATGTTTTCTTTCATAACGGTTTGTCCTCCACACTGTAATGCTTATACTTTGTATTCCGCATTTAGAACTAAATTCAAGAAAAAAGCATAAAACACAAGAGAGAGTAATATGATTTAGCGATAACAGGATGGAGGGAGTATCTATGGATACAAATAAATTGTACAGTGATATCAGCAAACGGACGAACGGCGACATATATATCGGTGTTGTCGGGCCGGTAAGAACCGGTAAATCAACCTTTATAAACCTTATTATGCGTTTGTATGACCTCGACGAGGGCTCAATAGAGGTTGATGGCATAAACATTAAGGACATTGATGTTAGTCACTACCACAGCCAAATTGGTGTAGTTTTGCAGGAAACCTTTCTGTTTGGCGGGACCGTTCTTGATAATATTCGTTTTGCAAAGCCGAATGCTTCTTTTGAAGAAATAATTTCAGCCGCTAAAAGCGCCAATGCCCACGAATTTATCTGTAAATTGCCCGATGGCTATAACACCTATATCGGTGAAAAGGGTCACAAGCTTTCGGGTGGAGAAAAACAAAGGATAGCAATCGCTCGCGCAATACTTACCAATCCGAAAATACTTATACTTGACGAGGCAACCTCA
>JAZNYQ010000047.1:0-5089 GCA_045594545.1 Eubacteriales bacterium | reverse complement strand
AAGTTTTGTCACAACTGCGGCGCCGCATTTACCGGCGATCAGCGCTTTTGTATGGCGTGCGGCACCAAGCGTATATAATGGATAAAAAAAGGACAACGATGTTGTCCTTTTTTCTTGCCATATTTCCAAAAGTATCCTATAATAATACCATCAACCGATAAGGAGATTTTCCATGAGAAGAGATATTTGCTATTATTTTGATGCGCCGGTGCCTCAGGTCTATCAAGGCTACCTGTCGGCCACGGGCAACGATCAGTTCCGCCGCGAGTGTCGGGAAGAGCCCTATCACACTCTGACCTTTGGTTTGAATTTTTCGATGAAATACAATTTCAACGGCGGCAGTTGTGTCATTCGCTTTATCCCTTGGCAAAACGGTACCGCCGTCAACCTGCGCTTTTCGCTGGCACAGGCGGCGGGCGCCCGCTACGAGTGGTACGACCGTGACCTGACAGCGGCTGCCTCGGCCATCATCGGCGCGGTGGCGCAACCGACCAAAGTCCCCATCGATTATTTTCTCAACCCTGCCAATCAGGTCGTAGCCAATGCGCCGACCCCGTCGGCACCCCAGCCGACAGCCATCCCCGTTCCGCCCCCGACTCCCGCACCCAAAGCGGCACCCCAAGGGGTATTCTGCATCGAATGCGGACGGCAACTGCCCGAAGATGCCGCCTTTTGTTGCTATTGCGGCGCCAAGGTGCCGCCCAAGGAGCACCGCTGCTCGGCCTGCGGGCGAATCAATCCCGACGAGGCCAAATTCTGCGCCTATTGCGGGAATAAATTTTAAGGAACCAAACGAATGAAAGATAACAAACAAGGAGGATCTGCCATCGGCATCCGATCCTTTCTCACGGCCATCGGTGTCATTTTTGCGCTGATGGTCGCCACCTACATACTGACCCTGCTCATTCCCGGCGGGCATATCCCGTTCTGGCAATGGGCGGCCTCGCCCTTTTTGGTGCTGGGCAGTGAAGGAAGCGGCTCGCTGATCGCCGTCATTGCCTTTTTGCTGGTCATCGGCGGTATATTCAACAGTTTGGATCAATGCGGGCTGATGAAATATATGCTCGACCGCACGGTGCACCGCTTCGGGCGGGTACGCTATCGGCTCATGGCGATCATTCTGCTCTTTTTCATGGGCATGGGTACCATGATCGGCTCCTTTGAGGAGTGCGTACCGTTAGTGCCCATTGTGGTGGCACTGTCCGTGAACTTGGGCTGGGATGCGTTGACGGGCGTGGCCATGAGTTTACTGGCCGCCGGCTGCGGCTTTGCGGCGGGTGTCTGCAACCCCTTTACCGTGGGCGTGGCACAGCAGTTGGCGGGACTGCCCGTATTCTCGGGCGTGTGGATGCGCCTGCTTGCCTTTGCGCTCATTTACGGACTGCTGTTTGTCTTTGTACGGCTCTATGCCAAGAAGATCGAACGGCCGCTGGACGATACCACCCAACTGACCTTTGAACGCAACCGAAACATGGACCGCGGACTGATTTGCTTTGCTTCCATTTTAGGGCTTGGCATTTTAACCATATTCTGTTCCGGCTTCATTACCGCCCTGCAGGATCTGACCATGATCATCGTTGCGGTCATGTTTTTATTGGCGGGCATTACCGCCACACTGGTATCGGGCATGAGCGTGGGCAAACTGGGCTCCACCGCTTTTCAGGGCGTGGTGAATATTTTACCGGCCGTCCTGATGATCCTGATGGCCTCCTCGATCAAATACACCTTAGAGCAGGCACAAGTGCTCGACACCATGTTAGACGGAGCGGTCGGACTGGCGCAAACGCTGCCCAACTGGGTGGTCATCCTCTTTATCTATCTGATTGTTTTGGTGATGAATTTCTTTATCCCGTCGGGCTCGGCCAAAGCCTTTATGCTGATGCCGCTGATCGTGCCGTTGGCCAAGGTTTTCGGCATTTCGCCGCAGTTATGCGTGCTGGCTTTTGCGTTCGGAGACGGATTTTCCAACGTCTTTTACCCGACCAATCCCGCCTTGCTGATCAGTTTAGGGCTGGCTAAGGTCAGTTACGGACAATGGGCCAAATGGAGTTTTAAGTTCCAACTCTGTAATCTGCTATTGACCGGTTTGCTGTTGTTGTTTGGCTTAGCGGTCGGATACTGAAAATAACAGGGCTAAATGCCGCGGATCGGGCATACACTAAGAAAAACGGGAAAGGTGTGTGCCTATGCAAGACGAACAAAAGCCGAAAAAAGACATCGATGATTTTATCTTTTCCGCCGAACCGCCTGAGAAAGAGGAAAGCGAGCGATAAATCATTGACAAATGGGAAAAAATTCGGTACAATAAAGAAAAACCGAAGGAGATCGACTATGAAGATGCGCGCGATGATGGATATGGCCATGCACATGTGCAACATGTGTCGCTTTGTTGCGTGATCGTAAGTAGTCTTTCCCAATCCCGTAATTTTTGAGGGAAGCTACTGTTGGCTTCCCTCTTTTTATTTTGAAAGGAGAAACTCCCATGAAAAAAATCGTATCGCTGATTCTGTGCGCCGCGCTGGCGCTGACCCTGTTGGTCGGCTGCGGCGGCGGTAAGGGTATCACCATTGCCGTACCCAACGACACCACCAACGAGGCTCGCGCTCTGCTCCTGCTGGATTCGCTGGGCTACATCAAGCTCGATTCCGATGCCGGCATCACCGCTACCGTCCGTGACATTACCGACAACCCGCACAACATCAATTTCAAAGAAGTTGAGGCGGCGCAGTTGCCGAACGTATTACAGGATGTGGACTATGCCGTGATCAACTCCAACTATGCCATCGAAGCGGGGCTCAACCCCGTGTCCGATTCGCTGGCGGCTGAAGGCTCCTCCTCTTTCTACTCCAACATTCTGGCCGTCAAGAAAGGCCATGAGGGCGAAGCCAAGATTCAGGCCCTTGTTGCCGCCCTGCAGAGCCAAAAGGTTGCTGACTTTATTGCCGAGAAGTACAACGGCGCTGTCGTTTCTACCGTAGATGCGTTGACCGACGGCTACAATTCCCAGATCAAGTACGATCTGCTCAACGGCGCTAAGATCACCGTAGCCGCCTCCCCCACCCCGCACGCCGAGATTCTGGCTGTGGCTAAGGAGATTCTGGCCGCCAAGAACATTACCTTGGAAGTCATCGAGTACACCGACTATGTCCAGCCGAACAATGTGGTGGATGCGGGCGAAGTGGATGCCAACTACTTCCAGCATATGCCCTATCTGGACGACTTTAATGCCCAGAACGGTACCGACATCGTCTCGGTAGCCGCCATCCATGTCGAGCCGCTGGGTCTGTACGGCGGCAAGCAGACTACGCTGGACGCACTGAAATAACATGATCGAAATCCAACATCTTTGCAAATCCTTTCCCACCGCCGAGGGCACGCTGGACGCTTTGCGTGACGTGTCGCTCACGGTAGAGGACGGACAAATATACGGCATTATCGGCATGAGCGGTGCCGGCAAGAGCACCTTGGTGCGATGCATCAATATGCTTGAGCGCCCCACCTCCGGAACCGTTGTGATCGACGGGCTGGATATCGGCGCCCTTTCCGAGAAACAACTGCGGCCGGTGCGGCGGCAGATCTCCATGATCTTCCAAGGCTTTAACCTGCTCATGCAGCGCACCTGCCTGGATAATGTCTGTTTCCCCTTAGAACTGTCGGGCACCCCCCGCGCGAAAGCGCGGGAGCGTGCGCGTGAACTGCTGGAGCTGGTCGGTCTGCCCGACAAGGCCAAGGCCTACCCCGCCCAACTGTCGGGCGGTCAGCAACAGCGCGTCGCCATTGCCCGTGCGCTGGCCACCGATCCCAAGGTCTTGCTGTGTGACGAGGCCACCAGCGCCCTTGACCCGACGACGACCCATGCCATTCTGGAACTGATTCGGGATATCAACACCAAGATGGGCATTACCGCTATCATTATCACCCACCAAATGAGTGTGGTCGAGGAGATCTGTACCCATGTGGCTATTCTTGACCAAGGACAGGTGGTGGAACAGGGCAAGGTGAGCGACATTTTCTCCAATCCCCGCTCCCACGCCGCCAAGAAGTTGGTCTTCCCCGAGGGGGTCAATGAGGCGATGGCGATCGAGGATGAGAATGTGATCCGTGTCGTCTTTAACGGCGCGCGTGCTACCCGCACTCCGCTCATCACCCAGATGGCCATTGATATCGGGATTCCCGCCAATATTCTGGCGGCATCCACTAAGTGCATTGGCGACAAGGTGTTCGGGCACATGATTCTGGGCATCCCCGGCAAGCGGGCGCAACTGGATGCGGCCGCTGCCTATCTGTGCGCCACACCCGATATCATCATTGAGGAGGTGGACAAGCGTGGATAAATTCTTTACCCCCGAAGCCCTAAGCGAAGCTTGGGAAATTATCCAAAGCGAATTTTTGCTGGCGACTTGGGAAACCGTTTATGTCACGGTACTGGCCACCGCCTTTGCCCTGCTGTTAGGACTTCCCATCGGCGTACTGCTGGTGGTCGGCGAGAAAAACGGGGTCATGCCCCTGCCTGGCTGGCTGATGAAGACTCTCAATGTCATTGTCAACCTCCTGCGCTCGGTGCCTTTCCTCATTTTAATGATTCTGGTCATTCCCCTAACCCGCGCCATTGTCGGCACCTCGGTCGGCACGGTGGCGTCCATCGTACCGCTGGTCATTGCCTCCTTCCCCTTTGTAGCGCGACTGGTGGAGAGCAGTTTGCGGGAAGTGAACCCCAATATTATCGAAGCGGCACAGAGCATGGGCGCCTCGCCCGTGCAGATCATTACCCGCGTGATGATCCCCGAAAGCGTGCCCTCTTTGCTCTCCAACATCACCATCGGGATCACCACCATTTTGGGCTATTCGGCCATGTCGGGCATCATCGGTGGCGGCGGTCTGGGCAAGATCGCCATCAACTACGGCTACTATCGGTATAAGTATGTCGTCATGGTGGTGGCTGTCATTCTGCTGATCGTACTGGTGCAGATCTTCCAAAGCGTGGGCACCTCCCTTGCCACCCGATCGGATAAGCGGCTCAAACGGTGATGTCCATGCTCGAAATATTGCAAGAAAAGGGCTATACCGTATCAACCTTTGCCAAGTCGGA
>JAZNYQ010000046.1:0-1685 GCA_045594545.1 Eubacteriales bacterium | reverse complement strand
GCAAAAATCCGAGGAATTGTGTTTGATCGGTGCACAGCCGATCGTGCAGACTCTCGGCAATAAGGATTGGAACGATCGCATGCTCCTGCTGTATTTTAATCAAGCGATCACCTGGGGTGAAGTGGCCACGGTACGCTTGGTCTTGGTCGACGGTGAGGGGAATATCGTTAAGGATAGCGCGAACAAGGCCATCTACTGGAAGACGGGTGGCGCTGCGACAACGAATTTCGGCGTGAACGGATATATGGTACGCCTGTTTAGCACGGAAGTGACCTATCAGGGGCAGAATGTGCTGAGTTGGAACTCGATTGCAAATATGCTGGCAAACGATACCGCCCTGAAAGGGAAGGGATATCGGTTGCAGGTGCGTATTTATGAGAAGAACACCTTCCAATCGGGAAACGGTACCGTGGATTCGGTCAAGGCCTCGGCGGATGCTTCGGTGTGGCTGAAAGCGGATGCTACCGACAGTCAGATCGATCAGCTCGGTTTTGCGGCCGGAACCAGAGAGTATGCCCGTATGGATATCGGCACGGTGGATGCCGGAGCGGCCGTAATCCGTCCGATGGGTGTGGTACGGCTGGAACGGGCACAAATGAACAACGAAACAGACATGACGCTGACCTTTTCCGAGGCCGTAACGGTGGATGCCGCACGTACCGAGGCGGTGATGCAGGTCGTAGATGCGTCGGGTGCCGTTGTTAAGGCGAGCGCCGTTACCTTGACGGGGAACGGGAGCCGCTACGTGAGCGGAAAACTGACCGAAGCGACATGGGCGCAAATGAAGGCCTGTCAACAGGAAGAAGCGGGTCGCGCCATGCGGGTACGGCTTACCGAGAGCAAACAAAATGCGGCGAATGCGGAGTTTGCCAACAGTTATACGGTAGACAGCATACGGGGCGTGGAAAGCGGTATGCCGTTACGGTCCTATCCCTATGCAACCGATACGACCAAAAAGGACAGAGCGGATTATACTGAAGCCGTGGCAGAGGAACCGCAAAACGCGTTTCGATTGGTTGGCGGGGCGATTCTGACCGAGGCGATGATGCCTGTGGATATGGCGAAACATTCGGCCTATCGGGATAAGACGGTCATGCTTTCCTTTACTTCTGCGATTGCGGATACGGTAGGCGAGGATATGGTGGGGAAGGCTTCGGCTCGGCTGGTCGTGGTTGACGACACCGATGCGGTCGTTGTCTGCGAAGGCCATGAACTGCTGTGGAAGGCAGCGGTTGACGGCACAACGGCATGGGGATTAAGCGGAGCCCGTATCCGTTTGACTTCGAGTGTTACCGTAGCCAGATCGGAGATCGACACCTTGTCCGAAATGATATCCCTATTGGCGGGTCATGCCGATCTTGCGGGCAAGAATTACCGGATACAGGTTCGTATTTATGAAAATAACGGCACCTCGGCAGTGAACGGTTTGATTGACTGTGTTCGCGCGGCCGACGGTTCGAATATGGTGCTGGCTGCCAATACCAAGGCAGACGGTAACGGGCATTTGGGTACGAATGCCGCATACGATTGCACGACTTTGGATCTTGGTTATGTGCTGTCCGGTGCGGATGCCATGACGGCAACGGGTGTTGTTGCGCTGACAGGTGTACAGATGACATCCGACCGAGATTTGGTTTTGACTTTCTCGGAATCGGTTGTTGTATCGACGGAGAATCTGCAGGCAA
>JAZNYQ010000045.1:0-7618 GCA_045594545.1 Eubacteriales bacterium | reverse complement strand
CCAATGTGGCGGCATTTCTGGAAAACATCGGCTGCAAAGAATGGCTTGTGAGCCTTGTGGCTGACGGCATCGTGGGCGGCGTGGGTGCCGTGCTTGGCTTTGTGCCCCAGATGCTGATCCTCTTTATGCTCCTTGCCCTTCTGGAAGACGTTGGTTACATGGCCCGTGTGGCATTCATTATGGACCGCCTGTTCCGCAAGTTCGGGCTTTCGGGCAAATCCTTTATCCCGATGCTGATCGCTACCGGTTGCGGCGTACCGGGTATTCTGGCTTCCCGCACCATTGAGCAGGACCGCGACCGCAAGATCACCATCATGACCACCGGCTTTATCCCCTGCGGCGCCAAGATGCCGATCGTAGGCTTGCTGGCGGGTGCATTGTTCGGCGGAAGCGCATGGATTGCTACCTCTGCCTATTTGCTGGGCATCGGTGCCGTTGTGGTTTCGGGCATTATCCTGAAAAAGACTAAGCCTTTTGCAGGACATCCCGCCCCCTTCGTAATGGAATTACCCGCCTATCATGCCCCTCAGCCCAAGAATGTATTGCGGGCGACGGGTGAGCGTGGTTGGGACTTTATTAAGCGAGCGGGCACTGTGATCTTTGCCGCCAGCGTTGTCATCTGGCTTCTCAATAATCTCACCGTCGGCGATGTTTCGGTACTCAACCACATCGGTTCGTTCTTAGCTTGGATCTTCAAGCCTCTCGGCTTCGGATACTGGCAGGCGGCCGTGGCTACCATTTTGGGATTGGTCGCCAAAGAGGAGGTCGTCGGACTGTTCGGCGCACTGGGCATGGGAACGGCAGAACAGGCCATGACTGCCATCTTCGGCGGCAATCAGATCGCCGGCTTCTCTTTCCTCACCTTTAATCTGCTGTGCGCTCCTTGTTTTGCGGCGATGGGCGCCATTAAACGGGAAATGAATAATGGGAAATGGACGGCCTTTGCCATCACCTATATGTGCGTATTTGCCTATGCCGTATCGCTCATGATCTATCAATTCGGCTCGTGGTTTACCGGCACGGGAGATATTCTCGGCACCGGGTTTGCCTGTGCAACAGCAATCGTGATGGGATACTTCCTCTTCCGCAAAAATAAATACATCAAGAAAGTATAAGATATGAAACCGATCGACTATGTTATTTTAGGAGTAATCGTAGCGGCGGTAGCCGCCGTGATCCTCCTGCGCATTTACAATAAGAAAAAAGGCAAAGGCTCCTGCTCTTGCGGCTGTCAAGGCTGCGCCATGAGCGAGCACTGTCATAATAAAAAGTAAACTCCTCTCAAAAAAGCAAGAACCCCATGCGGGGTTCTTGTTTTTCTGTCACAATTAGGATATAATGGTAGTTAACATAAGCATTTCGCGGCATTTGCGATAGATCGCCTTGCTGTCCGTAATCGGTAACGGGTTTTGTCCCCGTCCCATCTCTACGGTAAAGCCGGGGCGATTATAAGTCTTACAAAACCAATCCTTGGCGCCGCGGCAGGCGGCGATCCCTTCGGGGGCGCTCACCGTATACCCGCAAGCCTTGGCAAAAATACGCGCCATGGCAGCAGCCCCCTCCCCTGCATGGTAAATTTCCTCACCTTGGGTATGGAAGGCGAAAAGGGCGTGGATATCTTCCCTCTCAATAAAAGCCCGCACAGCCGCCGTTTCCGGCTCGGAAAAAGGTTCTTTCCCGCCGTAACGGGTGGGCGACGGGCCGAAGATGCCATGTTCCCTCTCCAGCATTTTGCCGCGGGCGAAGTCGGCATCAAAATTATGGTTGAGATCGACACCTTGCGCATTGGCCTGCCAGCGAGAAAAGTCTTCGTTTCCCTCGTTGAAAAAGAGCATACGCGGTCGATCGTCTTGGGCGATACGCCCCCGTGCGATCTCCGCCCCGTCGGGATTGAGCAGGGGAAGAATATGCAAGGTACACTTGGAAAGTGCCTGCCGACAGGGAATGGCGCAGATCTCCCGCCGGGTTAATAACTCATGCGCAAAGGCAAGCAAGACGTTACCCGCCACTGTCTCGGCGGCATGAGTCCCGCATAAATAAAGCAAACGGCGATTGCCATCACCCAAGGTAAGCACGGGAATGTCCCGCCCCATCACGCTTTGGCCGATGATGCAGGAGCGTGCTCCGATTTTGACAAGTTGCGCACACAGTTCTTTGGTATACTCCTCATCGAGCGAGCGGTTATATATACAGTTCATCAGATCACCCCATAAAGAGTATGAAGGGATGTTGAGAATTATGGATAAAACAGAAAAAACTCTGGCAAGTTGCACGGTATTCGACGGTCGGGTCATTCATGTCAA
This sequence comes from Eubacteriales bacterium, assembly GCA_045594545.1. Lineage (GTDB taxonomy): Bacteria > Bacillota > Clostridia > Oscillospirales > UMGS1783 > CAKSHC01. The sequence continues at coordinate 5,315 of JAZNYQ010000045.1, read as the reverse complement.
GCACGACCGCGTCCTCTGTCCCAACGGACAGGAATCGATGCGGGAGATCGTCGAGCATCGGGGCGGCGTGGCCGTACTGGCCGTAACCGAGCACAACGAGATCTTCTTAGTCCGGCAATACCGGTATGCCTTAGGCTGTGAAATGCTGGAGATTCCCGCAGGCAAACTGGAAGAAGGCGAAGAGCCGTCATCGGCTATTCGGCGGGAATTGGAAGAAGAGGTGGGCGCCGTCGCCGCCACTTGGCATGATCTTGGGTACATCATTCCCACCTGCGGCTACTGCTCGGAGAAGATCCATCTGTATTTGGCCAAGGATCTGACCTATACCCACACCCATCCCGACGAGGATGAATTTTTAGATATTATCAAACTCCCTCTCTCCGATGTATGGACCATGTGCCGAAACGGACAGATCAACGATGCCAAAACCATTTGTGCGCTTTCTCGGGCGGAGGCGTGGCTATGAAAATCCTGTCCTTAACCGATAAAAAACCGTGGCAACAGTATCTGACCGTCTTTGTCTGCGCCTTTTTGCTGATGCTGGCCATCATGCTCCCCTTTGTGCTGATGGACGGCGGCTATTTTATCTACATCGGGGACTATAACTGCCAGCAGATCCCCTTTTACATTGAGGCCAACGAATCGATCCGAAACGGGGAGCTAATGTGGAATTGGAACACCGATCTGGGATCTAACTTTATCGGATCGTATGCTTTTTATCTGATCGGGTCACCCTTTTTCTGGCTAACCCTTTTACTACCTATGGATTGGGTGGCAGGGTCCATCCCCTTTTTGATCGTACTCAAAACGGCGGTGGCCGCTACCACCGGCTACGGATTTTTGAAGCGGTTTTTGAAGAAAAAGAATAACGCATTTCTCGGATCCCTGCTCTATGCCTTCTCGGGATTCTGTTTTTACAACATCTTTTTTAATCATTTTCACGATATTATTGCCTTTTTTCCGCTGATTTTGATCGGTTTGGAGAAGCTTTTGAGTGAAAATAAGAAGGGTTTTCTCTGTTTTTCGGTCTTTTTGAACGCTTTAACCAACTATTATTTCTTCGTTGCCGAGGTCGTTTTCGTTGTTATTTACTTTTTTGTGAGGGTGCTCACCAAGGGCTGGCCCGACCTTACTTTCAAACGCCTGTGCTCCTTGGCCTTTGAATGTGTGACGGGCTTTGCCTTGGCCGCCTTTATCGTATTGCCGGCGGTGCTGACCACCCTGCAGATCGACCGCGCCGCCACCCATTTGGAGGGCTGGGCGTGGATCACCTACTACGAAGTCCAGCGTCCCTATCAGATCTTGCAGGCCTTTTTCCTGCCGCCTGAGATCTGTTCCTCGCCTAATGTCTTCCCCGATGCGGGGGCGAAATGGAGTTCGGTCACGGCATGGCTGCCCCTGTTTGGCTTTACGGGCGCGATGACCTGGCTGCGGCGGCGGCCGCGGGACTTCTTCTCGCATTTATGCGTGGTTTTGTTTGTGATGGCCTTTGTGCCTATCCTCAATTCGATGTTCCAACTTTTTTCCAATAACTATTATACCCGCTGGTTCTTCGCCTTTGTGCTGATGCTGGCGCTGATCACCATGAAAGCGGTGGAAGAATGCAGTTGGAAAGAATGGAAATGGGGCATCGGCATTACGGCATTGATCTCGCTGGGTTTATGCGTTCCGCAGGCACTGATCTACAACAAGGAAACCGAAAGTTTGGGGTTGGTACCCAATCTGCCCTTGCTTTATGCCCACATTGCCATTACGGTGACGGGGCTGATCCTTGTCTTTTTCCTGTTGCGGTATGCGCACAAGCACAAAGAAAGTGTAACGCCTATACTGGCTGTTGTTTTGGTCTGTTTTACCCTGTTATTCGGTGTGTTTTATGTGGGAGTGTCCAAGGGGTCTTCCTCCATTTCCAACCATGCCCAATACGTCGAGCGCAACATCAAGGGACGGGAGAACATGACCACCGTGTTGCAGGACGGGGAACGGATCGACACGGTGAACACCGAGACCAATGCGGGGATGTACTGGAATATGCCCACCGTTCGCGCTTTCCATTCGGTCGTGCCCGGCTCAATTTTCGACTTCTATCACAACATCGGGCAAAAGCGGGATGTCAACACCGAACCGCAACTCCATAACGACCCCTTACACGCCCTATTAAGTGTGAAATATCTGATCGACGGGGATTCAACGGTAGAAAACGAGTATCCGAACTACACCTATTCCCACGAAGATAACGGCAACCGCGTCTATACCTTTGATTACCATATTCCGATGGGCTTTACCTACGACAATTTCATCACCCGCAGTCAGTTGGAAGAGAATTTTGCCAAGACTTCCCGTGCCTATCTGATGCTCAACACTCTTGTAGTCGAGGACGAACAGGCGGATTCCCTTTCCTTTATGGAGTCGGTGAAAAATCCGATGCTGACGGTGGAGATGATGGATCTGCCATCGGTGGTGGCGGCACGGCGACGGGCGACGGCCGAGAATTTTAACTACACGAAAAACGGCTTTACCTGCACTTTTGAGGCGCAGGGGCGGCAGGCGGTCTTTTTCTCGGTGCCGTATGAAGCGGGCTGGACGGCCACCGTCAACGGCAAGAACGCGGAAATTATACGGGTCAATCTCGGCTTCATGGCTGTCGTATGCGAAGACGGCGCCAACGACATTGTCTTTACCTTCCGCACCCCTGGGCTGGATCTCGGCTTTGGCGCAGCGGGAATAGCGGCGTTGGCTGTTGTATTCTACCTTGGATATGACCGATGGATCCTTATGAAAAGAAAAAACGCACAAAACCTGCGGCGAATGGCCGCAATCGCCGAAAAAACTCTTGATTAAACTCTCCTCATAAGGTATAATATCTATTTGGAACTAACATATTTTCACGGAGGAATTTATAATGATCGTATCTGGTAAATCTGTCCTGCTGGACGCCCAGCGCCGTGGTTATGCCTGCGGTGCCTTCAACTTCAACAACATGGAATTTCTGCAAGCCATTATTCAGGCCGCAGAAGAGGAACAGTCCCCCGTTATCGTACAGACCTCGGAGGGCGCCATCCGCTATGCGGGTATCGATTACCTGTCCGCCATGTTTAAGGTCGCCGCTTCCAAGGCCAGCGTTCCTGTTGTGCTGAATCTGGATCACGGTCTCAAATATGAAACTACCGTAAACTGCCTGCGCCACGGCTGGACTAATGTAATGATCGACGGCTCGTCTAAGCCCATCGAGGAGAACATTGCCCTGATCAAGAGCGTTTGCGCTCCTGCTCATGCGGTTGGCGTTTCGGTTGAGGCGGAACTCGGCAAACTGGTCGGCATCGAGGATGACGTTCAGGTTGACGAGAAGGACGCCGTTTACACCAATCCCGCAGAGGCGGCCTATCTGGTAGAGCAGAGCGGCGTTGACTCTCTGGCGGTAGCCATCGGTACCGCTCACGGCAAGTATAAGGGCGAGCCCAAGCTCGACTTTGACCGTCTGGCTGAGATCCGCAAGGCCGTTTCGGTGCCTCTGGTACTGCACGGTGCTTCGGGTATTTCCGAGGAGCAGATCAAGAAGGCCATTTCTCTGGGCATCTGCAAGATCAACATTGATACCGATCTGCGCGTGGCTAACACCGAAGGCATCAAGAAGGTCTTCCGCGAGGATCCGGAGCAGTTCGATCCCCGCAACTATTGCGGACCGGCCCGTGCCGCTATCGTAGAGGTCGTCAAGAAAAAGATGCGCCTGTTCGGCTCTTCGGGTAAGGCTGCCGGTTTTAAGGCTGAGTAATTTATGAACATTACGCTCGAAGCCGATTACGCCTTGCGTATCGTCTATGTCTTTTCCTGCAACAACGTAAAAACCGACGCGCCCACCCTTTCCGAGCGCATCGGTGTATCGCTTAGGTTCACCCTCAAGATCCTACGCAAACTTCTGCTGGCCGGTATCGTCCGTTCTTATAAAGGTAAGTCGGGCGGGTATATGTTGGCAAAAGCGCCGAAAGACATCTCGATGTACGATGTCATTACCGCGATTGAGGGAGAGATTCCCGTCAATCGTTGCACCTGCGAAGATTACGAATGCGGTCATCCCGATGTCAAGCAAGGGCTTCCCTGCCCTGTGCGTCATGTCTTTATTGATATGGCCGAGGATCTGCGAAAGCGATTGGGTGCTATTGATTTTCAACAGGTTGTGGACGGAAAGGCAAAATACTAAGGATAAAAAGTGCCGTTCTCGGCACTTTTTGTTTAGGAGAAACGATGAAAGCGAAGAAATTGTGGACCTTATTTTCCACCTTTTTTAAGATCGGTGGTTTTACCTTTGGCGGCGGCTATGCCATGATCCCGCTCATTCAGCGCGAGGTGGTGGAGAAGCACGGCTGGGCGACCGAGGATGACATTTTGGAAATTCTGGCTATTGCCGAAAGCACTCCGGGCCCGATCGCCATCAACTCGGCCACCTTTATCGGCAGTCGGGTGGCGGGATTTTGGGGATCAGCCTGTGCTACGCTGGGCGTTGTGCTTCCCTCTTACCTCATCATTACCCTGATCGCCTTTGTGCTGAGGAACTTCTTAGAAGTGGACGCCGTACGATACGCCTTTTTCGGTATCCGCGCAGGTGTGCTGGCGCTGATCCTCAAGTCGCTGTGGACAATGGCCAAGAAATGTCCGAAACGCGTCCTTGCCTATGCTATTGCGGCGGCCTCTTTCCTTATTTCAGCGCTCTTTGACATCAACGTTCTGTTTATCATTATTGGGGCGGCAGTGATCGGAATCGTGTCCTCGCTCATTTTGGAGAGGAGGGCCAAGAAATGATCTTCTTAGAATTATTTTGGACTTTCTTCCAAATCGGCTTATTTACCTTTGGCGGCGGCTACGCCATGATCCCGCTGATACAGGATGCCGTTCTTTCTCATAACTGGCTGACGGGCGAGGCACTGGTCAACTTCATTGCCATTGCTGAGAGCACGCCCGGCCCGTTTGCGGTGAATATTGCCACCTATGTCGGTACCGAGATGGGGCAGGCGGCGGGCGGCCTCGGCGCATGGGGCGGTTTGCTCGGCGGATGCTGTGCCACCCTTGGCGTGGTACTCCCCTCTTTTATCATCATTCTGATCGTGGCCAAGTGCTATGAGAAGTTTAAGACCAATAAGATCGTCAAAGGTGCCATGTCGGGGTTAAAACCGGCCGTAATTGGCTTGATTGCGGCGGCAGTATTGTCGATCGGGCAGACGGTATTCTTCCCTAACGGGCTTAATTTCAGCGTTTTTTCGGGGATTCCTTTTTATGTATCGCTGACCATCTTTATCGGCATGGCGGTACTGGCCTTTAAAAAG
>JAZNYQ010000044.1:0-14367 GCA_045594545.1 Eubacteriales bacterium | reverse complement strand
TTCGGAAAACTTACGTACACTTTTGTATTGTTTTATTATTTCTGATTTGATAAGTTGTGTAATGCCATCCAAAACAAATCCCTACCTTTCTTCATTTTATGAAAATATCATGCGTAAAATATATTATAGCACCATTAATCGACAATTGCAACATATATTAACGGAATTTGGTTAATTTGCTTTGTGAATAAATTTATCAGAAAAACAAGCGAAAGCCAGATAAGGTATAATCTCATCCGGCTTTACTTGTTACAGTTGAATATTTAATTTTGGCTGCTCAGAGTATGTATTTCTGACGCATATTAGAATGTGTTCTGCTCCTTTCTAAAATCGCCCCAAAACCCTGTTTTGACACCAATGCGTTCAATGGGGCAAACCAGCGAAAACCCTAGTGTTTATGCGGGTTTCAGGCGGTTTGCCCTATTATAACGCATTCCTCAATTCTTCTCACAATACCTGTTGCTTTCATATATACAAATCTCCTTTAAATTCAAATGTGATGTTAGTATTTGTAAATGGTGGAGATTTATACTTAATTTTTATAGTCAGTCAGAAGAATCAGTCCAACTGTCAAATGACTTGAAAACTGAAACATCAAAATTAAAAATTTCATTTATAGGAAGCCAGGGCTCGTCTAAGCAGAGCGGCTTGCCGTCTAAATAGTGGCCATAAAGTTCATCATCAAAAAATAAGTCAAGAGAATCACAAAAATCATCTCCTATAGTAAGTTCCAAATACATACCACTTGCTTCACCACTGTCCATAGGGATGCAATAAGCTAAAGAACAATCGATTTCTGAAATAGTTACTTTTTTACCTAAATGATTTGAAACCGCATGTTCAATATCTGCAATATCTAACAAGTTGATTTCCTTCATAATGGTTTTCATGTGTTAACCTCCAAAGATATTTATATGTCTTTCGACTGCACCGAATCGGTACAACAATGAGTTGATATTCAAATTATAATTTTATTTTTTATAGCCTCTCTTAACTGTTCTCAAACTTCTCTATTTGGCTGGCATAGCAATGAATGGCCATACTTGCAATCAAATATCTTTCCTCGTTGCGTATAACCGGTGCGGGAGCGCGTAGAGAAAGTAGCCGACACAAGCGTTGAGCATGTGCTATTAACTTATATCCATATGGCTTTTCACCTACTCGATCTATAACTTGAGCATTTAAATTTTTGTTGTTCGCATCAAACGGCATAATAAAAATGAAGTAAGCAGAAACAACCGATTCATCCGGTAATAGTTCTCTTGCTTTTTCTAAACTCCCATCCAATTCATCGTAATTTCGTGCAATAATTTCCAACGCCTTAATCAGTTGCTTGTATTCGAGGATCAGTTTTTCAAGATCATTTTTTGTCCATTTCATTTTAATGGAGAAATTGTTATAAGTTAAGCAATCCTCACATTTGACATCATACCAATTGTACAAATGCAAAGACCCGTCGGTTGAGGTTCTTTTTAACATTTGTACTGCGAAATCTTCTGGGGTAAAGTCTTGCATAAAATCAACAAGGTTTTCATTCATAAACATCACACTCCTTTATTTGAAGTATAACATGCCTTTCCCGAAAATACAAATAACGACAAATAACTTGTATTTTCATTTGCCTAGCGTTATAATAATTACAAATAAGGAGGTTTGTTATGAATAACTATGAATATTTAAAGAACCGATTTCGTACCTGTAATTTATTGTGTTTTTTAATGAATGATGTTATAATATAAAAAAGAAAGGACGATGTAATATGAGTGAAAGAAAGATGGAACAATTTGTTAATTTTTGTGATAAAGAACTCAATCTGTACCAAAAACTGATTATAGAAAAAAGAGTCGATCCAAATGAAACCTTTTATAAATCGTTACCGATATGTATTATTGATGCAGTTTTTTCAATTGGAGTAAAATATCAGTCCGTTGAGAAAGCTACAAATACCTTTTTAAATTACTTTGGCCTCGATATTTCCCGCACTTTCCCTATTAAAAACGAATATACAATAGATAATTTTATAAGCGATATGGGTACCTTTAGTTCATTTGAAGAAGCCGCAGAAAAAGGATTTAACAATAGACAACGAACTTCTACCATAAACGGCATACTAAAAGCAGAAGCCTGTTATCGTGTTGCAGAAGTATTTAAAAAACATAACATCAACACTCTTGAAGAGTTTAATACATACCCAAGCAAAAATGCACTTGATTTAGATATTCTTAAAGTACAAGGTCAAGGTAGTGGCATTATGCTCAAGTATCTTTATATGCTTGCCGGCAAGACCAATGAAGTAAAACCAGATAGGCATATGGTGAATTTCATGAAAAAAGTTTTTCCTTCATTATCTATGGGCAGCAAAGACCATAATGAGATTAAAGACATTATGAAAGAAACAGTTTCAATATTAAATAATAAATATCCACAACTAACGGAAAGATTTTTAGATGTTCTTATATGGGAACATATGCGTTAATAATTTAATACTTATAGAGAAAATGCTATCTGCTATGTATTATTAGCAGATAGCATTTTGATCTTGAAGCGGATGTGATGGATTATTGTTACATCCGCTGTTCTATTTGTAATACCCGGTAGCTAATTTCAAGGCAATCGCTTCGCTTGCAGGAATATACCATTCGGCCTTGCGAGTGATATAATCCCTTAAGGATTCCTCCTGCACGACAGACTTTTTCGTAATTTCGGCAATAAGAAGACTTTGAAGCCGCATCATTTCCTCGAGTTCCTGTTTAATACCTTCTGTGGAGTCGGACATATAGATGGATAAGTCATGGAACATCAGGGTTGACAATTCTCCGACCCATCTTTTTGCGCCGGAAAGCCAAATCCATAGCGCCATGCTCATGCAGGAACCAACACATACGGTATGCACGGGAGTTTTGCTTCCTTTTATCACGTCAATTAATGCAAGTCCGTCATAGACACTGCCGCCGTATGAGTTGATGAACAGCATTATGGGGGTGCGTTCCCAATTTTTATAAATTTCTGCCTTTGCCGTGTCGTCAGCATTTATCTCAAAGATGTCCTTTATGATGTCCTTGACTGACCCTTGTGAAATGCGGTCACTTAACAGCAGATTTCTTTTTTTATGTTCCGGATATTTTTCTGTACTCATGCTTGCTCTCCAATCCATCGATTTAATATTTCCTTTTTTGTTGGCAATGTAACAATAAGTATTTGTCGCTTTAGGGCAAGTGTTCGATGAATAAGTCCTTCCATTTCAGTGGCCTCATCGAGGTATTCAAGAAAGTGCTTAATTAGTAGTGGTTTGCCCGGTATAGCGTCAATGTTGCTACAATACTCCGCAACATTTAAAAAGTGAATGTATGAAAACAATGTTTCCTCGGTCTGACTTAAATACTCGGCTCGGCGAAGGAGAATTGCCTTGTCGTGACCGTCAAAGCTTTCAATTGCTAAGCAACGCGAGAGCATGGAAAGATATTGCGTGGTCATTTCGCGACCGCTATCGTCTGTCGCGTGCATAACCAAGGTAGGTCGAGCCGAACGGTCAGCATTTATAAGGACATGATATACCATATCGTTTAGACAAATCTCCGCGGTAATTTCTGTATCGCATTTTATCCACTTATTTGATGGAGAAGATACGGTTTTGTTACACAAAACAATCTCAATGGCAGTTGTAATTTCAGAAAGATATTTTGTTTCAATTACAGTCAAATGAGGGTGAGGTGAGGTCTGATAAAATTGGACAGAGCCGAGGTTGATTACCTGAAAATTTTTAATCGTTATCATGCTTTCACTTCCTTTTTTATAAATGAACTGACCTAATAGAACAATACCTTCCAATTGCTTGAATATCTCCTGTAGGAAATAGTCGTTTTCAACAATTATTGAACAAGAGGGTGAGAAGGGAATAGTTACTTTATTATAATAGACTCTATTATAAAATCCAAATAAACAGCGGAGTGGATTTCCACTCCGCTGTTGCTTTTTATCTATTTACCACACTATGTATAGCCCAACAAAACTTGTCGAAAGGTGTCAATGTTGTCTGTGAGGGGTCTCCTTCACGAATCCGCATCGTGCGTCTAATCTCTTTGGAAATAACGACTCTGCCGAGGTCGTCGATTCTACGAACTATTCCTGTTGCTTTCATATATACAAAAATCTCCTTACTTTACAAATTTGTACTGTTAGTATCTGTAAAACAAGGAGATTTATGCTTTGATTTAAACTTAATTATTTTTATAAATTCTATTTTTGACCGTAGTAGGCGTTTTTACCGTGCTTACGCAGATAGTGTTTATCTAACAGTTCCTGTTGCATTGCATTGATATTTGAGTTTATTGCTTCTGTGGCTTGTGATTACATGATCGATCCGGTGATCGGCTTCCTCGACGATATGGGTTGCGATTTCTACCGTCAGGACTACAACTTCGATCCTGCAAAATCGTGGAGCGAAAAGGATCGAGTGCTGGATGTCGCCGGTAACCGTGCCGGTGTATCCGAGATCCTGTATGTAACCGGTCATTACCGTTATCTCGACGCCATCCTCGCATCGGGGCGTATGTTCGATAACTGCGCATCGGGCGGCCGTCTGCTCGATATTGAAATGACCAAGCGCGGCATTCCCCTGTGGCGTACCGACTATACCGTTTCGGGACAGGGTGTTCAGACGGTGGCTTCGGGCATCCGTTCTCAGGGCGCCAGTCTCTCCTGGTGGTTGCCTCTGCATGGCGGTAACACCTCGTCTGAGGGAAACAATACCGAATACCTCTTCCGTTCTTACATGGCAACGGGTGCTACCTTGGGTGTTTTAGGCGACCAGAAATTTGCCGAAAAGATGATCGGCGAAATGGTGTATAACCGTGAGAGGATGATGGGCGACTATTACATTCTCCAGCAAGGCCTGGGCGGCGACACCGATGCAGTCAACGCCGGATATGAGTTCTATCGTCCCGATCTGGGTGAGGGATTCTTGGTCTGCTTCCGTCCCACCTATTCGCAGGAGGAGTATACGACCTTCGTGCTCAAAGGACTGGATGCGGGTGCGACCTATGAAGTGCGTAATGCCGATAACGATCAGAAACTCACCATGACCGGTGAAGAACTGATGAGTGACGGCATCAAGGCCTTCTTCCTCCGTAATCAGATCGCACACATGATCTACATTACCAAACAGTAAAACAAAACCACCTGAAGTGCTCACTTCTTTTTTTCATAGGTTTTTACATAGGAGACGATACTGTTTTCCGCCAGATACAACCGATGCAGGGCGTCCATATAGGTGCCGGGCGTGCGAAGGCCGGGGATGAAGATATGGCCGGCAGCCGTACTGTGCAGAAGATGGCAGGTGAGTGTTACGCAATTGATGGTGGGTAGGAAATAGGTAGCGAATTGCCCTCGGCATATGCGGTAAATATCGGGCGAAAAGGCTTGTTGTACCTGATAGATGTATTCTTTTGGGGCTTGGGGCACATCCCATCGTTCACTGTTGTCCAGCAGACGGCGCACCGATTCCTCGATCTTGCCCTGTTGCTTGGCATCGGGACATAGGCCATAGGCAACCACCGTTCGGTTGTTTTGGGTCTGCCATTCGATGTGGGCATCCCGATCGGCACAAAACAGGATGCCGTTGCCCATCGTCTGTAAGATCCGTCGGGAGGACGGGTCATAATTACCGAAGGTATAGGTTTTTCCGTTTAGGCATAACTCGCAGTGTCCCGCAATGCCCTGCCGATCCTTGCCGAAACTGAAGAGAATTTCCACATCCGATTGGGGAGATGGCTCATCCTTGGTCGATGACTCGATTCCCTCCATCAGGCGATAGGGGAAAGAGAGTCCGGAAACCCAAGGCAGGGTCACCATGATACGTCGAAATGCCTGTGACACTTTGGGATTGCGGATTTTTGTGGCCAGAAACTCACACAGTACGGTATGCCCAAGTAGGGACAGCACCAACCCCGACACCCAAACAAGAAGTGGATGCCGAAGCGTGTGGGGAAGAAAAAGGAGCAACAGAAACAGATGCGAAAACAGAACCGCCTGACACAGCGAGGGGATAAAATGCTGATACACCCGATTTTTCTTGTAGATCACAGCATCAATCGTTTTAACGGCCGTGTAAAAGGATAGATATAGGACGAGAAAAACGACAAAGGCCTGATAGGACAGATGCGGTAGAAAGACAATAGCCAACGCCAGTATCGTTTCGGTTAGGGCTTGGAAAAGAGAGGGGACGGATATGCGATTGCCGCTTTTGATGTTGAGCACGATAAAGTATACACTGCGCAGGGGCAGTAAACAACCCGACAGTAAATTGATCGCATGCCATGCCAAGGTTTCGTTGTAGACAAAGGCGGTGCCGACACCCAGTGCCCCTACCGCATATAACAGCGGAAGCAACAGCCATATCAATGAGGCAATCATTCTTTTCCCTCCTTTATTTATAAGGTAAAAGCGGAGTGTTATCCACTCCGCTTTTTTTACGGCAATGTCCAGCCGTTGTGGTCGGTATGCAACAGGTCGTGGGACTTATGGCTCAAAGGCTTTTCCAGATACTCGGCATAAAGTGCCTGCACGTCGGGATTCTCGTGCGAGAATCGCAGATCGGCGCTCTTATCCAGCGCCCAGAGTTTATCGCCGCGCACTTCGGCCAGTTCGCATCCGTCATGAATGGGCTGACCGCCGCCGCCCGCGCATCCGCCCGGGCAGGCCATGATCTCTACAAAGTCATATTCCACGTCGCCGCGATCGATGGCTTCCATTAAACGGCGGGTGTTGCCAAGGCCGCTGGCGACCGCCACGCGGATCGGCCCCACCTCGGGAATGGTGAATACCGCTTCTTTCCAGCCGTCCATGCCGCGAACCGCAGAAAAGGCATCGGCATCGGGATTGCGACCGGTGATCAGATAGAAGGCACTGCGAAGCGCCGCATCCATGACACCGCCCGTAGCCCCGAAGATGACCGCGGCGCCCGTGCCGCTGCCTAAAGGCGAATCAAAGGCGGTTTCGGGCAGGTCGGACAGGGATGCCGTGTCGGCCTCCAGCAGGCGGGACAGTTCCCGTGTGGTCAGCACCAGATCGACATCGTCGGGCTGATTGGGCAGGTCACATTCGCTCTTTTTCGCCGTACAAGGCATGACCGATACCACGAACAGATTCTTGGTATCCACGCCCAGTTTCTCAGCAAAATAACTCTTGGCCACCGCGCCGAACATCTGTTGCGGCGACTTGGCGGTGGAGAGGTTATCGGTAAACTGCGGATATTGACCCTTTACAAAACGCACCCAGCCGGGGCAACAAGAGGTGAACATCGGCCAAGCATAGTCGGCTTTGTGGGTGAATCTCTCGATAAATTCGCTGCCCTCTTCCATGATAGTCAGATCGGCGGCAAAGTTGGTATCAAATACATGATCAAACCCTAAGCGCTTAAGGGCGGTAACCATGCGTCCCGTTGTGGCCAGTTCGGGCGAAAGCCCCAGTTGCTCCGCCCATGCGGTGCGTACGGCGGGAGCGACCTGTACCACGGTCGTCACGTTGGGATCGGCCAATTTATCCAGTACCTTGGCTGTGTCATCCCGTGCGCTCAGTGCGCCGACGGGACAATGGGTGATGCATTGACCGCACAGGGTACAGCCCGACTCCTCAAAGGTGCGACCGTCTGATACACCGACGGTAGTGCGGCTGCCCGTGCCGACCACATCCCATACATGCATCCCTTGGATCTTATCGCAAACCTCAATGCAACGCATACACTTGATGCACTTGCCTTCGTTGCGGATCAGATACCGCGTACTCGCCCAAGGCTTGTTTGGCACCTGTTTGGGGTAGGGGATATCGGTCAGATTATTTTCCTTTGCCAGCGTCTGCAAGGTGCAGTTGCCGTTGCGCACACAGGTGGGGCATTGGCTGTCGTGCTGGGAAAGGATCATTTGCAGGTTGATCTTGCGTGCCTGTTTAACACGCGGGGTGTTGGTATGTACCACCATGCCATCTTCCGCCAAGGCGGTGCAGGCAGGGACCAGATTATCATGCCCCTCGACCTCAACCACGCAGATGCGGCAGGCGCCGATTTCGTTGATGTCTTTGAGGTAGCAGAGGGTCGGAATGGTGATGCCGATCGAGGCGGCGGCGGCCAGAATGGTGGTGTTGGGAGCCACACAAACGGCTTTTTGATCAATTGTTAGATTTACCATTTTGTAGTTCTCCCTCCCTTAAAGCAGCCGTAGCCGAAATAGTCACACCGCAGGCAGCGGGAAGATTCCACCGCCGCTTCCTGATCGGTCATTTCACATTCAATACAAGTAAAGTCGTTCTTGCGCTCGTTGGCTTCACGCTCAAGCAGGTTAACACGCCCGTGTGCCTGTTTATTGGAAAGCTTAGGAGCAGGGATGTCCACATCGGTGCCGATCTCATGATGGAAGCCGAGATATTCGTCGATATTGGCCGCGGCAACTTTACCCGCCGCAATGGCCTTGATGGCGGTAGCGGGACCGGTGGCGCAGTCGCCACCCGAGAAGATGCCGTCCTGCTCGGGCAGGGAGCCGTCTTCTTTCGTCACGATATTGCCCCATTTGGTGGCAATATTCATCTCTTCATAGCCGATGTCTTCCACGCCCTGACCGATGGCCAATACAATAATATCCGCCTCGATCCGCTTTTCGGGCAGATCGGCTTTCATCGGACGGGGACGGTAGGCGCGATCGACAGGGCCGATGATCTGCGGCTGGGTCCAAAGGGCGACCGCCTTGCCGCTTTCATCCGCTTCGATACGGACGGGGGCTTGCAGTTGCAAAATCTCGGCGCCCTCAGCCAGCGCACCCTCAACTTCTTCGGGGAGTGCCGTCATATCCTCCTGACGGCGGCGGTATACGCAGGTTACCTTTTTGGCGTCTAAACGTACCGAGGTTCGGGTTACGTCCATAGCTACGTTGCCGCCACCGATGATGACGACATTCTTACCCGCAAAGTCGGGCATTTCGCCGTCGCCGATGCGACCGAGCATTTCAACTGCCGACATGACGCCAAGGCTGTCCTCGCCGTCCATGCCCGTTTTCTTATCGCCTTGAGCGCCGATGGCCAGATACAGGGCATCGTACTGCTCACGCAGTTGTTTGAGGGTGATATCCTTACCGATATCTACGCCGGTATGTACCGTAATGCCGACCGAGAGGATGTTGGCGATCTCTTCGTCGATCTTCTCGCGAGGGAAGCGGTAAGAGGGGATGCCGTAGCGGAGCATGCCGCCCAATTTCTGATGGCGTTCATACACCGTAACCTTATGCCCCATCAAGGTCAGATAATAGGCCGCCGTAAGTCCGGCAGGGCCGCCGCCGACCACGGCAACCGTTTTGCCCGTAGCATCGGCGCAGGGGGGATTGTCCACCGTGCCGGCGTGGTTGACCGCGTATTTTTTCAGGCCGCGGATATTCATCGGGCTATCCATCATGGTGCGGCGGCAACGAGCCTCGCAGGGATGCTCGCAGATGTAGGCGCAGGCGATGGGCCACGGATTGTCCTTGCGGATGAGTTTGACCGCATCGGCAAGGCGACCCTCCGAGATCAATCCGATATAGCCGGGGATATCCACATGGGCAGGGCAGAGGGATACGCAAGGTACCGGCTCTTGCATCGAGCCCAGACAGCGGTTATGCTGAATGTGGGACAGATAATCGTCCTCAAAGGCGGTAACGCCATCCAACACCAGTTGCGCGGCATGGATGCCGATGGCACAATCGGCGGTGGCGACGATGGTGCGGGCGGTGGTGCGGATGCAATCCAGAGTGGTTTCATCTGCCTGCCCGTCGAGCACCTGCGTCAGCAGGGCGGAAAGGGAACCAAGCCCGATGCGGCAGGGCGTGCATTTGCCGCAGGATTGGGCGTGGCACAGATTCAGAAATTGCAGAGCCATGTCCACCGGACAGATGCCGGGGGGATCGGCGGCAATGCGCCGTTGCATGGCTTGGTACAGATTGTCCACCAGCGCTTCGGATTGGCCGGGGGTACGCAATTGGAGTCGGCTCATGGAAATTCCTCTCTTATGGTATGATTTGGATTTATTATATCATAGGAAAAGGGGTTTTTCAATGTCTGGAAGCGTGGTTTTTTTGTATAAAACAGGTAAAAAGCAACGGAAGTGTCAAAATCCGTTGCTTTTCTCTGTTATAGGTTTTCGATGGCGGTTCTTTCTACCTCTAATACTTTGCGGTAGTCTTGCATATAGGCGGCAAACCCCGCTACGTCCTCGGCATCGGGAGCTATGGTTGTTCCTTGCACGTGGGCAAAGACACGGTTTTGCAAATATTCTTCCAAACTTTCGTTTTCCTGCTTCTGCATGGCATAAGCAGCAAGCAATGCCATACCGTAGGGCCCGCCTTCACCCGCCGTCTGCATACAGGTCACGGGCGCTTGGCAGGCGGCCGCCAAGTATTTCTGGCCAACCAGTGGGGTCTTGAACAGCCCGCCGTGGCCCGTGAGCGAATCGATCGCAACCCCCTCATCGGCCAGAATATCCATGCCGATCTTCAGGGTGGCCATGGTCGAGTAAAGGGTGGCACGCAGGAAATTGGCCAGCGTAAACCTACTGTCGGGGCGGCGCACCACCAGCGGCCGACCGGCGTTCACGTGGGTCACGCTCTCGCCCGCCAAGTAGTTGCACACTAAAACCTTGCCGCAATCGGCATCGCCCTCCAAAGATTTCTCGTACAGTTTCGGATACAACTCCTCGTTGGGAGTTGCCCCAAAGAGGGTGGCTGTTTCGTTCAGCAGCGAGATCCAGGCGTTGGAATCGTTGGTGCAGTTGGTGCAATGCACCATGGCCACGGGCGCACCCGTGGGGGTGGTAACCAAGCAGATCTCGGGATAGATCTTCTTCAAGGGGCGCTCCAGCACCACCATGGAGAAGATGGACGTGCCCGCCGACACGTTCCCCGTACGAGGGGCCACGGCGTTGGTGGCCGTCATGCCCGTGCCCGCATCACCCTCGGGCGGCGCAAAGGGAATTCCAACGGGAAGTAAATGGCCAAGCATGGCGGCGCCCGCTTCGGTGAGTCTGCCCGCCGGCTCGCCCGCTATAAGCACCTGCGGCAACAGGTCAAGAAGCGGCCGATCCAAGCCCGACAGGGCGTCAAAGGCGGCCAGCATCGTCTTATCGTAATTGTGGGTCGTGCTGTCAATGGGGAAGATGCCCGAAGCCTCGCCGATGCCAACGGCGTTCACGCCCGTAAGCATATAATGCACGTAGCCCGCCAGCGTGGTAATGTGCGCCACACGGGAGATGTGCTCTTCCTGATTGAGAATGGCCTGATACAGATGGGTGGCGCTCCAACGCTGGGGCATATTAAAGCCAAACGCCGCCGTCAGCACCTTAGCGGCCTGCGCCGTCATGGTGTTTTGCCAGGTACGGAACGGGGTGAGCAAATTCCAGTCCTTATCAAAGGCCAAATAGCCGTGCATCATGCCCGAAACGCCCATGCCGCAGATGGCGTCCCGATCGTTTACTTGGGACAGAGCGGCCTGTAATCCCTCCCACACTTGGGAGAGCGGATAGGTCCACACACCGTTTTCCAAGCGGGAAGCCCATTGGTAAGATCCCGAGGAAAGGGGAGTATGGTCTTGACCGATGGTGACGGCCTTAATGCGGGTCGAGCCCAGTTCAATGCCTAAATAGGTATTCACAATGATAACCTCCAT
The DNA here is from genome assembly GCA_045594545.1 of Eubacteriales bacterium. GTDB lineage: Bacteria > Bacillota > Clostridia > Oscillospirales > UMGS1783 > CAKSHC01. Next base: position 2,691 of record JAZNYQ010000044.1, on the reverse strand, counting down.
CCATGAGGAAAAAGCGGACTTATGAAAAGCCCGCTTTCTTAATTACTTGTTATAATGCTTATAACCGGGGTGTTTACCGGTTACCTTATAGTAGTTTTCACGCAAATAGAGCAGTTTATCGATCTGCGGCTTCTCGATCTCCTGTGCCCCGCCCAGCAGATGCGCCGTCAGGCTGATCTTGGCGAACAGTTCCAGCGTTTCCATGCGGTAATAGGCGGTAATCAGGTCAACGCCTACCGTCAAGGCCCCGTGGTTCTGCAACAGGAACACGTCGTGCTCGGGCAGATAGGGAGTGATGGCTTCGGGCACTTCATCGGTTGAGGGGGTGCCGTAGGGGGTAAGAGGGATGGAGCCGATGGCGATGACCGTTTCGATCATCGAGTATTCGTCCAGCGCCTTGCCGGCTACCGCATAACCGGTTGCCGTTGGCGGATGGGCGTGAACCACCGAATTGACATCCTCACGCTCACGGTAGCAGCGCAGGTGCATTTTAATTTCCGACGAGGGCTTGTAGCCTTCTTCACCCTCAAGCACCTCGCCTTTATCGTTGATCACCACCAGTTTTTCGGGGGTAATGAAGCTTTTAGAGATGCCGGTGGGGGTGGCTAAAAATTTACCGTCGGGCAGACGGACGGACACGTTGCCGTCATTGGCGGCGACCCAGCCGAGTTGCCACATCTTATGGCAGACGTCGCACATCTGCTCACGAATATCCATATATGTCATCATTGATTCTCCTTATTTCTTAAAGCAGGGACCGAAATTGGCACAGGCGCGATAGTCGGCCGCTTCCTTATCCATACCAAACGCATTCCAAGCGGCGGGACGAAAGATCTTGTCCTCCGGCACGTTGTGCATACATACGGGGATGCGCAACATGGAGCACAGGGTGATCAGGTCGGCGCCGATATGCCCGTAGGAAATGGCACCATGATTGGCGCCCCAGCAGTTCATCACGTCATAGGCGCTCTTGAAGTTACCCTCACCCGTACAACGGGGGGCAAACCAGGTACAGGGCCAAGTATAGTCGGTACGTTTCCAGAGCGTGTCGGAAACTTCATCGGGCAGAGCCACCGTCCAGCCCTCCGCGATCTGCAACACGGGACCTAAGCCTTTGACGAGGTTGAGACGGATCATGGTAGCGGGCATCTCGCACTTGGTTTCAAAGCGGGAAGAATAGCCGCCGCCGCGGAAATAGCCGAGGTCGGCATAGTTCCATGTGCTGTTTTCCAGAATGGCTTTCTGATCGGCTTCGGTCACTTCATACCAAGGTTTCATCATGCCGTCGGCGGCACCGTTGGCATCCAGACAGCAGGCGCCCGAATTGATCAAGTGGATCACGCCGTCGCTCTCCTTGGCCTTGCCTTCAATATCATAGCCGGTGACACGCTTGATGGCATCGCCGCTCCAGTATGTACGAACGTCAGCGAACATCTGGGCGCGGTTGGTCAGCAGTTTGCCAAAGAGCATGCCCAGTCCGTTAAGGACATCGTTCTCGGTGGCCAGAATATAGGGCTCGCGAGCGCCGTTCCAGTCGAAAGAGGTGTTGAGCATCGATTCGGGGAAGTCGCAGTTGGGATAGAAGTCGGTCCACTGGCGCTGACCCTGGAAGCCGGCGGCGATGGCGTTGTGACCAACGCGCTCCTCCTCACAGCCCTTAGGCAGGTCGGGATTGCCGTTCATGAGATCCTTGATGATGACCATCATTTTTACAACAAACTCCCAATCGGCGTCTTTTTGTTCACGGGTCTTCTGCAACTGTTCGGGGTTCTTGTCAAAGCCCTCAATGCAGTTTTCTTTGGTCCATTTGAGAGCCTTTTGGAACTCGGCTTCGTCGTAGATGCCCTCGGTCATGCGGCGGATGATCTCCACCTCGTCAACCGATTCTACGCGCATACCCAGATAGTCTTCAATGAAATTGGGGTCGATGTTCGAACCGCCGATGCCCATGCAGATGGAACCGATCTGCAGATAGGACTTGCCGCGCATGGTGGCGGCGGCCACAGCGGCACGGCCGAAGCGGAGCAGTTTTTCTTTTACGTCGTCGGGGATGGTCGTATCGTTGAGATCCTGTACCTCATGACCGTATATGCCAAAAGCGGGCAATCCTTTCTGCGCATGAGTGGCCAAGACCGATGCCAGATATACTGCGCCCGGACGCTCGGTGCCGTTAAAGCCCCAAACGGCCTTGATGGTATCCTTGTCCATATCCATGGTCTCGGCACCGTAGCACCAGCAGGGGGTCACGGTAAGCGTAATGTCCACGCCCGCCTTGCGGAATTTATCGGCGCAGGCGGCGGCTTCACCGACGCGGCCGATGGTGGTATCGGCGATGACGACTTTTACCGGAGTACCGTCGGCATATTTGAGATTTTCCTCAAAGAGCTTGGCGGCACTTTTGGCCATATTCATAGTTTGTTCTTCGAGAGATTCCCGGACTTTGAGAACACCCCGGCGGCCGTCGATGGTCGGGCGGATGCCGATACATGGCATGGAGCCGTAGTAACGTTTGTTTTCGCTCATTTTTTTACTCCTTTATTGTAAAAAATGTGGTTGTTGTTTAACTATACACCTGAAAAACAGTGTATTCAAGGCATAAAATGTGTTTTTTTATAAAATAAATATGTTGAAGCGTGATGAAAAAGGATTCATCGGGAAACGTTGCAAAAAGTGTATCAAAGTGGTATATTA
>JAZNYQ010000043.1:0-11682 GCA_045594545.1 Eubacteriales bacterium | reverse complement strand
AATGACGAATAAGGACAGAGTCTATGCCGTGCCGACACGATCCAAGGCGCCGCTGACGCTTGAGTCAGCCGAAGTAGTGGATGATACAAAGATCGTCTTCAATTTCAGCGAAGCGGTCACGTTGGCTTCCGGTGCGGAAGCCTACCTTGGTGTGCGGCAGGAGGATAACACCATAGCGAAAGATTATAACTTTGTTTATTATACGTGGAATTCTGCCAACCAGAATGCATCTGACATTCAAGTGTGGAATCGCACCGGCTATACCAATGCCCGCTGGGCTCTGAGTAATCTTGGATATTATAATAATGACATGACGAAGATTGTCGGTACGCTCAACGGTATGACTTATGCCAATGCGAAAAAGATTTTGGCCAAGGCTATCGAGGTGGATAACTGGTCCCATTTGGATTTTAGTCTGGTTGCTTTTTTTGCTGATGCTACGACAGATACGACGATTGAAACCGTTACCTCAACAACCGGAAATAAATCATTGACAGCAGAATTACATTATAAGGATAACCACAGTGTGTATCTGCCCGGCAGTTGGGCGTATGCGACTCCGAATCCCATGCCGTTAACGCTTGAATCGGCAACAGTCGTTGATGATAATCAAGTCGTTTTTGCATTTAACCAAGAGGTAAATCTTCCTAACGGAAGTTTTACTGCAAAAATCGGTGTTCGTGACGACGATCTTCGTTGGCCATCGGATTGGGGCTATACATACTACAAGAATGATTTAAGCGATGTGCTTGCATATTCTATTGATGGATATAGTGCAGCCTGTTGGACACTTGGCGAATTGTCATACTACGGCGATGACCACACCAAGTTAGTTGGTGCGTTAAGTGGAACCATTGGCTATTCGGATATGAAAACGATTGAAACGAAAGCACATGCTAAGTATCCGACCACATGGCCGCATTTGGAACAGGATATTGTGATCAGTTTGCACGACTCCACGGTGGACGGTCAAATTCAGGCGATCACATCAAGTCTTGGTGAACCGCTCCAAGCAAATTATGCGGCAGCAAAAGAAAGCATTGCCTATGCTTCCGCAGAGCTGGAGATTGTAGAAGTAGAAGCGATCAGCGAAACGGAGATCGTCTTTACTTTCAATGAAGCAGTCAAGGTGCCGAGTGATGGCTATACGGCAGGCATTGCCATTCGTGACTATGACGAAAGTAACAGATTGAAATTTTCCGATACGTATTGGTCAAGCAAAGAGAATAGGTATGTGTTGACTCAGGCAAGTCCCTCCGATTGGGGGGATCAAGCGAATATGGTTCCGGCCAATTGGGTTTTGAGCGGTCTGACTCGTTACAACGACGATCCGACCAAACTGGTTGGTACGATCAGCGGCGGGTACACCTATAGTGACATCAAAGAGGCTTTGAGCGGTGTGATCGGCTATATACAGAAGAATAGCGGAATCCAGCACCTATCGGTGGAATTGGTGGCGTATCTTACCGATAACACAAACGATATGACGGTATCTGCCCTTACTTCGCAAATGTTTGCTAAACCCCTGTCTTCCGGAAGCGTTGCGGGTGTAAGTTGGGCGCAGAAGCAATTATCTCCCGGAGAAAGTGCGATTGCCGCTACGAAGGTTGGCGAAAAGACAGTACAATTGAAATTTGAGACACCGGTCAGTATTAATGATGTAACAAGGATCAAATGGGGAGGAAAAAGGGCTACCGGCGTGGTAGAGGACGTTACGGATGCGGATTCCAAGCCGATTGTCTCTAAGACTTGGACGATTGAGTTTAATGAAGTCCCTACAAGTTCATCAGAAGATTTTATTGAATTCTGGTCAAAGGCAATTCATGATGCTTCAAGAACCTATAATGGGCTCACTGCGGCATGTAATGTCATTCATTTACCGCTTTCCGGCTTTGCCGATACCGATGAGGAAGCCAATGCGCTGTCTGGCGACTATCATATCATGAACGCCGACACCGGCCGTGATATTGCCATCGGCGATACCGATGCATTTACGCTGGTCAAGGCGAATGCTAACAATACCTATTATATTAAGAACGGCAACAAGTACATTGACCTGATGAACGGTGCTCCCGTGGAAACCGATACGGCTATTGCCTATTGGATCACCGAAACGGCCAAGAATCGCTACCGCATTCTGATCGACAATGCGGCGATTGCCGACGGCGATGAGGGCAATACCAATACGGCCGTTTGTGCGGTTGTGGCGGCACAGGATAAGTTCTTAAATACCGGCTGGTATTTCACCGCAGCGGGCGAGGATCGTCCTTTGCGTGTGATGGCTATGGGTGATTCTATTACCTTCGGTTCGTCTGACGGCCAGCCCTACACGCATGGTTGGCGTAACGATCTGGCTGTGGAACTGGATGAATACTTGAATCGTGATCTGGTGTTTGTCGGTCCCAAGACCTCGGCCACGGCTTGGCTGGATACGACGGAGTTGTACCGTCATGCCGGCTACCCCGGTTGGATGGTTGAAAATGTATTCAACACCAACGCAGCCAACGGCAGCATGACCACGGTTGTGGACGGTATCGTGGCTAAGTACGAGCCGGAGATCACCTTCCTTATGTTGGGTACCAACGACATGGCGGGTGTGAGCAGTACCTATTTGACCAACAACAATTTGACATTAGATCAAGCCATTGAGGCGCAGTTAGGTCGCTATTCCGCCTTCATTGACAAATTAGCTCCGACCTTGAGCGAGAACGGTTCGGTCATCGTTTCCAAATTGACTCCGGTTCTCAACGATGCCCATGGGCACGGGGAGCGCATTGAGGCACTCAATAACAACTTGGATGCTTTTGTGGCCGATATGCAATTGGACGGTCACAGCGTTTACCTGAATGATAATTTCACCGGATTCCCGACCGATAACGGTCTGGTGCATCGTAACGATCTAAGCTCCGTACATCTGAGTGAAACCGGTAATGCCTTTGTTTGCGGCAGATACCTGAATACCTTTAAGAGCATTTATGATGCTAACGGCGAAAAGAAGGCGGCCGTAAAGGATCTGCAGGCGGTGCTGGATGCGGCGCAGAGCGGCGAAACGGTCAAGGTGCCTATCGGTTTGGCATTGGAAGCTGTTACGGTTCCGGCCGGTGTTACTCTTGACCTGAATGGTCATGCATTGACCGCTGATTATGTAATGTCCAAGGGTAATATCATTGACTCGACAGAGGGCGAAGGCATCATCAAGATTGCCAAGAATGACATGACGGATGATAGCCACCTGATTGAGGTTTCGAACGGCAACACAGCGCTTCCTCTGTATGATATTGACGGTTACCGTTTCTTTACCCATACCTTTGACTATAAGGTAAAAGCTCAGGATGATACCAACAAGATCAAATATGCCATTCGTGTTGAATTACCTTCGGCCAAGGCTTATGATCTGCTGGGTAATGACGATAACTACAAGATATTGAGCGTATATTTGACACTGTCTGAGAACGAAGAGGCATACAAAAACATTGACTATTCTTTCAAGAAGACCACGGTGGAGGAATACGTAAGCAAGTCTTCGGCGGATCTGAATAAAGATTACGGTATCGTGTTGACGGTCAGTGGACTGGATAATGCGAAACAAGCCGGAGTGACGCTAAGTGCATCGGCGCGTTTGGCTCTGCCCGGTGCGATTGTCGAGAATGCCTATAGCATGGGAGAATAATCATGGAAAAGTTTTATGAAATTCCCGAATTGAATGTTGTGCGCTTCAATATGCACGAACCTGTTACGACTGAGAATGTCCTTAGTATCGGTGATGGATTTACCGGTGATGAGGGAGTGGAAGAGTGGTAATGGGTTAACCGACTTCGTGCAAAACGAGGACACACGATCTGCGACAAATCAATAACATAACTTAAGCAAGACTGCGGTATTGCCGGGCGGGGGTTGCTTCTCCGGATCGTCTACCCCCAAACGGAATGCCGCAGTCAAATTGGATTTTAAATCTATCCGTGAATGGAGAAAACTATATGAAGATAGTGAAAAAAACGGCAGCATGGCTTCTGTGCTTGTGCTTGCTTGTCGGCATGCCGTTTTCGGTCGGTGCCGCAAACGGGCCGCTGACACTTGTGTCTGCCGAGGTGGTAGACGATACGAAGATCGTCTTCAACTTCAGTGAAGCGGTCAAATTGCCCGACAGCGAAGTGACTGCCGGCATTGCGGTTCGGTATGATCGGTGCACGACGACCGATGATTTTATACTGGATGTTTCCTATAAGTGGGACGCCGCGAACCAGAAGCCGACATGGGTAAGACCGTGGCCGGACAGTGCGGATACTTCGGATGTTACGGCCAATTGGAATTTGACCGATTTGTCCTATTATGAGGGGGATCATACCAAGATCGTCGGTACGATCGCCGATGGCTTTCAGTACAGTTATATTGAGGCCATTCAGAAACACATATCCGACTTTGCCGATCAAAGAGAGGCGAACGGCGGCACAGCTGAGTGGGAGATCAGCGACTACGTGATCAATGCCTACATCGGTGACGGTGATGCCACAAAGGCAATCGAAGCCATTAAGGCTGAGGGTTCGGACAAGACCTTGACGGCTGCTGTAATGACGAATAAGGACAGAGTCTATGCCGTGCCGACGAAAGCCAAGGCGCCGTTGACGCTTGTATCGACCGAAGTGGTGGATGATACGAAGATCGTCTTTAACTTCAGTGAAGCGGTCAATCTGCCGAGCGGCGATTTCTCGGCCGGTATTGCGGTACGGTATGATCGGTGTACGACAACCGATGATTTCATCCTGGATGTTTTCTATACATGGGATGCAACGAATCAGAAACCAACGTTGGTAAGACCATGGCCGCATACCGGAGCGGTTACCGCCAATTGGAATCTGACCGATCTGGCTTATTATGAGGGGGATCATACCAAGATCGTCGGTACGATCGCCGATGGCTTTAAGTACAGTTATATAGAGGCCATTCAGAAACAGATATCCGATCTTGCCGATCAAAGAGAGGCGAACGGCGGCACAGCCGAGTGGGAGATCAGTGATTACGTGATCAATGCCTACATCGGTGACGACGGGGCTACCAAGGTGATTGAGGCTATCAAAGCCGAGGGTTCGGATAAGAGCTTGACAGCTGCCGTAATGACGAATAAGGACAGAGTCTATGCCGTGCCCACGAAAACCCAGAAGGCCTTAACGCTTGTATCGGTGAGTGCGGTGAATGATACGCAGATCGTCTTTAACTTCAGTGAGGCGGTCAATCTGCCTTCCGGAAACTATTCGGCGGGTATTTGTGTGCGCCGTGATCGAGTTGCGGATGCCAAGGATTTTATACAGGATGTTTTCTATGAGTGGGATTCTGCCGCGAACAAGCCGACCAAGGCATTTCCGTGGAATGCGACGCATCGTGCGGTTTGGAATTTGACCGATCTGACTTATTATGAAGGGGATCAGACCAAGATTGTCGGTACGGTCGAAAAGGGATTTAAGATCAGTGATATTCAGGCGATCTGCAATTTGGTGGCCGAATATTGTGCCGGAAAAGCCGAGGCTGCCGGCGTTCAGGCCGATGCATGGATGACGGACGACTATGTGATCGATGTTTATTTCCATGATACGGATGCTACCGGTCAGATTGAGGCGGTAACAGCAAAAGGATCGGATCATAAGCTAACGGCACCCGTGCTCAGTGGTAAGGATTGGGCTTTTGCTCAGCTGAAACTTCCGGAAAAAGCAACATTTTCTCTGGTTTCGGTAGATGTAGTCGGTGAATCTCAACTGGTATTCAATTTCAGCGAAGAGGTCAATCTTCCGACCGGAAATTATTCGGCGGGTATCTGCGTGCGCCGAGATCGTGTTGCGGATTCCAAGGATTTCATACAGGATGTTTTCTATGAATGGGACGAGGCAAAGGATCAGCCGATCAAGGCATTCCCTTGGGATGCGACACATCGGGCGGTTTGGAAAGTAACCGATCTGGCTTATTATGAAGGAGATCACACACGAATTGTCGGAACGATCGAGAATGGCTATACCTACATTGACATCACGAACGTTTGGAGTCTGGTAGCCGATTATTGTGCCGGTAAGGCAAAAGAGGCGGGTAGTGCGGCCCATGAGTGGATGACGGATGACTATGTGATCAATGCGTATTTCAACGATAATGATGCGACGAAAGCCATTGAAACCATGACGGCAGAACACTCGGATGCCGTTTTGAAGGCCTCCATTCTCAGCGGCAAGGACTATACCTATGCGGAGCCCAAGTGGGTGCCCGATATGGATCCCGACAAAGCCGTTTACATTGAGAAGACAGAGGTGCTGGATCAGACCCGTATTGTTATCACCTTTAGTGAGGACATGGTGCTGGCCGGCGCGGTAGGCTATATTCGTTTGATCAATGATCAGTATCAAGTGGTCCGTGATGATAACGGTGTTGCCTTGGAATGGGGAGGACGTTTGGAATACTATGGTGATTCCCGTAGCCGTTTTGTCTTTGTTCTGGATCACAATCATAGCAATCCGGACTATCCCATGACCGGATTGGATGAGATTTTTAACGCAGGACTGGAAAAGAACGGAACATGGCTTATGTTCTGTATCGGGGATTCCCGAGGGAATGACGGTGTCATTACGTCCTTCTCGTCCGTGCGAGGCGGATTTATGCAGGCTTATCCGGGGAATAGCGGTTCGGATGTCGTCTATTTGTCGATTGATCCCGACGAAATCCCGCAGGGGGATCTGACGATCACGGATACGAAAGTCGTCGCAGACAATGCGGTAATTATCACATTTTCTGCGCCGGTTGATATTGTGGATTCTCCGTTTATAGCACCGCGGTGGTATGCATCCAACGGAAAATTGATCTGGAAGACCAAAGACGGTCAGTATGTTCACGCCAGTTCCTATAACGGTGAGCCCACAACACCCATGCAATGGTGGATGCGCTGGGAGTGGCACAATGAAGAGCATACCCAAATTCGATGCTGGACGGCATCCGGTATGGAAGGTTTTGCTAACTTTAATGATATTCTGTACTTTGATTGGAATGCGGAACTGGAAGGGAGCTATCTGGCGATAGGGATCGAGGAATGTAATGCGACAGCAGTAAACGGGAATTGGCATGTTGAAAATGTCAAACTGCTATCGGATCCGCGCATTACGTTGCGAGCAACCCTAACGACCGGCATGAACTACGATGGCGCGTATGCGGATTATACGGTAGATTATACGCCCAAAACGCTGACGGCTTCCGCTTCAATTGTCAACGATATGCAGATTCGTGTTCGCTTTTCCGAGAAGGTGAAAATAACCGGTAAGATCTTTATGGCGTTGCGTTATCTCAATGAAAATGGCGGCGTTATGTACTACGGCAATGAGTATACCCGTCATCCGTTACAATTCGGCGGGTCTTGGAAATGGGAAGAGGAAGGGCGTTCGCTGATCTGGACGATGAGCGGTCATAATACGCTGGGTTGCTTCAATATTACCGATGTGGTTAACTACAATAACGGTGCGGTTGTCGTTAAGGGAGCCCCGCTCGCCTTCTGTATTGAGGAAATGACAACCGCCGGGACTATTACGGTTGGCGGTAAAAACCTTCTGGTTGATAACATTTCGACCCTTGACGGACAAAACCATTTAAGAGCGACACTTTTGGGTGGTTATGACGGTCGCTATATGGATTTCGGTGCGCAAAGATTAAAGGGTGCCGTTGCTCCTAAATTGCTTTCGGCTCGTGCGATCGACGATCAAACGGTAGAAATCGCTTTTTCGCAACCGGTTATCCTGAGTGAAGACATTGCCATGTCCATTCAATACATGGACGAAAAAGGCGAAGTGCAGTTTATGGCAGATGGCCGAACGGCAAATTTCAAGGGAACGTGGAAATATAAGGATGAGAGCCAGACGGCCATACTTTGGACTTTGAATTCCAAGCATGTAGATAATCTTACTCAGATTTTCAACTATGAAAAAACGCTGATGTGGAATGCCGGTGCCCGCGTGTGCTTCGTTATCAAAAACACAAAGGACAGTGTGCCGATCAACACCATGCGTATGCTGGGAATCACCACAAAGGACGGACTTCAGCATCTGGAGATTCCGATTCTGTCGGATGTGCAGATAAAGATGGATATTGAAATCGCCTATGATAAGCCGGCTATTCCGGTGGATGCACAGGAGCCGGAGACGGTCCTCGAATATGTTTCAAACTATGTGCCGTTTATTGTTGGCGGTATCGGTATTTCGCTGGCGGGCGTGATTGCTGCCATTGTGCTGATCTTTGCCCGTAAAAAGGAGGGTAACAATGAAAAGTAAAGGAATACTGGCATGGCTTGTCATACTGATTCTTTGTTTATCTCTACCGATTTCAGCGAAGGAGCGTAAGCTTACGCTTAAACGTGCCGTGCAGGTGAGCGATACCCAAATTGTTATGGAGTTCTCCGAGCCGATCGCCATCAATATGCATGGTGAGAACAACGGGCCGTATATAGCGATTCGTGTTGTGAACTCTATGGGTGATTCAACACGCCTCGATAAGAAGGAGGAAGTCCTTCATGCGAACTATAATCAGGTTATCCAGTGGCACGGTACGTTGAATTATGTAGATGAAAAGCACGATCGCTTGGTAATGACGATAGGCACCTCTCACGCGTTTGGTCTCAACACGATTTCGGCCGTTCGGGATTATGAGGGTGTTCTGAGTAATTACAAAGATCGTAAGGTTATGTTGGTGATTGAGGAGGTTCCTTTTGATTCAACGCAGCCGATGGCGGATAATAAGATCTGTAATATTACAACTACAGACGGAGAAGTCTACCTGACTCCGGACTGGCCTTCCGGTTGGGAGCGCGTGGTTACGCCGTTTGAAGTGGATTTCAATTATCCGATTGACGCCAGCAAATTCGAATCTAAGGAAAACCCGTATCAGTTAGCGGCCGGAACGATCGAAAAAAACACCGTGCAACCGGAAGAAGAGCCGGTAATCGTTACGCAGGTCGTTCAGAATGATCCGATTGTTATTGCAACGATTTTTGCCGGTGGTGTGTTGGTTGCCGTATTGGCAATCGTGGTTGCTGTCGTGATTCGCAAGAGAAAGGGCGGTGCACGATCATGAAAAAAATAACAGCATTTTTCTTGTGTGCGTTAATGCTTCTCTCTGTCTTTGGTTGTGCCAAGCCGGCAGAAACTCCCATGGGAGAGGCGCCGGAGCAGACAGCCAAACAATGGATACAAGAGCAGATCGAAAAAAATACGTTATTCTCATTCTCTTATGACGATACACCATATGAGGAGCACATCCGCAAATGGAATAAAACGGTTGAGGAAACGGAAAGCGGTTGGACAGTCACCTACAAAAAGGACGGAGTGGTCGCATGGAGTGAGATCACTTTTGACGAGGAGTCAGCCGCTCTTGAGTGGACGAACTATTTTAAAAATGAGGGTAGTACCGACTCGCCGGTTATTCAGGATATCTTGGCCATTGACAGCTGTGTTGTCATCGCCAATCCGATATTTACCACAACCGAAGGAAACGATGCGTTACCTACCGATTTTCAGCCGTTTTCCGTCGATTTGGTTGAGAAGGGTTCTTATTCCATGGAAACGAACGGCGGACGGTCTTCGCAAGGGGCTTGGCCGTATTTCGATATCTGCAACGGAGAATACGGAATTATGGGCGCTGTCGGCTGGACGGGGAACTGGAAAGCGGATTTCACCCATGATAATGGCAAGGTGACAATCCAAGCCGGTATGCAACAGACGCAAATCTCCCTGCATGCAGGAGAGCAGATGCGTACCCCCATGATCATGCTCCAATTCTTTAAAGGAGATCAGGATGACGGACACAATGCCCTGCGTCGGCTCATCCTTAAAAGTTACACTCCTGCGGATGCAAGCGGTGAGCCGATCCAACACGCCATGTATGCCGTTGGCGTATCCAATATGGTCGGCTACGGTGAACAGGAGATATTAAAGATGGCTAAGGACCTGTCGGCTACCGGCAACAAGTATGAGTGTCTGTGGCTGGACGCCGGTTGGTTTGGTGATAAATCCGGTGATACCCTTTCCGGCGGTTGGTACGAGCAGACGGGTAACTGGTATTTTATCAAGGATGTCTATCCAAACGGAAATATTCGGGAACTTGGCGAATATCTGGCCGAGCAGAATGTCGGGCTATTGCTTTGGTTTGAGCCGGAACGAGCTATGCCGGGCACCCAATTGCCGACAGAACATCCGGAATGGTTTTTGAAGTCTTCACAGAGCGAGGCTGCCTTCTTATTGTTTAATATGGCCGACGATGAAGCCTGTGATTACATGATCGACTGGGTGAGTTCCACCATTCAGGAAAATCATCTGACCTGGTATCGTCAGGACTTTAACTGCGATCCGGCTGAGCGCTGGTTTGCCAACGATCGGGCGGAGGGCGAAAACCGTATCGGTATGACCGAGATTAAGTATATCACGAATCTGTACCGTTATCTGGATACCTTGATGGAGCGCAATCCCGGCTTGCTTATTGACAGTTGTGCCAGTGGCGGCCGTCGTCTGGATCTTGAAATGATGCGTCGCTCCATTCCGCTATGGAACTCCGATTATGTAAACTACGACAGTACGCCGGACGGTTTGCGGGCCAATAACTATAACTTGTCTTGGTGGATTCCCATCCATGCCGGCGGTTGGCCATGGAAGAATTCGGAAGATACTGCGTACGCCTTCCGTGCTTCCATGAATTCCGGTATGCAACTTGGTCCGACACAGACAGGAAATAAGCGCATACAGGAAATGATAGAGCAATATTTTATTTGCCGAGATCTGATGAATGGCGATTATTATATGCTTGCCGGTGGTACGGACAGCGGTATTGAGACGAAAACGGCCTGTTATGAATTCTATAAGCCGGAAGAGGGAAAAGGTTATTTAGTGGCCTTCCGTCCGGAACGGTGCGATACCGAATCGGAGGCGTACTATCTCAAGGGGCTGGAGGCTGCGGCTTCCTACGAGGTGGAGCTGGTCGATTCGGGCGAGAAACTGACCTTAACGGGGCAGGAATTGATGGATGAGGGACTTCGCATTAACTATCCGAAACCCAACATCGCCCTTTTGATCTATCTGACTAAAATCTAAAGATCTTGACTGAATGAAAGTTCGGTATCGACCGAAGTGTGCCGGAATCGAAACAATAACGAGGGCAAAGACAAATGATACGCGGGAGTAAAGAGTATGAAATTTTTGCAGAAATGGACAGCAAAAGGCAATGACGGATTTGTGTTTGCCGCTAACGTGCCGGGTAATGTGCAGAGCGACTATGCAAAGGCACGGGGATGGGGTGACATCCAGTACGCCGACACGGTTTATCGATTCGAACAGATAGAGGATTGGGCATGGACGTATCAGACGGTCCTGAATTTTCAAGCCGATAACGACGAGAAGGTTTATTTTGTGGCCGAGGGTATCGATTATGAGTTTGATATTCGTCTGAACGGTGAGATCCTTCATTCACAGGAAGGTATGTATACGCCTGTCAAGCTGAATTTGACTAAGCAAGCCAAATGCGGCGATACGCTTGAGGTGTATATCCATCCCCGTCCTTGGCGTGAGGATGCAACGGTGCGTCCTCACTTCTCCCGTATGGCTGCCGATACTAGTTGCAAACCGCCGGTCACCTACGGCTGGGACTGGAATGCGCAGGTGGTCAATGTCGGCATCTGGC
>JAZNYQ010000042.1:0-16511 GCA_045594545.1 Eubacteriales bacterium | reverse complement strand
CGATCATGATCTGTCAGGCCGACTGTAGGGATCAGGCTGAGGAATTGGCTGCGACTATTGAGGAGCGCACGGGTGAATCGGTGTGCTACATTGCCGATATCGGTCCTGTCATCGGCGCCCATTCCGGACCCGGTACCATCGCCGTTTTCTTCTTGTCCAACGAAAGATAATAAAAAACGAGCCGAGTTCGGCTCGTTTTTCTTTAGGCGTTTAGATTGTTGATGATGGGGTCTAACCAGTCTTGCTCATAGCCTTCGAGCAGGCCCTCGTCGCCGGCTTTGGCTACGGCGGGCTCAATGGGCAGAGCGGCGCTGGCGGGGATGTTCAGGCGCTTGGCCAAGCCTTCGACATCGCCCTCACCGAAGATGAAGTGCTTTTTGCCGCAATCGTTGCATACAAAGTAAGAGTAGTTCTCGACCAAGCCGAGGATGGGAATACCCATCATGTCGGCCATATTGACCGCCTTTTCGACGATCATGCCGACCAGTTGCTGAGGCGAGGTGACGATCACAATGCCGTCCACCGGCAAGGACTGGAAGACGGTCAGCGGAACGTCGCCCGTTCCGGGGGGCATATCGACCAACAGTACGTCCAGTTCGCCCCAGACCACGTCGGTCCAGAACTGCTTGACGGCGCCGGCGATGACGGGACCGCGCCAAACGACGGGATCGGTCTCATTCTCGACCAGCAGGTTTAAGGACATGACCTTGATGCCGTCACGGCTGGTGACGGGGAGCAGGCTGTCGCCATCGGCCAGCGCACGGGAGTGGATACCCAGTGCCTTGGGGATGGAGGGGCCGGTAATATCGGCATCGAGGATGCCGACCTTTTTGCCCATGTGAGCCAGACGGACGGCCAGCATGGCAGTGACCATGGATTTGCCGACGCCGCCTTTGCCCGACACAACGCCGATGACCTTTTTGATATGGCTGCCGGCGTGAGGGGCTTCGCGAAGATCCTGCGGCTGCTGACGGGAAGAGCAGTTGGCCGAACAGGTGGAACAATCATGCGTACATTCAGACATTACATTCAGATCCTTTCTTTGGTAACAATACTTTTATTATAACACCCTTTTTCAGAATGTCAATGTGACGGATAGCTGACTTTTTGCGTGAAAGACAAAAAAATATTGAACAAATTGTGACCATGTGGTATAATAGGCGTACGATGAAGCAGGAAGGAGGTTTCCGATGGCGGATCAATTTGAGCAACTGAAGAAGGATCGGGAGTATGTGAACGAGAAGACGACCGTACTGTCCGATGCCGATCAGAAGAAGAAAAAGCGCAATAAAATTATCCTTACCATATTATTTGTGCTGATCAATATCGGTGCGATCGTGGTTACCGGTATTATGGAATTCACCAAGGAATCTCCGGAACATATCACCTTTGATAACAACATGGTCTGGCTGATCGGGGCTTTTGGCTGCATTGCCTCGGCCGTCTTTTTTGAGACATTTAAATACTGTGTGATGATGCGGCACACCGTTGGACGTGTGAATATCAAGCACGCCTTTCAGGTGGCGGTGCTGGGAAAGTATTATGACAACATTACCCCGTCGGGTGCGGGCGGTCAGCCGTTCCAGATGTATTATCTGAGCAAGCAGGGCTATACGCCGGGTATTGCGGGTGCGATGCCGGTGCTGGGTTTTCTTTCGATGCAATTGGGCTTCTGTCTGCTCTTCTTTGTCTTGGTGTGCCTCAATGCCCATACGGTGCCGACGGCGCTGCACGTTATGGCGTATGTAGGTATTTTGTTCTACCTACTGGTGCCGATGGCCATTATTCTCTTTAATTTCTTCCCGACGACGGTGACTAAGATTTTGGCGTGGGGCGTGCGTGTGCTTGGCAAGATGAAGATCCTGAAAGATCCCGAAAAGAGTCAGGCCAAGATGGTGTCTTCTTTGGAAGAATACCGCACGGCGCTGGCTGAGATGGCTAAGGTCAAGGGCTTGATCCTAAAGGTTATGCTTATCGGCATTGCCTATCAGATTGCGCTGATGTCAACGCCCTATTTTGTATTGCGTGCTTTTGGTTCGCCCGTTACCTTTTTGGATGTGCTGACACTGACGGTATACATTTATGCGGGTATTGCCTATATTCCGACGCCCGGGAATGCCGGTGCGGCCGAGGGAACATTCTACACGATCTTCCACGGGCTTAACAGCAACACCTTCTGGGGTATGGCAATCTGGCGGTTTTTGACTTATTACTTATTCCTGCTTATGGGTGTGGGCGTGTATGGCTATAACGCGCTGATGCCCAAGATCCGTAAACGGTTAGGGAAAGAAGAAAAAAACGATGAAGAGCATACAGTTTATTGATCTATATTATCCGAATGTCGACGGTGTGATTCACACCGTCGATCGCTATGCCACGCATATGGATGCTGCGGTCGTGGCGCCGATCATCGAAAAGGGATACCAAGACAAGGACGATTACCCGATCCAGCGTACCCGCTCGGCGCGGATCCCCTTTGTGGGGTATGGGTGGCCGATGCCGGAACCGTCCAGGAAATTAAAAGATTTTGTGAATGGGTTTGGCGCCGATATTTTCCATGTTCATTCTCCCTTTATGTTGGGGCATTATGCGCTCAAACGCGCCAAGAAACTGGGGATTCCCGTGGTTTCCACCTTTCACAGCAAGTATTACGACGATTTTAAGCGGGTGACGGGATCGGAATGGTTTGCCCGTTTTGGCGTGCGCTACATTGTGAAATTCTACAATCAATGCGATGTAGTATGGGCCTGCAGTGCGGGCACGGCGCAGACGCTGCGGGAATACGGATACAAGGGCGAAATTGCCGTGATGCCTAACGGTGCCGATCCCTTTGTCAGTTCCGATCCTGATTCGGCGCGGGCGGCGGCCGCAGAGCGGTTCGCGATACCGAAAGATAAGAAAATTCTGCTCTTTGTGGGGCAGATGGTATGGCAGAAAAATCTCAAACTGGTCCTTGACACGCTGGCGACTTTGGATGACAGTTATCGGTTGTTGTTAGTGGGTACGGGCTATTACGAGAAGCAGATTCATGAATACGCCCGTCAGATCGGGGTGATGGATCGGTGTATATTTACCGGACGGATCAGCGATCGGGTGATGCTGGAGGGACTTTACCTATGCGGTGATCTCTTTTTCTTCCCCTCGGTGTATGACAATGCGCCGTTGGTATTGCGGGAAGCGGCTTGTGCGGGTGTGCCGGCCTTGCTGGTGCGGGGCAGTAATGCCGCCGAGTGCGTGACCGATAACGAGAACGGGTATCTGGCTGAGGAATCGGTAGAGGCCATGTCGGCTCGCATCGGTGAGATCTTTGCCGATCCGCAAAACAGGCAGGCGACAGGGCAGCGGGCGAAGCAGACCATTCCCGTGCCGTGGGAAGAATTGGCCAAGCAGGTAGAGGCGCAATATGCCGCCATTATCAAAAGCCATGGAAGAAAGTAAGCGCATCGAGCGCAGTATCATCACAACCTATCGCAAGACCATCTGGAACCGCTTTATTGAAGGGGTTAAGAAGTATCGGATGGTTAACGAGGGGGATCGCATTGCCGTCTGTCTGTCGGGCGGGAAGGATTCGGTTCTGTTGGTCAAGTGTATGCAACAGTTGCAACGGTACGGCGATTGTCGGTTTGATCTGCAGGTGATCGTGATGGATCCCGGTTACAGTCTTGAAAACCGAAAAAAGATCGAAGAAAACTGTGCGCGCATGGGCATTACCCCTCATATTTTTGAGACGGATGTTTTTGCGTCGGTGGATCAGGCGGAGAAGAACCCCTGTTATCTGTGTGCTCGTATGCGGCGGGGGCATTTGTATGCCTGTGCCGAGTCGTTGGGATGCAACAAGATTGCGTTGGGGCATCATTTTGACGATGTGATCGAAACGACGCTATTGGGATTATTATACGGGGCGCAGGTGCAGACGATGTTGCCCAAACTTCACTCGACCAATTTTACGGGTATGGAGCTGATCCGCCCGCTCTATTGCGTGCGGGAAAAGGATATTGTGCGCTTTGCCAAATACAATCACTTGGAGTTTTTGCAATGCGCCTGCCGTGTCACATCCAAGGATGCGGGGTGTGACAGCGAGAGCACGAGTAAGCGCAAATACGTCAAAAGCATGATCGAGGATCTGACCAAAAATAACAGTCAGGTGCCCGTCAACATTTTCCGTGCCATGGAGAATGTCAAGTTGGCCGAGGTGATCGGCTATACCGACGGGGACGGGTATCATAATTTCATGGATAATTATGACAAGGAAAGCATAGAATACCAATGAGGTGATTCTATGCTTTCTTTTTGGAAAAAATACAAATCTTTAATTCTTAACATTGCCGTACCGCTGGCGGTGGGATTGATTTCGGGCTTGTTAACGATGGGGGCGATGGAAGATTTTTCTGCGCTCAATCAGCCGCCGCTGTCGCCGCCCGGTTGGTTGTTCCCTGTGGTATGGACGATTTTGTATGTACTGATGGGGGTATCGTCCTGGCGGATTGCCAACCGTGACAGGCAGGCGACGGCGCTGACCGTTTACTATGTATCGTTGGTATTTAATTTCTTCTGGTCGATCTTTTTCTTTGTTTGTCAGATGTGGTTATTTGCGCTGATCTGGTTATTGATCCTGTGGATATTGATCTTAATTTACACGGTTGGGTATTTCCGCATCGACCGTTTGGCGGGCTGGTTACAGGTACCCTATGCGGTATGGTGTGCCTTTGCGATTTATTTGAATTTGGGGATCGTTATACTCAATTAACGAAAGAAGCCGAAGTGTTCGGCTTCTTTTTTAATATTATATCTACAAATTTAGGTTACGATGTGATATAATAACCATATATGCCTTTTTCAGGAAGGGAGAATAACATGAAAAGACGGATGTGTGCAGTATTTTCAGCGTTGCTGCTTGTGCTGAGTCTGGCGGCGTGTGCCGGCGGAACACGAAGTGGGCAGGTGCTGGATATCGGCTGGAAGATGCGCGGCGATGCCGATGGAATGGGAGAGCAAAACGGATGGCAAAACGGATTTGAAGAAGAGAATCAAACCGATGCCGATACAGTATGGTATTCCAATACCTTTGCGGCCTCTTTGGTAAAGGGGGATCGGGTGATCCTTTCATTGTGTGATCTGGGACAGGCCGCTACCGTTTGGCTCAACGGAACGCCGGTCGATCATCGCGAGTCGGCTGACGGCGAATATCGGTTGGATGTTACCGATACCGTCAAGCGGGTGGGAACCAATACGTTGGTGATCCGTGCCGGTCGAAATGCGGCGGTGGCCCGTACGGCCTTGACGGTGCGTCCGTCGGTGATGGTGGCCGATGTTTCGGTTGAAGTTAAGGATGAAACGTTGTATGCGGGCATTGCGCTGGAAAATGCCAAGAACCAAGAACCGGTGGTATTAACGGCGGTACTGACGGCATTGGATACCGGTAAGGTGATGGCACGTGTGACGCAACAGGTGCAGGCCGATGCGGGTATGGGATTGCACACCTTGAGCATGAAGATCGACGATGTGCAGGATTGGAGTGTAGAGGATCCGTATTTATATGATCTGACGGTGATAGCCTCGTCGCCCAAGTCTTCGCAGGACTGGGTAGACACGGTGAGCCGCCGTGTGGGATTTGCCGCCCCGATGCCCGAGCGGTTGCAGGTTCTGGATCTGCCGCAGGGTGTCATGCGGGAGGAAGCGCAGATGCGGGAGTTTGTCAATTTGGCAAAGAGCAACGGCATCCATGTGCTCAATCCTATGGGGCAACCGACACAGGCGTTGCTCAGTTATGCCGATGCGGTGGGGATGATGGTTGTTGCCGAGGGAAGCGATCATGTTTGTGCACTGGCCTCGCTCCCGACGGGCGGCGTAACGTATGGGGAGGAATGATGCCATGAAAAAGAGTATGATATGGATCACGGTCCTTGTACTGCTGATGGGGCTTGTGCCGGTTTCGGCGGCCTATTACGATTCGGCGGCGGAGAATTTGATGCCGGTGCCCGATGCGTCGATGGTGCTGGCGGACGAGTGGCGTGTGGTTCCCGATCGGGAGAACGAGGGAGAAGCGCAGGCATGGTATGAGCAGTACCCGTCGCAGGAGCCGTCGGTCACCTTGCCGTATGAGGCGGGGGAGGACGGGGCGACGACCTGGTTTTTCCGAAAGTTTACCCCCGATCTCAACTTGCAGGACGGACAGCGGGTCGTGGCATCGTTTGGCGGATGTCGGTATTACGCCAAGGTGTGGCTTAACGGCAATTATATCGGGGAGCATGAAGGGGCTTACGGTGATTTTTCCTTTGATGTGACGGCGTTTATCCGTGAAGATCAGGATAATTTACTGGTGGTCCGGCTGTTCTCGGCCAATGACGGGTCAACCATTCGCGGCGAGGATGGGCAGACGTTGCCCCAAGGTCCCAACAACGGGCAGGGGATACAGAGTCCGGTCTATTTGTCGGTCGTGCCCGATATTGCCATTGCCGATGTTTTTGTGGACACGCAATACGAGAACGGCAAGGTCAACGTGCAGGTGATCGTGGACAATCCGGCATCGGAAACGGTATCGGTGGATATTCGCGCGCGCATCAGTCCGACCGATGCGACGGCGGTGCTGGCTACGGTGGGGGCTACCTTTAATGCGGTGCCCGGCCTCTCCAAGCACACGGTGACGATGGAACTGAAGGATTTTCATGCGTGGAGCGTGTCCGATCCTTATCAATACACGGTATGGGTAGAATGTTTGGCCGAAAAGGTGAGTTTTTCCGATTCTTCGGCGGTTTCGGTGGGATTTAAGGATCTTCGCATTGATTCGCAAGGATATTTCCTGCTCAACGGCGAGCGGTTATATGTCAAGAGTGTTAACCTGACGGTGGATGCCGATATGACCGAGGATGCCCTGCGGGCCAAACTCATGGAATTCAAGACGTGCGGGTTTAATATGGTGCGGTTTGTCGGCCATCCCGCGCCGTCGTCGGCGCTGGGCTATTGCGATGGGCTGGGGCTGCTGGTGTATCAGGAAACGGCCATGGCGGGCAAGATGGACAGCAAGTATGGCGAGGATCTGATCCGTCGGGAATTGCGACAGCTGATCGAGCGGGATCGCAACCATGCATCCTTTGGCGTGGTGGGCATATTAAATGAGGCTATGGATGCGGATACGGCGTATGTGAACAATTATCGGGCGGCGGTCGAGTCGTTGGATGTTTGCCGTACCTATGATAATGATCTGTTAGTATTTCTCTCTTCAGGGCGTACCGACGGCAATCTGGCCACGGCATCGGCGTCCAACCCCGGTTCGCTTAGTTGGGACGGATATATGGGCAATGAAGGCGTGCGCGGCGGTGTGGATACCGAAACCGAGATCGGTACGGGAGATATACACGGCGAACTGCCTGCCTATGAGATGGAACCGTTGCGGGCCATCTTCCTGTCGGATCTGGATATAAAGGATCTGGATACGGTTCGAGCCAACAGTAAGGTGAGCGGTTTTTCGGTGACGGTGGCTGAGGGTACGACATGGCAAGGACTAAACGGACTCAAAGACACCTGTTGGAGTGTGGCTGTGGAAGATGACACTCTTTACCGTACCGAGGCGCTGGATATTCAGGTGACGCTGTCGGATCTGGGCGCACTGGAAAAGAAAGAATATACGGCCCGCTTTGCCTTAGAGGGCGAGAGCGGTCGTGTTTGGGAAAAGACGGTAGCTGTCACTCCCGCCTATACCGGCACGGGACACTTTATTTCGGCCATTACCGTTCTGGATGAATCGATCCCACTGGCGCAGTTGCCGACGGGGGCTTACACCTTCCGTGCGCAGTTGGATGGTACGGATGTTATCTTTGATCAACCGATCTATGTGCTGGATGCGCAGGAGCGCCCCGCCTTGTCGGGTACAGTCTATATGCATGGACTGTATGCCGATGCGTTGGTCTTACTCCAACAGTCGGGTGTGGAGATCAAGGTGCTGGATTTCCGGAAGATCGTGCCGAACAGTACGGTTGTGCTGGGGGGTAAGGATATAGATAAAGAGTCGCTGACTCTTTTGTATGAGGCGGTAACGAAACAGGGTGTAACGGCGGTGGTGGCCGATGTTGAGTCGCTGGGTGACTGGGGCTACCTGCAACTGCCCTTTGAGGAATCGGGCTATCTGGTGGAAGTGGAGTCGAACGAACTGGTTGCGCCGATGCTGACACAAGGGATGCCCAAACAAACCCTGTCGGGTTCCGTTTGTGAGGCCAAGATGCTTCGCCTGCCTATAGCGGCGCTGGAAGTTTTGGCCGGTGCGGATACCGATGTGGCTGTGGGTGTATATACCTGCGGCAAGGGGCAGATTATAGTAAATACCTTGGCCGTACTGGATCACATTGGAACACCGACGGCAGACTATGCATTGATCAATCTATTACACTACGCCATGCAAAAACGGTAAAAGGAGGATGACACGATGAAAAAGATACGAATCTTGGCTGCATGTATGCTGATGTTGGCGCTGTTATCGGTTTCGGTCGGTGCCGCCTCCTATACGGTGGCCCAGCCCCGACGGGTCGGGATCGACGGCGTGATCTCAACACAGGAGTGGGGCGAACCGCTATACAACCGTGTGACCTTAGCACAGGCAGGAACGGTGGATTCGACCCTGACGGCCGAGTGGTTTGACCCGACGCAGGACGGCGAGGCCGCCTTTGATCTGTATGTGACCCATGACGAGGAATATGTATATATCGGCTGTGCGGTATACGGGGTAGACCGTGAGATCAGCACGGCATCCCCCGAAATGGGATTACACTTTGCCTTTACTCTCTCCGAGTATCAGGAGAGTACGGGCGTGCGCCATGCTATGCAAAAGGGAGAGGAATACGAGGTGTATACCGGCTACCGATTGTATCAAACGGCAGACGGACGGGCGCAGGCGCAGACCATTTCGCAGGCGATCAAGGTACAGGATCTGCGGCAGGGCAGAGATTATGCCGTGGTCTACGATGAGGCGTCCCGCACCATGACCTATGAGGCGGCGGTTGCGCTGAAGAACACCAACATTTCCCTTGAAAAAAATGCGGTTATGGCCTTTTCGGCCGTTATCGGATTGGAGCATTATAACAATCGGGTATCGGGTCAGGTTGACGGCTCGAATCGGTTTCTGATAGGGACGGGTGCGGCCGATGGCGGCGGTGCAAAAAATTGGGCGCACAAAGACGGTTGCATGTCCATTGGGTTGGTACCCTTAGAAAAGATCCCCATGTTGATTGAGGACGATGAGGGCGCGGTGACGGCCTATGCGCAGGATGTAGATATCCCGATTGCTTCCGAACCCGAGTATAAGATCATCACGGCCGATGCGCCGGTATCGGTGCCGCTGATGATTATGCTGATCTCGGTGGCCGTGGCTTTGATTTGTGCGGCGGCGGTTACCGTCATGCTGGTGCGGGAACGCAATCGGCAACGCACCAACCGTCAGGAGGAAGAAAAATGAAGAAATTAATAGGAATGGTACTGGCTCTTCTTTTGCTGATGGGGCTGGTGCCGGTTTCAGCGGTTACCTTTGATGCCGATCGGTTCGTGCCCACTCCTCAGGAGCAGGAGGCGGCTGAGCAGATGACCCAGTCGGGCATCATTTCCTACGATGCCGTGGCGGATACCGATATGAGTGCCAACCTGTTGATGACGGCGGCCATCATCGTGGCGGCCATCGCCGGTGCGATCGTGATTTTCACCGTTATCGTACTGATCAACCATAAGTCGCGCATCCGCCATCGGGAAATGTTGGATCAATCATAAAAAATTCACAAAGCCCCTCAAAAAAGAGGGGCTTTTGCCTTGACATTTGGGAGAAAATAGAGTATAATAGCAGAAGTGTAAAGTAAATCGCTTTACAAATCATCGGAAAGGGTGGCGCATATGATAGAAAAAAATCTCCAGATCGGTCTGCTTTGCGATTTTTACGGCAAGATGTTGACCGAGAAACAGTTATCGGCCATTATCATGTATTATGATGATGATCTGAGTTTGGCGGAGATCGCCGTCCAGACCGGTATTACCCGCCAAGGCGTGCGCGACTGCATTAAGAAGGGCGAGGCCATCCTGTTGGATATGGAAGAAAAGCTGGGTCTGGCCGAGAAGTTCACGCGGCTGCGTGAGGGTATGGATGAGATCCGTGCCGCCGCCGAGGATATACGGGAGCAGAACAGCCGCGGCATGGTCAATGCGGTCATTGCCGATGCGGTCAAAACCATTGTTCGGGTAAGCGATCAGGTGCGCGAAGATGGCATTTGACGGGCTGTCCGATAAACTGGGCGATATCTTCCGCCGCCTCAAAGGTCGGGGTAAACTCTCCGAGGGCGATGTCAAAGAGGTCATGCGGGAGATCAAACTGGCTTTACTTGGCGCCGACGTGAACTTCAAGGTGGTAAAAGCCTTTATTAACAACGTGTCGGCCCGTGCGGTGGGCGAAGAGGTTATGAAATCCCTTACGCCGGCTCAGCAGGTGATAAAGATCGTTCATGAGGAATTGTGCCGCATTATGGGTGACGGCGATTCCAAGTTCAATTTCAGCACCAAGCCGCCTACGGTTATTATGATGTGCGGTTTGCAGGGTGCCGGTAAAACCACCCATTCGGCCAAACTGGCCTACTATTTTAAGAATACGCTTCATCGCCGCCCGCTGTTGGTGGCTTGTGATATTTACCGTCCCGCCGCGGTCGATCAGTTAAAGGTGGTCGGCGCGCAGGCCGAGGTTCCCGTCTTTTCGTTAGAGGGGGAAAAGCCGGTAAGGATCGCGCAGGAAGCGGTGGCGCACGCCAAGAAATACGGCAACGACATCGTTATTCTCGATACGGCCGGCCGGTTGCATATTGACGAGGCGCTCATGGATGAACTGGCGCAGATCAAGGCCAAAACCGAGCCGAATGAGATCTTGCTCGTGGTTGATGCCATGACCGGTCAGGATGCGGTGAATGTAGCGCAGTCCTTTGATGAGCAGTTATCCATCACCGGCGTGATCTTGACTAAGTTTGACGGCGATACCCGCGGCGGTGCCGCCATGTCGGTCAAATATATCACCGGTCAGCCGATCAAGTTTGTCGGTGTGGGCGAAACGGTCAAGGACTTAGAGCCCTTCCATCCCGAACGGATGGCCAATCGTATTTTGGGTAAGGGCGATGTGCTCTCTCTGATCGAAAAGGCGGAAGAAGCCTTCGACGAGGAGCAGGCTAAAAAATTAGAAGAAAAACTACTTAAAAATAAGTTTGATTTAGAGGATTATCTCGGGCAGTTGCAACAGATGAAGAAGATGGGCGGTGCCGGAGCCATCCTCGGTAGTATGGGTGTCAAGCAAAAGGATCTGGCTAAGGCGGATATCAACGAGAAGATCTTTGACCGTCAGCAGGCCATTATCCTGTCGATGACGCCGAGAGAGCGGGCCAAACCGGACATTCTGGCGGCATCCCGCAAACGCCGTATCGCCATGGGCGCGGGCGTGGAAGTAAGTGAAGTCAACCGACTGCTTAAACAGTATGAGCAGGCTCGGTCGATGATAAAAAGGCTTAACAAGAATCCCAATCTGCTCAAGGGTTTTCCCGGCATGAATGGGATGATGTAAGACAATTCTAACGTGGAGGTGAATCACAATGGCAGTAAAAATCAGACTCAGAAGAATGGGTGCAAAGAAGAATCCTTTCTATCGTATCGTGGTAGCAGATTCTCGTAGCCCTCGTGACGGCAGATTTATCGAAGAGATCGGCACCTATGATCCGACCAGAACTCCCTCGGCCGTCAATATCGACGCTGAGAAGGCGAAACAGTGGATCGCGAACGGTGCTCAGCCGACCGATACTGTTAAGGCCATGCTCAAAAAGAACGGCGTTCTGTAAAGGATGGTATCATGGAACAGTTATTGACGTATCTCACGAAGGCGCTTGTGGAGAATCCCGATGAGGTTTCGGTCACAAAGGTCTCGGAGAAAGAGGATACGACCACCTATCAGATCATGGTGGCCCCCTCTGACATGGGCAGAGTGATTGGTCGACAGGGTCGGATTGCAAAAGCCATCCGCTCGGTCGTTAAGTCAGCTGCCGCCAAGGACAATAAGAAAGTTATTGTCAATATAGGAGATTAAAAGGGGATATCACTATCCCCTTTTTCCTTTATCGGAGGAATTATGGAGCTTATCAAAGCCGGTAAAATTGTTAATACCCACGGCATTCGTGGTGATATAAAAATCGATGTGTGGATGAACGATGCCAGAGATCTGTGCGAGATACCCACCGTCTATATCGGCGGCAAACCCTTTGCCGTCCAGAGTGCCCGTGCTCAGCGCGCGTTGGCCATCGTCCACCTCAAAGGGGTGGATTCGATCGAGGCCGCCGAAACGTTAAAGGGACGGGAAATTGAAATTGAAAAGACCGATGACCTGCTGGATGAGGGTGAGTATTTTATCGAGGATATTATCGGTTGCGATGTCTATGACGTCGATACAAAGGAACATTACGGCGTGATCGTGGATGTTTATCCCGGCATTGCCAACGATGCTTATGAGATCCGTCTGAAATCGGGCAAGCAGGTGCTTTTCCCTGTGATCAAGGATGTCATTATCGACACCGATATCGAGGCCAAAACCATTAACATTCGTCCGCTGGGAGGCATGTTCGAGATATGAGGATCGATATTCTGACTCTGTTTGACGAATATATGGATATGGTGCTCGGGCAGAGTATTTTAGGGCGTGCCCGCAAGGCGGGGTATCTGGATATCCGTACCCACAATTTCCGAAACTGGGCCACCGATAAACATTCCACCGTGGACGATACGCCCTACGGCGGCGGAAAGGGCATGTTGCTCAAGCCCGATCCCATTTGCGCCTGCTATGACGAGGTGACGCATGACGCTGAGAAAAAGCCGCTGACCGTCTATCTTTCGCCTAAGGGTCAGGTGTTGACCCAAGAGATCGCCCGCCGCTATGCCAAGGAAGACCGCATTGTTTTTGTTTGCGGACACTATGAGGGCGTGGATCAGCGTGTGATCGAGGAGATCGTGGATGAGGAACTGTCGATTGGCGACTATGTACTCACCGGCGGGGAATTGGCCTGCGCGGTGGCGGTCGATTGTGTCTGCCGCATGGTTGAGGGCGTACTCGACAGCGAGGAGTGTTTTGAGGAAGAGAGCCATTATAACGGCTTATTGGAATACCCGCACTACACCCGTCCCGTGGAGTTTCGAGGGCGTCGGGTGCCTGAAGTGTTACTGGATGGCAAGCACGCCGAGATCGAGCGGTGGCGGCGGGATGAGATGCTGAAGATCACCAAGGAGCGCCGCCCCGATATGCTGCGCAAGGTGGGGTTGACGGCGGAAGATCTTAATTTTTTGGAAAAAATGGACACGGAATGATCCGTGTCCTTTTTCTATGCTCGTACTTTTTGATAGAGATATTGCAGCGTGTGCAGGTTGTAGCGCAGCACCATCAGGGGCAGCAGGCTTAACAGGGCGTTGATGGCGGCGATGGGGATGGCATAGGAGAGCGGCAAAAACAGGAATAACAACAGCCCGCCGCACATGTTTTCGAGGTGGATCAAGATACCGTAGCGGCTTTCCAGTAAAAACCGTGCTAAAAATTCGGGATCCCGCTCGACATGATCCTTATGAAAGCCGGTAAAACCGCCCAGTTCGGGAATGTGATCCTTCCACTTGCGGATTCCGATCGCCTTGTAAAAGCGCCGTTCCCGTTTGCCGATCGTCCAAGGCTCGGCAAACCATCGCTCGGGCAAGCGGCGCAGCAGAAAGGCGCCCAATCCGTCTAAGGCGATGACTGCCGCCGTTCCGCCGAATATAGATAGCGCACCGTGAAACCCGTGTGCCGCCCATAAAATCAGATCGGATAGAGCAATTATAATGAGATACAGTCGCATGGTTGAGCTTCCGCCTTTTCTCCGTACTCGCGTTCGTAGCAGGAGCGCCAGAGTGCGGTATTTTTTTCGCTCATTTCCCTGACATTTTGTGATACCCGTTTGGTCGGATCGGGGAAGATGGGCGGCAGGTAGTGTACGGTATAGGCTTGAACGGGAATGCCGTCGGCATCAAAGCGGTGGGTGTCCCGCATGGTAATGAAGCAGGGAAGCACGGGCGCACCGCTCTTGGCCGCAAAATGAAAGGCGCCGTTCTTGAGGGGGCGGGGCTTGCGGTAGTTGTACCACATCGCCTGTTCGGGATAGATCAGAATCTTCTCGCCGCGTTTGAGCAGGGTGTCCACTGCGTGAAGCAATTCCTTAAATACCTGCAGATCGCCCGCCAGCGGCAGGGTGTTGCAATGGCGGAAAAAGTAGCCGTAGATGCCGCGAAACGAGGTGAAATTGCCCTCCCGTATGATCTTCCATAACCGCTTGCGCCTCAGCCGTTTTTCGATGGGTTTGAAAATGGCGTAGTTATCGTTGGGATGAAAATGGTTACAGGTCAGAATGACGCCTCGATCGGCAACGGCATCGTAATTCTCCAACCCCACGACCCGTTCGATCACCAGTTCGCCGCGCGCAATGCGGCGGTCATAAAAGGTCTTGGCACAGAAATTGGCCAACTCCGAGGATATTTTAGTTGATAATTTACTGTGAGTATAGTCTACTTGCCCCGATTTTAGGGGGACGGTAGGAGGATCGGCCTCGATGTCCCGATCGAAGATGCCGTCCGACTCGTACTGGGATAGGCGCATGAGTGCCGCCTGCCGTGCGGGGGCGATGCGGGCATTTAGAGCAAAGCGTAAAGGGGTTTCAAAACCGGCCTTGGTGGCCCGCCGTGTTTCTTGCTTGGCTAAGGATACCAAATTGTCGTATTGCTCCTGATCGCGTTGTTGTCCTTGATAGGACTCCAATTCCTGCAAGATGCTTTCATAATATACCGTCTTTTTGGCGTAGTACCAGAATCGGTTTTCATAGGAGATGCCGCTATAATGCCACGGTTTGAAATTGATCTTGAAGTGCACCAACGCCGGTACATCGGTAGGGTCGCAATGATCAAAGGCGGTCGTATTCCATGTGGCGGGCAGTAAGGCTACCTGATCGTGAAACAGGATATTCAGATAGTCCTGATCCTGCGTCACGGGGAAGGTGTGCTTGGTCATCAAACGATCCAGTGCTTCCAGCAGGCGAATCTTTCGCAATTTGGCCAGATCCATGACCAATACGCCTGCGTTAAAGTATTTGTGGCGGGAGATGCCAAGCAACTGTTCCGCATAGCGACCGAAGACGTCAACGGTGGCCATGACCTCTTCATTGATGGCACCCAACGGCATGCCGCCCAGATCGCTGTCGTACAATTTGGCAATATCGTCGTTGACAATGATATCGCAGTCCAAATACAACCCCCGATCCTGTTGCGGGAACAGGGTAGGGATAAAGAAGCGGTAGTAGGTGGCTTTGGTGTAGTAATCGCGCAGATGCAGTGCCTGTCCGAATGTGACCAGAGAGGCGGACACATCGGTAAAGGAAATGGAGAGCATTTCGTCTTGCATGGCGCATAGGTTTTCCTTGTGCACATCGGACAGATGTTCGATCAGCACGTGCACCTGTAGCGGGCGGGAGGTGTGGATGCGCATTGAGCGCAACGCCACCGCCAGATAGGGGGCATACCCGTCATCAACAGCGCAGAAAATAGGAATCGGATTCATGATACTTTCCTCCATCGGTTTCTTTTGCCGTCAGTATAACGGGAAATGCCGGTAGAAACAACCTACTTAGCGCAAAGATCCCCCGCCGTTAAAAAATCAGAAAATAGAATAAAAAATCCCTCACTCTCCCGACAGGAGAGTGAGGGTAGAGTGCAGTAGAATAACAGTAGAGTCAATATCCAAGAGGTTGGTCGATCAAAACAATTTCGATATTGGCCTGCATCGGGCATTGCCATAGTACCGCCAGTTCGCGACAGATGCGCTCCGGACTCCGGCAGTCAAAACACCGCCCGCCTTTCACGCAGGGCGTGGCCTTGCTCAGCCGTTTGGCATTGAGGGGCGCGGCGATGTTGCGGGCGCGATGAAGTGCCGATTCAAAATCGGGTGCGATCTTATTTTTGCCGACCAGCAGATACACTTTCTTGTGTCCGTAAAGCATGGAGGCCACGCGATTGCCGATGCCATCAATATTGATGATTTCTCCATTCTCGGAAAGAGCGTTGACCGAAGTCAGGTACACATCGGCGACGGCGGCTTGGGTCACATCGCCGCCTTTCCAGTGCCAGTGCACCGTGTTATGACTTTGCAAACGGTCATACAATCCCATCTGCTCGACGGTCATCGAGCCGCCAATGCCGACCGATACCCCGTCAATGACAGAATCTAAATAGTCGGCCGCCTGTGCGGCGGTGGCAAAGGTT
This sequence comes from Eubacteriales bacterium, assembly GCA_045594545.1. Classification (GTDB taxonomy): domain Bacteria; phylum Bacillota; class Clostridia; order Oscillospirales; family UMGS1783; genus CAKSHC01. The sequence continues at coordinate 191 of JAZNYQ010000042.1, read as the reverse complement.
GATACGGTATAGCCCTTTTCTTGCAATATTTCGAGCATGGGCATCACCGTTTGAGCCGCTTATCCGAGCGGGTGGCAAGGGAGGTGCCCACGCTCTGGAAGATCTGCACCAGTACGATCAGCAGAATGACGGCCACCACCATGACGACATATTTATAGCGGTAGTAACCGTAGTTGATGGCGATCTTGCCC
>JAZNYQ010000041.1:0-15831 GCA_045594545.1 Eubacteriales bacterium | reverse complement strand
CGGCTCAATGGCCGACAGATCGATGTCGATGACCTCGTCGTACACGGCGTCGGGGTCGGCGGCATAGACGGGGTAAGGATGGGGCATGCGCTCTTTATAGTAGGCGAGGGTGATCTCGTCAACGGCAAAGATGCCGTTTTTGGCGCCGGCCTCGATGGCCATATTGGCCATGCACAGACGGTCGTCCATCGAGAGGTTTTTCAGCCCCTCGCCGTCAAACTCCATCGACTTATACAGCGCGCCGTCCACACCGATCTTGCCGATGATGTGCAGGATGACGTCCTTACCCGAACAGCCTTTCTGCAGTTTCCCCGTCAGGTTAAACTTGATGGCCGAAGGCACCTTGAACCACGCCTCACCCGTCGCCATACCGGCGGCCATGTCGGTGGAACCGACACCCGTCGAGAAAGCGCCGAGGGCGCCGTAGGTGCAGGTATGAGAATCGGCGCCGATGACCACGTCACCGGGCCCCACCAAACCCTTTTCGGGAAGCAGGGCGTGTTCAATGCCCATATCGCCCACGTCGTAATAGTTCTCAATGGCGTGCTCACAGGCAAAACAGCGGCACTGCTTGGTCTGCTGGGCGGCCTTGATGTCCTTGTTGGGGACAAAATGGTCCATAACCATAGAAATTTTAGATTTATCAAAAACCTTGGTAAAACCGTTCTTCTCAAACTCGTTAATGGCGACAGGCGTGGTAATATCGTTGCCGAGCACCATGTCGAGCTTGGCACGGATAAGCTGGCCGGCTTCCACCGTTTCCAGCCCCGCGTGCGCGGCTAAAATTTTCTGGGTCATTGTCATAGCCATGGTTTATTTCTCCTTATCAATACTGCGGTTGATGGCCGAGAACAGGGCGTTGATGGACGAGGCAATGATATCGTCATGAATGCCCGCGCCCCAAATCCGCTTGCCGCTCTCCGGCACAATGCTCACGTAGGTGACCGCCTGCGAAGACGAACCGCGGGTCAAAGCGTGCTCCTCATAGGTCAGCTCGGCAAACTCCATGCCCAATTTCGCCTTCACGGCATTGGACACAGCATCCAATCGACCGTTACCCGTCGCCTTGAGATCCATCACATATCCATCGATCTCTACCGTCAGCGTAACGTGAATCTCCGGCTTGCGCTCGAAATGATAGTCGATCAAACGGATATGATTGTTGATGTTGACATACTGTTCGGTAAAGACGTCCAGCACCTCTCGGGGCGAAAGTTCGGCATGGGCATGGTCGGACACGCTCTTAACGGCGTAGCCCACGTCTTCCCGCATCTTGGCGGGCAACACATAGCCAAACTGATGCTCCAGCAGATACCCGATGCCGCCCTTGCCTGACTGAGAGTTGATGCGGATAACGTCGGTTTCATACTCACGCCCCACATCGGCCGGATCGATGGGAAGATAAGGCACCGTCCAGGTATCGCACTTCTTCTCTTCCCGCCAGTGCATACCCTTGGCAATGGCGTCTTGGTGGGAACCCGAGAAGGCGGCAAAGACCAGTTTGCCCGCATAGGGGGCACGGTCGTACACCTGCATACGGGTCACCCGTTCGTACAACTCGGTAATCTCGGGCATATTGGAAAAGTCCAGTTCGGGCTCTACGCCTTGGGCGTACATATTAAGCGCCAGCGTAATAATATCCACGTTACCCGTACGCTCACCGTTGCCAAAGAGGGTACCCTCAATGCGGTCGGCACCGGCCAGCAGGCCCAGTTCCGAATCGGCCACGGCACAGCCGCGGTCGTTATGCGGGTGAAGCGATACTTCCACCGCATCTCTGAACTTGAGATTGTCGCACATATACTCCACTTGATTGGCATAGACGTGCGGAGAGGACAGTTCCACCGTGACCGGCAGGTTGATAATGGCCTTGCGGTCGGGCGTCGGCTGCCAAATATCCAAAACGGCGTTGCAGACCGCTAAGGCATACTCGGGCTCGGTGCCGGTAAAGGACTCGGGCGAATATTCGTAGCGGTACCGACATCCCGTTTCATCGGCAATCTTCTTAAAGAGTTTGGCCCCGTCAATGGCAATCTGCAAGATCTCCTCTTTCGACTTGCGGAAGACCTGCTCCCGTTGCGCCAGAGAGGTGGAATTATACAGATGCACAATGGCGTTCTTGCATCCTTTAAGCGCATCAAAGGTCTTGCGGATGATGTGCTCGCGCGACTGGGTAAGCACCTGCACCGTCACATCGTCGGGAATGCGGTTCTCATCAATGAGGGTGCGCAAAAAGGTATACTCGGTCTCCGATGCGGCAGGAAAACCTACCTCGATCTCCTTAAAACCAACCTTGACCAGCAGGTCAAAGAAGGCCAGTTTTTCTTCCAAACTCATCGGAATGATCAAGGACTGGTTGCCGTCACGCAGGTCGACCGAGCACCATTTGGGCGCCTTGTCAATATAAGTTTTGGTCGCCCAACGCATGGGCGGATTCTTCACGGGGAAGAACTGTCTGGTATATTTAGCCGTGTTTTTCATCATTCTCTCTCTTCACAAACCGCGATGACTTCTACCTCGCACAGCGCCCCCTTGGGCAGGGCGGCCACCGCCACGCAGGAACGGGCGGGCGCGCAGGTGATATACTTGCCGTATACGGCATTAAAAGCGGCAAAATCATTCATATCCGCCAAAAAACAGGTGGTTTTTACCACATTTTCAAAGCCCACACCGGCAGCCGAAAGCACCGCCTGCAGGTTTTTCATCACCTGCTCGGCCTGCTCGGTAATCGTTTCTCCCACCATGTTGCCGGTGGCAGGATCCAGCGGGATCTGACCCGAGGAATAGAGCATATTTCCGCACCGAATGGCCTGCGAATAGGGGCCGATCGCGGCAGGAGCGTTATGAGTTGCAATTTTAGTAATCATTATCAGTTTCTCCTTTTACAGGATTTTGAAGCCCGCATCGGTGAGGGCCTTGCGGATCTGTTCGATATGTTCAAAGTTACGGGTTTCCAGCACCAGACTCAGGTAGCAGCCGTTGACGTCGCTGCCGGGATTGGTGTGCTCGTGGTGCACGGCGGTGACGTTACCGCCGAGGGAAGCCACGATATTGGACACGCCCACCAACTGGCCGGGCTTATCCTGTAACTCAATGGTCAAATGATAGGAGCGGCCCGACATGAGCAGTCCTCGGGCAATCACACGGGACAGGATGGGCACGTCGATGTTGCCGCCCGAAAGCAGGCATACCGCCTTTTTGCCCCGCAGATCCACCTTACCGAACATGGCGGCGGCAACCGCAACGGCACCCGCGCCCTCGGTCACCAGTTTGTGCTGTTCCATCAGCGCCAGAATGGCGGCCGAGATCTCATCGTCGGTCACCGATACGATCTCATCGACATACTCCGAGCAGATCTCATAGGTCAGGCTGCCCGGCTTTTTGACGGCAATGCCGTCGGCAATGGTGGCCACACGGGACAGCGTTTCGATATGCCCGTCATGAATGGAATTGAGCATGGAGGGAGCGCCGCTGGCCTGCACGCCGTACACCTTGACCTTGGGATTGAGGTTCTTGATGGTGTAGGCAATACCCGAGATCAGCCCGCCGCCGCCGATGGGCACGATGACCGCATCCATATCGGCCACCTGTTGCGCCAGTTCCAGCGCAATGGTACCTTGACCGGCGATGACATCGGGGTCGTCAAAGGGATGAATAAAGGTATAGCCCTTTTCGTCGCGCAACTGCAGGGCCTTGTTATAGGCATCGTCGTACACGCCCTTGACCATACAGATCTCGGCGCCGTAACTGCGGGTGGCTTCGACCTTGGAGATGGGCGCGCCGTCGGGCAGACAGATGACGGCGGGGATGCCGTTTTTCTGCGCCGCCAACGCCACGCCTTGGGCATGATTGCCCGCCGAGCAGGCGACCACGCCTTTCGCCTTTTCTTCACTACTCAGTTGCGACATTTTGTAATAGGCGCCGCGCACCTTAAAGGAGCCGGTTACCTGCAGGTTTTCGGTTTTCAGATACAACTCGGCACCGGGGCAGAGTTTGGGGGCGTAGATCACATCGGTCGGCCGCACCACCTCTTTGAGCACATAACTGGCTTTATACACCGTGTCGAGCGTCAATTTCTTTTCCATGCTTTTTTCCTTTACATTAAACTTTTCACAAACTGTTCGGCCGCGCGGGGGGAACGACTGCCCCTCGCCAGCGCAAAAGCCTCGGCGGCACGGTCCAGTTCCGCTTTTTCCACCGATACTCCGTATCGCTCGGCCAGTTCATGCACAATATCCAGATACAACGCCTTGTTGGGCTTGGAGAAATAGACCGTCAAGCCAAACCGATCGGACAGACTGAGCAGTTCCTGCACGGTATCCGAATGATGTACGTCATCCTCATGCCCCCGCTCGGAAAATTTCTCCTTAACAATGTGGCGGCGGTTGGATGTGGCGTAAATGACGGCATTGTCCGCCTTGGCTCCCGCCGACCCTTCCAGAGCCGCCTTGAGCATACTGAAACAATCGTCATTCTTATTGAAAGACAGATCATCAATAAAGATGATAAATTTAAGGGGATTGCCCGCAATGCGCCCCATCACGTGGGATAGGGAGAACAACTGATCCTTGCGGATCTCGATCAGGCGCAATCCTTGATCGTAAAAATAATTGGCGCAGGCCTTAACGGTGGACGATTTTCCCGTTCCCGCATCGCCGCACAACAGCACGTTGGCAGCGGGACGCCCCTCGATAAGCGCGCGGGTGTTTTCCAATACCTTGCGGCGCTCCTCGTCGTAGCCAACAAAGGAGTCCAGCCCCACTCGATCGGGTTCTTCGACCGGCACGATCGTCTTGTCTTCCACTCGGAACATACCGGCGGCGGCAAAAATGCCGAATCCGTACCGATCCAGTTTCTCAATGCGCTGATGATACTCCGATACAAAGTCGGTCGGCTCATTGTCAAAGACGGGCAGATATCCCTGCACGATCGACTCGCACAAGCCCTGCGGGGTCAGTTCCGTCAAGCGGGAAAAGAGCCGCAGTTCGGCCTCGGCATTGGCTTTCAGGCTGTCCGACACCGCACGCCCCTTGGCAATGTTACAAATATAGGCATTCTCATCCTCGGCGGCGGCACGGCGCAGATAGTCGGAAAAGGAGCCGTTATGCCGTCCGAGGGTATGCACAAATTGTCCGTATAGCCCCATGCGTTCATGCGGCAGACCGTTACTGCTCAAAAAGGCCAGCAACGCCTTCATTTCGGGCTGCTCAAGCAACCCCCAAAAGAGGGACAGCGCCGACACTTCGGCCGCTAAGTCCCATCGTTGTTGATCGGTCATGTTCAGTCCTCAAATCGGTTGATGATCGCACCGCGGTCGGCCGAACTCACCTGCGAAGCATAGCGAGCCAGACAGCCCTTAAGATTGGTCTTCTTCAAAATGGGCATCTCGGCCTTTCTGGCTTCGATCTCGGCATCCGACACCTTCAGTTCGATGCGATATTCGGGAATATTGATGGAAATGATATCGCCGTCTTTGACATAGGCGATCAAACCGCCGCTCACCGCCTCGGGCGATACGTGCCCGATGGAGGCGCCGCGGGTCGCACCCGAGAACCGCCCGTCGGTAATCAGCGCCACATCCTTATCCAGCCCCATGCCGGCAATGGCCGAGGTGGGGGAGAGCATCTCCCTCATACCGGGACCGCCCGCAGGGCCCTCATAACGGATGACCACCACGTCACCCTTGACGATCTTGCCGGCGTAAATGGCGGCAATACATTCTTCTTCGCTGTTAAAGACCTTGGCCGGCCCTTCATGCACCAGCATCTCGGGCGCCACCGCCGAACGCTTAACGACACAGCCGTTGGGGGCTAAGTTGCCGCGCAGTACGGCAATACCGCCCGTCCGGCTAAAGGCATTTTCAGGCTTACGAATAACCTCAGGGTCACGGTTGACCACGCCCTTGATGTTCTCGGCCATCGTTTTACCGGTAGCCGTCATCACCGAGGTGTCAAGCAGACCCAGCTGTGCCAATTCGTTAAGAACGGCATACACGCCGCCCGCTTGATTGAGGTCTTCCATATAGGTCGGACCCGCCGGCGCCAGATGGCAGAGGTTGGGGGTCTTTTCGCTGATCTCGTTGGCCATATCGAGGTTGATATTCACGCCGCACTCGTTGGCAATGGCGGGCAGGTGGAGCATGGAGTTGGTCGAACAACCCAGCGCCATGTCGGCCGTGAGCGCATTGCGGAAGGCGGCAGGCGTCATGATGTCACGGGGACGGATATTCTTCTCCACCAGTTCCATGATCTTCATGCCGGCGTGCTTGGCCAGTTCAATTCGGGCCGAGTACACGGCAGGAATGGTACCGTTGCCCCGCAATCCCATACCCAACACCTCGGTCAGGCAGTTCATGGAGTTGGCGGTATACATACCCGAGCAAGAACCGCAGGACGGGCAGGTGTTTTCTTCCCACTCGCACAGCTTCTCCTCGTCGATCTTGCCGGCGCGGAAAGCACCGACCGCCTCAAACATGCTCGACAAACTGGTCTTCTTGCCGTTCATGCGACCGGCCAGCATCGGCCCGCCGCTGACAAAGACGGTGGGAATATTGAGTCTCGCCGCCGCCATGAGCAGCCCCGGCACGTTCTTGTCGCAGTTGGGGATCATAACCAACCCGTCAAACCCATGCGCCATCACCATCGCCTCGGTCGAGTCGGCGATCAGGTCACGGGTAATGAGGGAATATTTCATGCCGGTATGCCCCATGGCAATGCCGTCGCACACGGTGATGGCAGGGAAGACGATGGGAGTACCGCCCGCCATGGCCACGCCGACCTTCACGGCATCGGCGATCTTATCCAGATTGATGTGGCCGGGCACAATTTCATTGTAGGAACTGACGATACCGATCCGCGGCCGAGCCTGCTCCTCACGAGTCAGCCCAAGGGCATGATAGAGCGAGCGGTGGGGCGCATTGTGGAAACCGTCTACAATCGTATCTTTAATCATGATAGTCTCCGATTAGTTGTTGATGAGTTTATCCTCGTCGCTCCAGCTGTACAGCTTGCGGATCTCCTTACCGACCACCTCAGACGGATGCTCGGAAGCGATCTTGCGCATGGCGTTGAAATGTACCTGCGAGCCGGCATCGGACATATCCAACAGGAAGTCATTGGCAAAGGTACCGTCCTGAATATCGGCCAGAATCTTCTTCATCGCCTTCTTGGTCTCGGCGGTGATAACCTTAGGTCCGGTAATGTAATCGCCGTACTCGGCGGTGTTGGAAATGGAATAGCGCATACCCTCAAAACCGCTCTGGTAGATCAGGTCCACGATCAGTTTCATCTCATGGATGCACTCAAAATAGGCGTTTCTGGCATCGTAACCGGCCTCCACCAGCGTTTCAAAGCCCGCCTGCATCAGCGCGCAAACGCCGCCGCACAGTACCGCCTGCTCACCGAACAGGTCGGTCTCGGTCTCGGTACGGAAGGTGGTCTCCAACACGCCGGCACGGGCGCCGCCGATGCCCAGCGCATAGGCCAGCGCGATCTCCAGCGCATCACCCGTCGCATCCTGATGTACCGCAACCAAGCAGGGAACACCCTTGCCCGCCTGATACTCACTGCGTACCGTGTGACCGGGTCCCTTGGGCGCGATCATGACCACGTTGACGTCAGCGGGAGGCTGAATGCAACCGAAATGAATGTTAAAGCCATGAGCAAAGGCCAAGGTCTTGCCCTCGGTCAGGTTGGGCTCAATGGACTCCTTGTAGAGTTTGGCCTGCTTCTCGTCGTTGATGAGGATCATGATCATGTCGGCGGCCTTGGCGGCATCGGCCGAAGTCATAACTTTCAGCCCTGCCTTTTCGGCTTTGGCCCAGCTCTTGGAACCCTCGTACAGGCCGACGATGACATTCACACCCGACTCCTTGAGGTTGAGGGCATGAGCATGACCCTGCGAGCCGTAGCCGATGATGGCAACGGTCTTACCGTTTAACTTGGCTAAGTTACAATCCTGTTGATAATAAATGTTCTGCATGATTCTTTTCTCCTTTTTATTTCAAATCAAATTTATTTCTGCATAATATTGGCGCCGCGTTCCATGGCCACCACGCCGGTACGGCACATTTCCACAATGCCCAACGGCTTCATTACCTCAATAAAGGCGTCGATCTTCTTGGGCTCGCCCGTGACCTCCACGCAAATGGTGTCGGTATTGTAATCAATGATCTTGGCGCGGTAGATCTCGGTCGCCGCCATCACTTCAGCACGGTTGTTGCCCACGTTTCCTACCTTGATGAGCATCAACTCCCGCTCCACGCGGCTGTCACTCTCCAAGAGTTTGACCTTGTGTACGTTATGGAGTTTCTTTAACTGGTTGATCAACTGCTCTCTGGCGTAATCGTCACCGTTTAGGGTAATGGTAATACGGGAATAGGCCGGATCATCGGTCGTGCCAACCGTCAGCGCATCAATGTTAAAGCCCTTGCGCATGAACATACCCGATACCCGAGCCAGTACGCCGTATTTGTTTTCTACGTATACGGCAATGACAAAACGCTTCATCATTCTTCCTCCTTGGCTACGATAATATCGTCGATCGAGCCACCCGGCGGCAGCATCGGCAAAACAAATTCATCCTTATCGATACGTGTGTCGATCAGATAGGGCCCGTCATGCTGCATCGCCTCGGCAAAGGCCGCTTCAAACTCGTCCATCGTTTCGGCCACACAGGCTTTCGCCCCAAAGGCCTCGGACAGTTTGACAAAATCGGTCTTTCGTCCCAACACCGTGTTGGAATACCTCTTGCCGAAGAATAAGGTCTGCCACTGACGAACCATGCCCAGCACGCCGTTGTTCATCAGCACCACCGTAATGGGCAGATTGTAGGTCACGGCCGTGGCCATTTCGTTGAGATTCATGCCAAACGAGCCGTCGCCCGTAATGAGCACCACGCGGTCGTTCGAGGCTACCTGCGCCCCGATGGCGGCACCCAAGCCAAAGCCCATCGTACCCAGACCGCCCGACGAGGCAAAACGGCGAGGCTGCTCAAAGTCCACATACTGCGCCGTCCACATCTGGTGCTGTCCCACATCGGTCGCCACGATGGTCGATGGATCCTTGATGGCATTGATCACGTCAAACGCCTTCTTCGGGGTGATCGTTTCCTTGGCCACCTTGGCATCCGCCTCTGCCTCGATCCGCTTTTCCTCGGCTTTCAACCCCTCAACCAGTTCCCGCCACTCGGGATGCTCGGTCTTGGCGCATCGCTCTAAAATACGGGTAAAGGAAGATACAATATTACCAACCAGCCCCACATCCACCTTGATGTTCTTATTGATCTCCGAGAGATCGGTATCGAGCTGAATGATCTTGGCGTTGCGGCAATATTTAGCCGTATTACCGGTGGCACGGTCGCTAAACCGCACGCCCACGCCCAGTACCAGATCGGCCTCCTTATTGGCCATCGAGGAGGCGTAATGCCCATGCATACCCTGCATCCCCAAGAACCGTTCATAGGAATTGGGCAGCGCCGAAAGTCCCATAAAGGTGCACCCGATATAGCCGTCGATCTTCTCGGCCAGAGCCTTGATGGCCTCGGTCATGCCGGCACCCGCCGCACCGCCGCCGATATAAATATAGGGGCGCTTGGCGGCATTGAGCAACGCCACCGCACGGTCAATATCCGCATCGCTTGCCTCTTTTTCAGGATAGGGGGCTACGACCTCAGCTGCTACATATTCACAAGTATCGATCTGAACATCCTTGGGGATATCGATCAGTACCGGACCGGGGCGTCCCGACTTGGCAATGCGGAAAGCCTCGCGGATGGTATCGGCCAATTCGTTTACGTCCTGCACAAAATAGTTGTGCTTGGTAATGGGCAGGGTCACACCGGTAATGTTGATTTCTTGGAATCCGTCCTTGCCGATCAGCGAGGTGGGCACGTTGCCGGTAATGGCCACCATCGGCACCGAGTCGAGCATGGCGGTGGCAATACCCGTGACCAGATTGGTTGCGCCGGGGCCGGAGGTGGCGATCACCACACCCACCTTACCGGTAGCGCGGGAATAGCCGTCGGCCGCATGGGAGGCGCCCTGCTCGTGGGCGGTCAGCACATGGTTGATGCGGTCGCCCGCCTTGTATAGTTCGTCGTAGATGTTGAGTACCTGACCGCCGGGGTAGCCGAATACGTCGGTTACGCCCTGTTCGATCAGCGTTTCAATTACGATCTGCGATCCTGTCATTTTTTTTGGTTGATTCATAGATTCCTCCTTGCGCGGGGGTAAAAATAAAAAAATCTCCCCCGTCTCTTCTCCCATCGGACAAAGAGACGAAAGAGCACTTCTTCCGCGGTACCACTCTTTTTCATCCCTTGCGGGATGCCCTTTAGAGGCCAACACCTCCTAAGCCCTGTGTCGGGAGCACCCGTCCGCCCATTTCCTGGCGGCCACTCCATGGCGAGTTTCGGCACATCCTTTCCATGCCTTACACCGGCCGGCAATTCTCTTTGCGAAAGGGGAGCGCTTACTGTTCCATTTCAATGTGTTTGGCATATTATAGCACAATCACACCCATAGTGCAAGAGAAATTTTTAAAATTTTCGGCCCTGAATTGACAATTTTTTTGCCCATGCGTATAATAATAGGAAAGAATTTCATTTTTGGAGGCATTATGCGCCGATTTTCTACTATTTTATTTGACCTCGACGGCACGCTGACCGACAACGGCGAAGGCATCACCAACTCGGTGGCCTACGCCCTGAAAAAGTTCGGCATCACCCCGCCGCCCCGCGAGGAACTCAACAAGTTTGTCGGTCCGCCCTTGCGCGACCGCTTTGCCGATCTGTATGTCGGGGAAGAAAAGGCCGATCTGGCTGTCGAATACTATCGGGAATACTTCCGCCCCCACGGCATTTTTGAGAACGTGGTCTACGACGGTATCCCCGAACTGCTCGCCGCCCTCAAAGAAAGCGGCTGCACCGTAGCCATGGCCACATCCAAACCCGAAGTCTTTGCCGAAAAAATTGCCGACCATTTTGATCTGTCACAATATTTCACCGTCATCGCCGGCTCAAATTTAGAGGGCACCCGCATCAAAAAGGCGGACGTGATCCGCTACTGCCTGCACCGTCTGGGCGACCCCGACCCGAGCACCGTACTCATGGTCGGCGATCGGGAGCATGATATCTTAGGCGCCAAGGAGGTTGGCCTGCCCGCCGTCGGCGTCACCTACGGCTACGGCTCACGAGAAGAACTGGAAACCGCCCACGCCCTCGCCGTCATCGACACCCCGCTTGACCTGCTGAATATTGTATGATACACTATGGAAGGAAACCCAAAAAATAACAGGAGATTTGTGTTATGAAGAAGATTCTTGCGCTTATCCTCTCCCTTTGTCTGATGGTTACCTTAGTTGCCTGCAACCGCACGCCGTCGGAGAGCGACCCCGCCCCCGACAACAACGCTTCGGGCTCCTCGTCAGAGGAATTTATTGATACGCCCGACCCCACGCCGGACGAAGAACCGCCCGCCGATGAGAGCGACGGTCCCGCAGACCATACTCACACCTACGCTAACGCCACCTGCACCAAAGCCGCCACCTGCTCTTGCGGCGCCACCAAAGGCTCGGCCTTGGGCCATAACTGGCAGGCGGCCACCTGCAAAGCCCCCAAGACTTGCAAAACCTGCGGGGCAACCGAGGGCGGCACGGGCAGTCACGCCTATGCCAACGGCACCTGTACCGTATGCGGCGCCACCACAGCACTCAATCCCAAAAACAACCTATCTACCGATGAATATATCGGCAATCTCCGCGAATCGGGCGGTATGCTCTACGGCTCAGCCCTCATGTTTGACGGCGAGTACTGCGTGCTGATCGATCGGCAATTCACCGCCGAGCCCAACGACCCCGATCAAACACCGATTACCTTCAACGGCAATACATACTATTCTTTAGGCGGCGGCATGGATCCGCAAACGTTCACAACGAGCGATACCGATATTACGGTAACCCTCAACACCGGCAAAACCATGAAACTGATCGTGCAACAAAACCGCACCCTCAAGATCACCGCTTCCAATGTCCCCAACTATCCCGTGGGAACCGTCCTTTCCACCAACATCAACGACGTCTTGAGATAAACAAATCGATGACCGCCGATATTTCGGCGGGCATCTTTTTTTATATAACCTTTACGGAAATCTTAGTTTTTTCGCCGTTGATGTCCCACTCTTTGGCCGAATCGTCCACCGAGTAGACCACCGCATCGGCCAGCACGTCACCGCAAATGGTGTCGGCGTTGCGCTTAACGATGGCTTCGATCTTCTCGTTGCCGGCCACCGCCAATTCGATGTGATCGGTCACCTCAAAGCCCGAATCCTTACGCATCGACTGCACCTTGGAAATGATCTCCCGTACAAAGCCTTCCTCGATCAGTTCCTCGTCGAGGTTAACGTCCAGCGCCACGGTCACCCCGTAATCGCTCTGGGAGGCATATCCCTCTTTACGTGCCGTTTCGATGAGCAGTTCCTCGGCTTCCAGTTTGATCTCCTCACCGTCAATGACAAGGGTCACAAACCCGACCTCGTCGAGCTGCTTCTTCATGGCATTGCCGTCCCCGTCGGCCAGCGCCTGACGGACAGCACCCAGTTTGCTGCCCAACTTCTTACCAAGCAAACGCAACTGCGGTTTGAAGGTGTAGGACAGGAAGGAGGAAGCATCCGAAACGAACTCCACTTCTTTAATGTTAAGTTCCTCACGGATGATCTCGCAATAGACGTCGTCGATCGCCTTTTCGCCGCTGATATACATACGGCGCAAGGGCTGACGGTTCTTGATGGCCGCATCGTTACGGGCGGCACGTCCCAAGGTAACGGCCAGCAATACCTGCTTCATCGCCTCTTCCAAGTCGGTGTCGATCATCGCCGTGTCGGCCTCGGGATAAGCACACAAATGCACGCTTTCGGGCGCATTTGTGTCTACCGAAATGACCAGATTTTGATAGATCTCCTCGGTCATGAAAGGAATCAGCGGAGCGGCCGTCTTGGCAAAGACGGTCAAGGACGTCCACAGCGTCATGTAGGCCGCCGTCTTGTCGTCGGTCTCACCCTGTACCCAGAAACGCTCACGGCAACGGCGCACGTACCAGTTGGATAACTCATCCACAAAGTCAGACAGCACACGCCCCGTTTCGGGGATACGGTAGTTGGCCATGTGATCATCAGCCGCCGCCACCGTCGTGTTAAGGCGGGACAAGATCCACTTGTCCATAACGCTGAGGTTGCAGGACTTCAGATCGTATTGGGTCGGGTCAAACCCGTCAATATCGGCATACAGCACATAGAACGCATAGGTGTTCCAAAGCGTCGAGAGGAACTTACGCTGACCCTCGGTAACCGCCTTGCCATGGAAACGGTTGGGCAGCCAGGGCGCCGAATTAACATAGAAATACCAACGAATGGCATCGGCTCCGTAGGTGTGAAGCGCCTCCATCGGCTCTACGGCGTTGCCCTTGGACTTACTCATCTTCTGCCCGTTCTCATCCTGCACATGCCCCAGCACGATAACATTGCGATAGGGCGCCTTATCAAAGAGCAGGGTAGAAATGGCCAGCAACGAATAGAACCAACCGCGGGTCTGATCGACCGCCTCGGAAATGAAGTCGGCCGGGAACTGCGCCTCAAATTTATCATGATTCTCAAACGGATAATGATGCTGAGCAAAGGGCATGGCACCCGAGTCAAACCAGCAGTCGATTACCTCGGGCACACGGTGCATCTCGCCGCCGCACTCGGGGCAGGTGATGGTCACCGCATCGACATACGGACGGTGCAACTCAATGTCATCGGGGCAGTTGTTACTCATTTCTTTGAGTTCGGCAATCGAACCGATGGCATGATGATGCCCGCAGGAGCACTGCCAGATATTGAGCGGCGTACCCCAGTAACGGTTTCTCGACAAGCCCCAATCCTGCACGTTCTCCAGCCAGTCACCGAAACGCCCCTTGCCAATGCTTTCGGGGATCCAGTTGATGGTGTTGTTGTTGCGGATGAGGTTGTCACGCACCGCCGTCATCTTAATAAACCAGCTCTCCCGTGCGTAGTAGAGCAGGGGAGTGTCGCAACGCCAGCAATGGGGATAACTGTGTTCAAACACAGGCGCCGAGAAGAGAAGCCCCTTCTTTTCCAGATCGATCAAAATGGGCTTGTCGGCATCCTTAACAAACATACCCGCCCAATCGGTCTCGGCCGTCAGTTCACCCTTGGCATCAACCAACTGCACCAGCGGCAGGCCGTATTTGCGACCCACCTGCGCATCGTCCTCACCAAAGGCAGGGGCAATGTGAACGATACCCGTACCGTCGGTCAGCGTAACGTAACTGTCACAGGTCACATACCAGCACTTCTCTTTAGGCGAAACAAAGTTCCAAAGCGGCTCGTACTCCTTGTATTCCAAGGTCTTGCCCACAAAACGGTCGAGTATCTCGGCATCCTCGCCCAGCACCGTTTCCACCAGCGCACCCGCCATATAGTAGGTGTATTCGCCTTGCTTGACCTTCACGTATTCTTCATCGGGATTGACACACAGTGCCACGTTGGACGGCAAGGTCCAAGGCGTGGTCGTCCAAGCCAGAAAATAAGCATCCTCGCCCTTGACCTTAAAACGGACAACGGCCGAGCGCTCTTTTACGTCCTTATATCCCTGCGCTACCTCATGGCTGGACAGGGGAGTCCCGCAACGGGGGCAGTAGGGCACGATCTTAAAGCCCTTGTAGAGCAAACCCTTATCCCAGATCTGCTTGAGCGCCCACCACTCCGACTCAATATAGTCGTTGTGATAGGTAACGTAAGGATCTTCCATATCGACGCCGAAACCGACCGTCTTGGAAAAGTCCTCCCACATACCCTTATATTTCCACACGCTCTCCTTACACTTGTCGATAAAGGGAGCAATGCCGTATTCTTCGATCTGCTCCTTGCCGTTAATGCCCAGCAGCTTCTCGACTTCCAGTTCAACAGGCAGACCGTGGGTATCCCAGCCCGCCTTACGGGGCACGTCGTACCCTTTCATCACGCGGTAACGGGGAATCATGTCCTTGATAACGCGGGTCAGCACGTGACCGATATGCGGGCGGCCGTTGGCCGTCGGCGGTCCGTCATAGAAGGTATAGACGGGACGGCCCTTGCCGGCCTCTACCGTCTTTTCAAAGATCTTGTGCTCGTTCCAGAACTGCACCGTCTGTTTCTCGCGCTCCACCGAGCCGAGATTGGGATCGATCTTCTTGTACATAACATCCTCCAAAATAAAAATAGGGCTTCCCATCCGTAAAAGGACGGGAAACCCGTTACTATACCACCTGTTACTGCATACCTGAGAATATGCGCTCTCGGTAACGGGAGAACCCGTCGGCAACTACTCGTTTCATCACCGAAGCTTAGGAGTGATCTTCCCGCGCATCCGCCGCAAACTTGCACCAACCGTTTGCTCTCTGCCGAACGGATCTGCGCCGTACTCTCTCCGTCAACGCCTCTAACAGATAAAAGATACCACATTTTTTCCCATCTGTCAAGATTGCATTTTCTGTCAAATCCTGCTATACTGGTTATAGAGGTGATTATTATGAAACGCTTACTGCCTGCTCTGCTCTGCCTGCTCCTGTTGGTCGGCTGTGCCACACCCGACGCACCGCCCCAACCCTCCGAGCCCGAGCCCGTTTTGCCTGCTAATATTAAACTGAGTCAGATAACCCTCGACATGGTCGTCGGCGGGGAGGATCAAACGCTGACCTTTACCGTCCTACCCGAGGAGGCCGAGGTCGAATCCTTTACCTGGACCAGTTCCGACGAGGCGGTCGCCACCGTGGATGAGAACGGCACGGTGCACGCCG
>JAZNYQ010000040.1:0-5391 GCA_045594545.1 Eubacteriales bacterium | reverse complement strand
CCACGGTCTGATGCGTGTACGGTGCTTTACGCAGGACGATGCCCATATCTTCATGACCCCCGACCAGATCAAGGATGAGGTCAAGAACGTTGTGAAGTTGATGGACGAGGTTTACTCCCTCTTCGGCTTCCCCTACCAGATCGAACTGTCCACCATGCCCGAAGATCACATGGGCGAACTGGAAGACTGGGAAAAGGCGACCAACTCCCTCAAAGCCGCCATTGAAGAGATCGGCAAGGATTACATCATCAACGAAGGCGACGGCGCCTTCTACGGCCCGAAACTCGACTTCCATCTCTCCGATGCGCTGGGTCGTACTTGGCAGTGCGGCACCATTCAGCTCGACTTCCAGTTGCCCGAACGGTTTGAACTGGAATATACCGGCGCTGACGGCGAGAAGCACCGTCCCGTTATGATCCACCGTGTGGTATTTGGCTCGATCGAGCGCTTCATCGGTATTCTCACCGAGCATTTTGCCGGCGCATTCCCGCTCTGGCTCTCGCCCGTGCAGGTCAAGGTTTTGACCGTCGGTACGGCACAGAACGAATACGCCGAAAAGGTCAATGCCGCCCTGCTGGCCGCCGGTCTGCGCTCTGAGGCCGACACCCGTTTTGAAAAGATCGGCTTTAAGATCCGCGAAGCCCAGATGCAGAAGACGCCCTACATGCTGGTTGTCGGCGAGCGTGAGGAGCAGGAGGGCACCGTTACGGTTCGCGCCAGAAGCGGTGAAAACCTCGGCGCCATGCCGCTTGACGAATTTATCGCCAAGGCCGTAAACGAAAACGCCACCCGCTACACCGAGCATCCCAAGGCATGAAACACCGTCTGTCTGTGATCGGTGCCATGACGATATTCGGCACCATCGGCATCTTTCGTAAATATATCGACCTGCCCTCGTCGGGGCTGGCCGTCGCCCGAGGACTGATCGGCGCCGCCTTTTTGCTGGTGCTGATCCTCCTGCTGGGTAAAAAATTAGACAAGACCGCCATCAAAAACAATTTGTGGTTGCTCCTCATTTCGGGCGGATGCATCGGCATCAACTGGATGCTCCTGTTTGAATCCTACCGTTATACCACGGTAGCCACGGCAACCCTCTGCTATTACTTAGCGCCCGTCTTTGTCGTCTTCCTTTCGCCCTTGGTGCTGAAAGAGCGCCTTCGCCCTGTCAAGATCGTCTGCGCCCTCGTTGCCGTACTGGGCATGGTCTTTGTATCGGGCGTATGTGAGGGCGGCTTGGATATGACCCGTCTGCCCGGCATCCTCTTTGGCTTGGGTGCGGCAGCCTTCTATGCCACCGTCATACTCCTCAATAAAAAAATGAAGCCCATCGGCGCGATGGACTGTACCGTTATCCAATTGGCGGCGGCCGCTTTGGTTCTGTTGCCCTATACCGTACTTACCGAAAACTATGCGGCGGTGTCCCTAGGCACGGTCGGCTGGATCTTATTGATTGCGGTAGGCATCCTGCATACCGGCGTGGCCTACGCCCTGTATTTCGGCTCGGTACACGCCCTGCCTGCCCAGACGGTAGCCATCTTCAGTTACATCGACCCCGTCGTCGCCATCCTGCTCTCCGCCCTGTTTTTGCAGGAGCCGATGAGCCTCTGGGGCTGGCTGGGTGCCGTCCTGATCTTAGGCTCCACCCTCCTCTCCGAATTACTGTCAAACAAAAAGCACTTGGAATAATCCAAGTGCTTTTATCTTTCTCTGGGCGAGTGCCCGAACTGCCGCCGATAGGCGCGATAGAAGGCCGAATAATCGTTAAACCCGCAAGCGCCCGCCGCCTCGGTGGGCGAGCTGCCCGCCCCGATGATCTCGCGGGCGCGAATCAGCCGCTTAATGGTCACATACTCCCAAACCGTCGAGCCGGTCGCCGCCTTAAAAATACGGCACAACTGCGGCTTACTGATATAAAACCGATCGGCAATCACGTCTAAGGAAAGTTCATCGGTCAGATGATCGTTAACAAAAGACACAATGCGATAGGACAGCGGCGATTCTTCCTGTTCCTGTCGGCTGCGCTTGCGCCATACCCGCCCGATCTCGCAAAGCAAGGCCGGCAAACAGGAAAGCACCTCGGTGCGAATATCCTGCTCGGGCGTGAGCATACGAGCAATTAGGCGGGACGCCGTATCGTCGGGAAAATCGCTTTTCCGATAGAGATTGTCTTTCCCCAATTCCCGTTCATAAAAGGGGCGCATCAGCCGCCCATCGGGATCGATCCCGTCAAAAACCGACTCGGAAAAATTGATGGTGAACCGCTTGTAGGGAACCGATGTATCAATATCAAAATAATGAGACTCGGCTCGGCGCATAATAAGAATATCGCCCGAGCGCATGGGATATTCACTACTCTCAATGCGGTATACCCCTCGCCCCGACAGAAAATAGTACAACTCGTGCGTTTCATGCGTATGCATGGCATAATGGAGCCGATCGGGCGTTTCGGTATAGGTATAGGAGCAGAAAAAATCGGTATCGTCATGATGAAAATAGCGTTCCATAGTTATCACCCCCCTATAAAATACCATAAATTGATACGATTTGCAATATACCATGAAAAGAAATGCATTTACTTTGCAAAGGTTCTCCTTTATAATAAAGATAAGAGGTGATTATTATGACCAAAAATTATCTGCTTTGCAATCCCACGGCCGAAAAACTGTATGCGGCCGTTAAGGATCTGCCCATCGTAGACTATCATTGCCATTTGACCGCCAAAGACATCTATGAAGATGTACCCTTTGACAATCTCGGCCAGATGTGGCTGGGCGGCGACCATTATAAGTGGCGCCTGATGCGCTTGTTCGGCATCCCCGAGGAGGGCATCACCGGCAAGACCACAACTTGGAAAGAAAAATTCATGAATTTCATGACGGCGGTGGAACTGGCCGCCGGCAGCCCGCTCTATGCTTGGGCCTCGATGGAACTGTCCCTCTATTTCGGCATCGATTTGCCCCTGACCGTAGCCAACGCCGAAGCCATCTGGGAACAGGCCAACCGCTATATCAAGGATAACAACCTCTCTCCCCGCAAACTCATCAAGCAGGCCGGCGTGGAGATCATCTGCACGACCGACGATATTGCCGACGATCTGGCCTATCATAAACTACTGGCCGAGGACGCTTCCTTTGACGTAAAGGTCCTGCCCTCCTACCGCGGCGATAAGGCTCTGCGTATCGACCTGCCCGGCTGGCGCGAATATATGGATCATTTAGGTAAGGTAGCCGGCGTGACGATGGACGGCCTTGCGGCTCTGAAATCCGCCCTTGCTACTCAGCTCAACCACTTTGACAAACACGGTTGCCGCATCACCGATATCGGCATCGTCGATTTCCCCGACCATGTGGATGACGACGACAAGGCTGACGCCACCCTCAAAGCTTTGCTGGCAGGCAAGACCGTTTCCCATGCCGATTATTTAGGCTTCGTGGGGAATATTTACCTGCATTGGGGCAAACTGTATAAGGAGAAGGACATGGTCATGCAGTGGCATCTGGCCTCTCACCGTGACTTGAACCCGACGCTGTTCGCCACCCTCGGTCTCGACTGCGGCGGCGACAGCGTGGGCGATGCCCCGTCGGTAAAGGATCTGTCGGCCATGCTGACTCTGTTACAGAAAGAAAACGCTCTGCCCCGCACCATCGTCTATTCGCTCAACGAGGGCGCTTGCGATGCCTATGCCACCGTCTGCGGCTGTTTCCGTGGCGTGATCTTGGGCGCGGCTTGGTGGTTTGCCGATCATAAGCGCGGCATCATCAAGCAGTTGGATATCATGTCCGAGCAGGGCTTACTTTCCACCTTCCCCGGCATGCTGACCGACTCCCGTTCCTTCCTGTCCTATGCCCGTCACGACTACTTCCGCCGTATTCTCTGCAACCGCATCGGTGAATATGTAGAGGCCAATGAATTTGATCCGGCTCCGGCGGAAGAACTGTGCCGTCGCATCAGTTATACCACATCCAAAAAAATGATAGAGGAGTAAACGTATGAACAAAGTAATGGTAATCACCGGCGCCGGCGGCATTCTCTGCTCCGCCTTCGCCAAGCACTTTGCCGCCATGGGCGCTAAGGTCGCTCTGCTGGACATCAACGCCGATGCCGTCAAGGCAGTGGCCGACGAGATCGTCAAGAACGGCGGCGTAGCCAAGGCCTATCCCTGCTCGGTACTCGAGCGCGAGAGTCTGGAAGCGGCGCATGAGCAGATCCTGAAAGATCTGGGTAAGTGCGACATTCTTATCAACGGCGCCGGCGGCAACAATCCCCGCGCCACCACCGACCGCGAGGAATACGCGGCAGGCGATGAGATGGATAAGGACACCAAGACTTTCTTCAATATCGATACCAACGGTTTTGATTTCGTGTTCGATCTGAACATGAAGGGCGTGTTACTGCCCAGCCAGGTCTTCATGGCCGATATGCCCGGCCGTGAGGGTTGCTGCGTACTCAACGTTTCGTCCATGAACGCCTTCCGCCCGCTGACCAAGATCCCCGCCTATTCCTCAGCCAAGGCGGCCGTGACCAACTTCACTCAGTGGCTGGCCGTGCACTTTGCCAAGTCGGGCATCCGTGTCAACGCCATTGCCCCCGGCTTCTTTGTCACCAATCAGAACCGTTCTCTGCTCTTTAATGCCGACGGCACGCCCACTGCTCGTACCGGCAAGATCTTAGCCGCTACGCCCATGGGTCGCTTCGGCGAGGCGGATGAACTGCTGGGCACCGTTGAATTTTTACTGGATGAAACCAAGTCGGGCTTTGTTACCGGCGTAACCATTGCTATTGACGGCGGATTTTCCGCTTATTCGGGGGTATAAAAACATGAACAACATCAAACTGTACGCATTTGCCGATGAGGCAAGCAAAGACCTTTCTCTGCAGATTGCCGCTATGAAGCGCAACAATCTTAACGGCTTGGAGATCCGCAATGTGGACGGTCAGTCCATCATTGACGTGTCGTCCGAGAAAGCCCGTCAGATCCGCCGCGACATGGATGCGGCGGGCCTGCAGGTCTACACCATCGGCTCGCCCGTCGGCAAGATCGACATCGAAACGGGCGACTGGGAAACTCACAAGGAGAAATTCAAGCACCTGCTTGAGGTCTCCGATATTCTGGGCGCCGAGAACATGAGAATCTTCTCCTTCTTCATGCCCAAGGGCAAAGATCCCGAGGAGTATCGGGACGAGGTCATTGAGCGTCTGGGCTGGTTGCTTGAACAGGCCGACGGCGTGGTCGAACTGTGCCACGAGAACGAGAAGGAGATCTACGGCGACATCGCTTCCCGCTGCCTGACTCTCTATCAGGCATTGCCGAATCTGCGCGCCATCTTCGATCCGGCCAACTTCATCCAGTCGGGTCAGCCCACCCTGCCCGCTTGGGAGATGTTACATAGC
>JAZNYQ010000039.1:0-85864 GCA_045594545.1 Eubacteriales bacterium | reverse complement strand
ATGAGTTTCGGTACCGACCCGAAAGCGGCGGCACAGGTGACGGCGGCGGTGCGAAAGGTGACCGATAAGCCGATCATTATTAAATTATCCCCGAACGTGACCGATATTGTGGCGATTGCCAAAGCCTGTGAAGAGGCGGGCGCCGATGGCATCAGTTTAATCAACACGTTGCTTGGTATGCGTATTGATCTGCGTACCAAGAAACCGGTGATTGCCAATAAGATGGGCGGTTTTTCCGGTGCGGCCATTTTCCCTGTAGCACTTCGCATGGTGTATCAGGTGTCGCAGGCAGTGAATATCCCCGTGGTTGGCATGGGCGGGGTATCGAGTGCCGAGGATGTGATCGAAATGATGTTAGCCGGTGCTACGGCAGTAGAGATCGGGGCGGCTAATCTGGTGGATCCGTACATCTGCCGCGACATTATACGGGATCTGCCGGCGGTTATGGAAAAGTATCATATTACAAACTTAAAAGATATAATAGGAGGAGCACACTGATGGGAAGAGATGTCATTATTGCTTGTGATTTTTCCAGTGCGGAAAAAACATTTGCCTTTCTGGATCAGTTCACCGATGTGAAACCCTTTGTCAAGATCGGTATGGAACTGTTTTATGCTGAGGGGCCTGCAATCGTAAAGGAGATCAAGAAGAGAGGACACAAGATTTTCTTGGATCTGAAACTTCACGATATCCCCAATACGGTGAAAAAGTCGATGGCGGTTCTTTCCAACTTGGATGTGGACCTTTGTAACCTGCATGCGGCCGGTACGGTTCGCATGATGGAAGCGGCATTGGAGGGATTGACCCGTCCCGACGGCACTCGTCCTTTACTGATTGCCGTGACTCAGTTAACCTCGACCGATCAGGAGAGCATGGAAGAGGATCTGTGGATCAAAGAGCCGATTGACCAAGTGGTTATGCATTACGCTCACAATGCGGCCAAGGCCGGACTGGATGGCGTGGTTTGTTCGCCGCTTGAGGCCGGCAAGGTGCACGAAGTGTGCGGCAAGGATTTCCTTACGGTGACCCCCGGTGTGCGTTTTGCTGACGGGGAGATCGGGGATCAGAAGCGTGTGATGACACCCGAGCAGGCCAAGAAGATCGGTTCGGACTACATTGTAGTCGGCCGTCCGATCACGGCGGCGGAAGATCCGGTTGCGGCTTATAAGCGTTGTGTTGCAGAATTTGTAGATTGAGGTGGATGAATATGGAAAAGGTAATTGCTAAAGATCTTCTTTCGATTCGTGCGGTCTTCTTCAGACCCGAAGAGCCCTTTACTTGGGCCAGTGGTATCAAGAGTCCTGTGTATTGTGATAACCGCTTGACGCTGACGGCGCCGCAGGTTCGTAATGATGTAGAGAACGGACTGGCTAAGCTGATCAAAGAGCATTATCCGCAGGCGGAAGTGCTGATGGGTACTTCTACCGCCGGTATTGCCCATGCGGCTATTACGGCGCATTTGCTCGATATGCCGATGGGGTATGTTCGCTCAGGCGCTAAGGACCACGGTCGCCAGAACCAGATCGAGGGTCGTTTGGAGCCCGGTCAAAAGGTGGTTGTGGTTGAAGACTTGATCTCGACCGGCGGCAGTGTGATCGAAGTTGTGAATGTTTTGCGTGAAGCCGGGGCGGAGGTGCTTGGTGTAGTCAGCATCTTTACCTATGGCATGCAGAAAGGCCTCGATCGTTTGGCGGCGGCTAACGTTAAGAACGTTTCGTTGACCAACTTTGACGTGATTGCTCAGGTGGCGGCTGACGAAGGCTATATTAAGCCCGAAGACGTACAGCGCTTGATCGCCTTCCGCAACAATCCCTCGGATGAGAGTTGGATTGGCAAGGAGGCAAAGGCATGAGAAGCCTGATCGATATTTTGGATCTCTCGACAGTAGAGATTGAAGAACTGCTTGCTACGGCACAGGATATCATTGCCAATCCCGGCAAGTACGCTCATAAGTGTGAAGGTAAAAAGCTTGCCACCCTGTTTTTTGAGCCATCGACCCGTACTCGCTTGAGTTTTGAGGCGGCGATGATGGAGTTGGGCGGTAACGTCATCGGGTTCTCCGAGGCCAGCAGTTCGTCGGCCTCTAAAGGTGAGAGCGTGGCCGATACGGCTAAGGTTATCAGTTGCTATGCTGACATTATTGCCATGCGTCATCCCAAAGAAGGCGCTCCGTATGTGGCTTCGCTGAACGCTTCCATTCCCGTGATCAATGCCGGTGACGGCGGTCACAATCATCCGACTCAGACCCTGGCTGACCTGTTGACCATCTATCGCGAAAAGGGAAGACTGGATAATATTACGGTCGGTTTTTGCGGTGACCTGAAATTTGGCAGAACGGTACATTCGCTGATCAATGCTTTGTCCCGTTATGAGAATATTAAGGTGGTTTTGATTTCACCGGATGAACTATGCCTGCCCGATTATGTGAAGACCGACGTGTTAGACAAGTGCCGTATTGAGTATAAGGAAACACGGGATCTGGAATCGGCCATGCCGGAATTGGATGTGCTGTATATGACCCGTGTGCAGCAGGAGCGTTTCTTCAATGAAGAAGAATATCTGAGATTGAAAGATAGTTATATTCTTGACCCGCCCAAGCTTACCAATGCCAAAGCGGATTTGAGTATTCTGCATCCGCTGCCCCGTGTCAACGAGATCAGCGTAGCGATCGACAAGGATCCGAGAGCTTGTTACTTTAAGCAGGTGCTCAACGGCAAGTATATGCGTATGGCTTTGATTCTCAAACTGCTGGAGGAGGCGAAATCATGAATATAGATTCGATTACCAACGGTGTGGTTATCGACCACATTACCGCCGGCCGAGGCATGCAATTATATGAACTGCTGAAATTAGGGCAACTGGGTTGTCCGGTTGCGATGATCATGAATGTCGGCAGCAAGAAGATGGGTAAGAAAGACATTATCAAGATCGATGCTGACATTTCCTTGAATTTAGATGTAATTGGGTATGTCGATCCCAAAGCTACGGTGAATATCATAGCCAACGGAGAATTGATTGAAAAGAAGAGCATTGAGATGCCGAAGGTGCTGACCAATGTCATCCACTGCAAAAACCCCCGCTGCATTACGACGGTGGAGCAGGAACTCGATCAGGTATTTCGCCTGACCGATTCGGAAAATAACGTATACCGTTGCATCTATTGTGAAGCAAAAGCCGGAAACTGAGAAAGGAAGAAAGAACATGGCTACTTTTATCAATGAACCCTCCCATACTTTTAATGAGTATCTGTTAATTCCCGGATATTCCTCCAGTGAATGTATTCCGGCGAATGTTTCCCTGAAAACGCCGCTGGTTCGCTACAAGAAAGGCGAGCAATCGGCGCTTACCATGAATATTCCGATGGTGTCTGCCATCATGCAGTCGGTATCGGGTGATCGCTTGGCGGTAGCCTTAGCGACCGAAGGCGGTGTGGCCTTTATTTACGGTTCGCAGACAGTAGAAGATGAGGCGGCTATGGTGCGCCGCGCCAAAGGCTACAAGGCCGGTTTTGTTAAGAGTGATTCGAACATTCGTCCCGACGCTACCTTGGCCGATGTCATTGCGCTGACCAAGGAAACGGGACACTCTACCATCGCGGTAACCGAGGACGGCACGGCCGACGGTAAACTGGTTGGTATTGTAACCGGCCGAGATTACCGTGTCAGCCGTATGGCGCCCGATGTAAAAGTGGAGACCTTTATGACTCCCTTTGAGAAACTGATCTGGGCCAAAGAGGGAACGACACTCAAAGAGGCCAATGACATTATCTGGGATCATAAACTCAATTCTCTGCCTATCGTTAGTGATGACGGTAAGTTGTGCCACATGGTATTCCGTAAAGACTACGATATGCACAAGCAGAACCCCAACGAGTTGCTCGATGCGTCCAAGCGTTATGTAGTAGGCGCCGGCATCAATACCCGTGACTATGCCGAGCGTGTTCCTGCTCTGATAGAGGCAGGTGCGGATGTGTTGTGTATCGACTCGTCGGAAGGCTTCTCCGAGTGGCAGAAGCTGACCATTGAGTGGATTCGCGAACATTACGGTGATTCGGTCAAGGTTGGTGCAGGTAACGTTGTGGATGCCGATGGCTTCCGTTTCCTGGCCGATTGCGTTGCTGACTTTATCAAGGTGGGCATCGGTGGCGGTTCGATCTGTATTACCCGTGAGACTAACGGTATCGGTCGCGGACAGGCCACGGCTTTGATCGAGGTTTGCGCGGAGAGAGACCGTTATTTCGAAGAGACGGGCATTTATGTGCCGGTCTGTTCGGATGGTGGTATTGTGTATGACCATCATATTACGCTGGCGTTGGCTATGGGCGCGGATTTCGTGATGTTGGGCCGCTATTTTGCCCGCTTTGACGAAAGCCCGACCAATAAGGTCAACATTGGCGGCACCTATTATAAAGAATATTGGGGCGAAGGCTCCAGCCGTGCCCGCAACTGGATGCGTTACGATCTGGGCGGAGATAAGAAACTTTCTTTTGAAGAGGGTGTGGATTCCTATGTGCCCTATGCCGGTACATTGAAGGATAACGTCGCCCTGTCCTTAAGCAAGGTGCGTTCGACCATGTGCAATTGCGGTGCCCTGTCCATTCCCGAGTTGCAGCAGAAGGCGAAACTGACACTGGTTAGTGCTACCAGTATCGTAGAGGGCGGTGCCCACGACGTCATTCAGAAAGAAAAAAGCACGGCACTGAAATAAACAAAAAAATAAATTGTTTACATGAGTGTGTCTTGACAGTGATTGGCTTTCGATGTATACTAATCATTGTAAAAATTAGTCGTTTTTTGTGACTGACGGAGTTTTGTGGAGCACCACAGAGGATCAAAAAACGAGAGTTAGAGCCGACCGTCTGGGCGCACTTTTCTTCGATAAGATTAGTGCGCCCTTTTTATTGTTTTTTGGAGGAAAACTCATGAAAAAAGTAGGAATTGTAATGGGAAGCGACAGTGATCTGCCGATCATTGAAAAGGCAACCGATACATTGGCTGCTCTCGGTATCCCGTTTGAAGTTCATGTCTATTCGGCCCATCGTACACCGGAGCAGGCACGCGATTTTTCGGTTAATGCTCGTGCTAACGGATTTGGTGTTATGATTGCGGCGGCCGGTATGGCGGCCCACTTGGCGGGAGCCGTGGCGGCTAATACCACCTTGCCGGTGATCGGCATTCCCTGTAAGTCATCGAATCTGGACGGTATGGATGCGTTGTTGTCCACAGTACAGATGCCGCCCGGTATTCCGGTGGCTACGGTGGCCATTAACGGTGGGGTGAACGCGGCGTTGTTGGCGGCGCAGATCCTTGCGGTTGAAGATGCGGAGCTTGCAGCGAAACTGGATGCCAAGCGTGCGGCGGATGCAAAGAAGGTCCTGGAGAAGGACGCTGTTATTACTGCTAAATATAATTGAGAATAAAGGAGAATGATCATGGAAAAGAAGGAAATGTTGTACGAAGGAAAAGCCAAGCGTGTGTATGCGACCGATATGCCTGAGGTGTTGTTGGTATCTTATAAGGATGATGCTACGGCTTTTAATGGTTTGAAGAAGGGTACGATTGCCGGTAAGGGTGCGATCAATAACCGTGTAACCAACTATATGATGCAGCAGTTAGAAAAAGAGGGGATCCCCACTCATTTTGTTGAGGAACTTTCCGATCGGGATACCTTGGTTAAGAAGGTTACCATTGTGCCGCTGGAGGTTATTATCCGTAACATTTCGGCCGGTTCGTTTGCCAAGCGCTACGGGGTAGAAGAGGGCATTGTCTTTGCTGAGCCGACCATTGAATTCTCCTACAAGAATGATGATCTGGGCGATCCGCTGATCAACGATTATCATGCGCTGGCTCTCGGTTTGGCTACCAAGGCTGAGATTGAGACCATTAAGAACATGGCATTCAAGACCAATGAGGTGATGAAGAAATTCTTTAAGAATCTCAATGTGGATCTGGTTGACTTCAAATTGGAGTTTGGTCGTTTGTCCGACGGTACCATTGTGTTGGCTGACGAGATCTCGCCTGACACCTGCCGTTTCTGGGACAGCGATACTCATGAAAAACTGGATAAGGATCGTTTCCGTAGAGATCTGGGCAACGTGGAAGATGCTTATCAGGAAATGATGAAGCGTATTTTAGGCGAATAAATCCGGAGGCATTACCATGGGTGGATATTTTGGTGCAGTCTGCCGAGGGGATGCGGTGGAGGATGTCTTTTTCGGGACGGACTATCATTCGCATCTGGGCACCCGTCGCGGCGGTATGGCGGCCTATGACAAAGAGATCGGACTGCAGCGGGAGATACATAACATTGCAAAATCTCCTTTCCGTACGAAATTCGAGCACGTTTTTGAGGATATGAGCGGTACGGCGGCAATCGGTTGTATCAGTGACTACGATCCGCAGCCGCTTCTGATCCGTTCGGGCATGGGTACCTTCGCCATCTGTGTGATCGGTACGGTAAACAATGCGCAGGAATTGATCGACACGTATCTGGAAGATGGCGGCCATTTCGACGCCATGACGGGCGGTCGTGTCAATGCGACCGAACTGATTGCTTCGCTTATCAGCCAGAAGAAGGATTTTGCCGCCGGTATCCGTTTTGTACAGGATATCGTTGACGGCACGGCGGCGGTTCTGATCCTGACCGATACCGGTTCGGTCATTGCCGCTCGCGATAAAGTCGGACGGTTGCCGATGCTGATCGGTAAGCGTGAAGATGGGTACTGTGTATCCTTTGAGTCTTTTGCCTATAAGAAACTGGGCTATGAAGATGAGAAGGAACTTGGCCCCGGTGAAATTGTAGAGCTGACCTGTGACGGGATGCGTCAACTACAGGCACCGGGCAAAAAGAAACGGATATGCTCGTTTCTGTGGAGTTATTACGGGTATCCGACCTCGACCTATGAAGGGGTCAATGTCGAGATGATGCGGTATCGTAACGGACAGATCATGGCACGCAACGATAAAGCATTGAAAAACACCGAGGGTGTCGATTATGTTGGCGGTGTGCCCGATTCGGGAACGCCTCATGCGATTGGCTATGCCAACGAGAGCGGGATTCATTTTGCCCGTGCCTTTATCAAGTATACCCCGACATGGTCCAGAAGTTTTACGCCAACCAAACAGGCTGAGCGCAATCGAGTGGCTAAGATGAAACAGATTCCTGTGCATGAATTGATTCAGGATAAGAGTCTGTTGTTTGTGGACGATTCGATCGTGCGAGGCACGCAGTTGCGGGAAACGGTAGAGTTTTTGTACGATAACGGCGCTAAGGCGGTGCATATGCGTTCAGCCTGTCCGCCCATTATGTATAGTTGCAAGTTTCTGAATTTCTCCCGTGCGACCAGCCCCATGGAATTGATTGCACGGCGCGTGATTACGGAATTGGAAGGGGAAGAAGGGCTCAACCATATTGATGAGTACAGCAATTCTTCTACCGAACGGGGTAAAAAATTAAGAGATGTGATCTGCAAAGAATTGCATTTGGCATCCTTGGAATTTCAATCGCTTGACGGAATCATCGAAGCAATCGGACTGGAGCCGTGTGATCTGTGTACCTATTGCTGGAACGGAAAGGAATAAATTATGAATATGCAATCGAAATCTGACAGTTACGCAGCGGCCGGTGTGGATATTACCGCAGGCTACCGTGCTGTAGAACTTATGAAAAAACACATTGCCACCACGATGACTTCGGGTGTGTGCTCGGATGTCGGTGGTTTTGGCGGTTTGTTTGAACTGGATATGACCGGTATTACCAAGCCGGTGCTGGTCAGTGGTACCGACGGTGTAGGCACCAAACTGAAAATCGCCTTTTTGATGGATAAGCATGACACGGTGGGTATTGACTGTGTGGCTATGTGTGTCAATGACATTATTTGCGCCGGTGCCAAGCCTTTGTTTTTCTTGGATTACATTGCTTGCGGCAAGAATATTCCCGAGCGTATTGCTGATATTGTCAAGGGTGTTTGCGACGGTTGCGTGCAGTCGGGCGCCGCATTGATCGGTGGCGAAACGGCTGAAATGCCCGGTTTTTATCCCGTGGATGAATACGATCTGGCCGGCTATTGCACCGGTATTGTGGATAAAGCCAAGATTATTGACAACAAGACAATGAAAGCGGGCGATGTTGTGATCGCTTTGCCGTCCAGCGGTGTTCATTCCAACGGCTTTTCGCTGGTTCGTAAGGTTTTTGATGTGGAGAATGCGGACCTGAAGAGCCCCGTAGCTGAACTTAATGGGAAGTCGATCGGCGAAACGCTGTTGACGCCGACCCGTATTTATGTTAAGCCCATTCTGGCTCTGCTTGAAAAGGTAGCGGTAAAAGGCATTTCTCACATCACCGGCGGTGGCTTCTATGAGAACATTCCTCGGAGCATTCCCGAAGGGTTGGGTGCTCGTATTACCGAGTCGGATGTAAAGGTTCTGCCTATTTTTGATCTGATTGCCAAAACCGGCAACATCAGCCGTCGTGATATGTTCAACACGTTTAATATGGGCGTTGGCATGAGCGTGGTTGTAGCCAAAGAAGATGTGGATACGGCGCTTGCCATTCTGCGTGAGCAGGGCGAGGATGCCTATGTGATCGGCGACATTATCGAGTCGGATGAGAAGATTATCATTCGCTAAGGAGTTTAGAATGAAGGATAAAGCAAGGATTGCGGTATTGGTTTCGGGCGGCGGTACCAACCTGCAGGCGCTGATCGATGCTCAGCAAAAAGGCATCATTACCAGCGGTGAGATTGCCTTGGTGGTATCGAACGTAACCGGAGCTTATGCCTTGATACGGGCGGAAAAAGCCGATATTAAGGCCGTAACATTGACAAAAAAGGTGTGCGGCGGTCAGGATGCTTTTGAGGAAAAACTAATCGCTATGCTCGACGAAGAGAAAATTGATCTGATTGTGCTGGCCGGCTTTATGAGCATTTTAAGCGAAAAATTCACCTCGCATTATGTCAACCGCATTATCAATGTCCATCCCTCTTTGATCCCGTCTTTTTGCGGGCAGGGATTCTACGGTTTGCGTGTGCACGAGGCGGCATTGGCGAAGGGCGTCAAGGTGACCGGTGCCACGGTACATTTTGTCAATGAAATTCCCGATGGCGGTCAGATCTTACTGCAAAAAGCCGTAACCATTCGGGAGCATGATACACCCGAAACCTTGCAAAAACGAGTCATGCGGTTGGCTGAGTGGAAGATTTTGCCGCAGGCGGCCGAAATGGTATGTAAACAGATCATACAGGAAAGGAAATAACGATGAATATTTACGAGAATAAACCGATTGCCGAACGCGTAGAAGGCAATTCCTATGTTGGCCGAGGTATTGTTGTCGGTAAGACTGAAGACGGAACCAAGGCTTGTGCCGCCTATTTCATTATGGGGCGCAGCAACAACAGCCGCAACCGTGTTTTTACCTTGCGTGACAACGCTTTGTATACCGAACCTTTTGATGCCTCTAAGGTGGAAGATCCCAGCTTGATCATCTATGCGGCCGTGCGTCAGTATGAGAACAATCTGATTGTGACCAACGGTGACCAGACCGATACCATTTATGACGGAATCGCAGCAGGAAAGACCTTTAGTGCGGCATTGGAGTCCCGTGAATTTGAGCCGGATTTCCCCAACCTGACCCCGCGTATCAGCGCTATGCTGACGTTTGACAAAAAAGATTTTACCTACCAAATGAGCATTCTCAAGAGTGCAGATGAAAAGGGAAGCGCTTGCAACCGCTACACCTTCAGTTATCCTGCGCTTAGCGGCTTGGGGCATTTCATTCATACCTATGTATGCGATGGCGATCCGATCCCGACGTTCCAAGGGGAACCTGAGCGCGTGGTGATTCCTAATGACATCCATGCGTTTACCGATTCGCTCTGGACGGCGTTGGATGAGGATAATAAGATCTCGCTGTATGTCAAGTATATCGACCTTACAACAGGCGAGGCCGAAGAACGTTTGATCAATAAGAATAAATAAGGAGAAACGGGATGTCGAATAAGGATCAATATCTCTCTCCGTTATCTACTCGTTATGCCAGTCCGGAGATGCAACAGGTTTTTTCCGAGAACTTCAAGTTCCGTACCTGGCGTAAACTGTGGATCAGTTTGGCTAAAGCGGAAAAGGCGCTGGGACTGGATATTACGGATGAGCAGATTGCCCAGTTAGAGGCATTTCAAGACGATATTAATTATGATGTAGCCGTGGCGAGGGAAAAGGTGTGTCGGCATGACGTAATGAGCCATGTTTACGCCTACAGCCAGCAGTGCCCCAAGGCTGAGCCGATCATTCATCTGGGTGCAACCAGTTGTTACGTGTGTGACAATACCGACGTAATTATCATGCGGGAAGCGTCCAAGATCGTGATGCAAAAGGCGGCACAGGTGGTCAAGAATTTGGCGGTCTTTGCCGATACCTATAAAGCCATGCCTTGTTTGGCCTATACCCATCTGCAACCGGCACAGTTGACAACGGTCGGTAAGCGTGCCACCCTTTGGATTCATGAACTGATCATGGATATGGAAAACCTTCAGTATCAGATGGATCATCTGAAACTGCTTGGTAACAAGGGTACGACCGGCACACAGGCCAGTTTTATGGAACTGTTTGGCGGGGATGAGGCAAAGGTTAAGAAACTGGAACAGTTGATTGCCGAAGATATGGGCTTTACCAGTTGTATGCCCGTTTCGGGACAGACCTATTCCCGTAAGGTGGATTCTTATTTCCTGTCGGTACTCTCGGGTATTGCCCAGAGCGCCTATAAGTTCTCCAATGACCTGCGCATTTTGCAGTCGTTCGAGGAGATGGAAGAGCCGTTTGAGAAGACGCAGATCGGTTCGTCGGCCATGCCCTATAAGCGCAATCCCATGCGCAGTGAGCGCATTTCGGCTTTGGCCCGCTATGTGATTGCCGATTCGATCAATCCGGCCATGACAGCAGCCACTCAGTGGTTTGAGCGCACCTTGGATGATAGTGCCAATAAGCGCATTTCGGTTTCCGAAGCCTTCTTGGCCGTGGATGCCATTCTCAATATCTATATCAATATTACTTCCGGTCTTGTGGTATATGAAAAAGTTGTTAACCGCAGAGTCATGGAGAAACTGCCCTTTATGGCAACCGAGAACATCATGATGGAATCGGTCAAGCGTGGCGGTGACCGTCAGATGCTTCACGAGATCATCCGTGTTCATTCTCATGCGGCGGCGGCTAAGGTGAAACTGGAAGGTGGACAGAACGATCTGATCGATCGCATTGCCGCTGACGAAAACATCCCGCTCACCAAGGACGAAATTGTGGCGCAACTGGATCCGGCGAAATACGTTGGTCGCAGTGTGTCGCAGGTCGAGGAGTTCTTGGCGGATGTGGTGGAACCCGTATTGGCGAAGTATGCTCCCAAAACCGAAATCGTAGCCCAACTGAACATATAAGGAGAGAATCATGAAAGAATTTGAATTGAAATACGGTTGTAACCCCAACCAGAAACCCTCGAAAATTTATATGCATGACGGGAGTGAACTGCCCATTCAGATCCTGTGCGGTCGCCCCGGTTACATAAACTTTTTGGATGCCTTTAACAGTTGGCAGTTGGTCAAGGAATTAAAGGCGGCTCTCGGTATGCCTGCCGTGACTTCCTTTAAGCATGTCAGTCCCACATCGGCTGCGGTTGGCATTCCTCTGTCGGATAATCTCAAAAAGGCCTGCTTCGTTGATGATGTGGCCGGTTTGGATGAGTCGCCGCTGGCTTGCGCCTATGCCCGTGCTCGCGGTACAGACAGAATGTGCTCCTTTGGTGATTTTGTGGCACTCTCTGATGTCTGCGATGTTACTACCGCTAAGATGATCAAGAGAGAGGTGTCGGACGGTGTGATTGCCCCCGGCTACGAGCCCGAAGCACTGGAGATTCTTAAATCCAAGAGAAACGGAAATTATAACGTGATCCAGATCGATCCCGATTTTGTGCCCGATGCCACCGAGCGTAAGCAGGTATATGGCATCACCTTTGAGCAGGGAAGAAACAATTTTGAGATCAACCGTGAACTGTTGGCTAATGTGGTTACCGCCAATAAGGATATGCCCGAAAGCGCCGTGCGCGACCTCATTATTGCTCTGATTACTTTGAAATATACCCAGTCTAACTCGGTTTGCTATGCCTATGACGGCCAGGCGATCGGTGTTGGTGCCGGTCAGCAGTCCCGTATCCATTGCACCCGCTTGGCGGGCACCAAGGCCGATACATGGTTCTTGCGTCAGCATGAAAAGGTGCTGAACTTACCCTTTAAAGCTACTCTTGGCCGTGCCGACCGTGATAACGTGGTTGACGGCTATATCAACAAGAACGAGGAAGATGTTTGTGCCGACGGAAACTGGCAGAAATATTTTACCGAACAGCCGGCACCCCTTACCGATGAGGAGGCCAAGGCATTTTTGGCTACCTGCAACAATGTGGCGTTGGGTTCGGATGCCTTCTTCCCGTTTAGTGATAATATTGAGCGTGCCTACAAGAGCGGCGTAAAATACATTGCCGAACCGGGTGGTTCGATCCGTGATGATGCCGTAATCGAGTGCTGTGATAAATACGGCATGGTGATGGCCTTTACGGGTATGCGCTTGTTCCATCATTAATGGAGGATGTCAATGAAGGTAATGGTTATCGGTGGCGGTGGCAGAGAGCATGCCATCATCCGCAAGATTAAAGAAAATCCGTCCGTTGAAGTCATTTACGCCCTGCCCGGTAATGCGGGTATGGAAAAGGATGCCGTTTGCGTCGATATTGCGGCGAAGGATATTGAGGCGATTACGGCTTTCGGTGTGGAGCACAGAGTGGACTATGCGGTTGTAGCTCCCGATGATCCGCTGGTGTTAGGTTGCGTGGATGCTTTGGAGGCGAAAGGAATTCCTTGTTTCGGACCTCGTGCCAATGCGGCGATCATTGAGGGAAGTAAGGTTTTCTCCAAGCAGTTAATGAAGAAATACGGGATTCCCACGGCGGCCTATGAGGTCTTTACCGATATGCAGGCGGCGCTGGATTATCTGGAGAGCGCGCCCATTCCGGTAGTGATTAAGGCTGACGGCTTAGCGTTAGGTAAGGGCGTTATTATTGCCAATACCTTAGAGGAAGCCAAGGAAGCGGTCACCGGCATGATGCAGGACAAGATGTTTGGCAACAGTGGCGATCAGATTGTTATTGAGGAATTTTTGACCGGCCCCGAGGTTTCGGTATTGTCCTTTACCGACGGGAAAACGGTTGTGCCCATGGTTTCGTCCATGGATCACAAGAGAGCGGGGGACAACGACACGGGACTTAATACCGGCGGTATGGGTACGGTGGCTCCCAATCCCTACTACACCAAGGCGATTGCCGATGAGTGTATGGAAAAGATTTTCCTGCCTACCATTCACGCTATGAATGAGGAGGGACGTACTTTTAAGGGGTGCTTGTATTTCGGTTTGATGCTGACACCCAACGGCCCGAAGGTCATTGAATATAATTGCCGCTTCGGCGATCCCGAAACGCAGGTAGTATTGCCCCTGCTTGAGAGCGATCTGCTGACGGTTATGCAGGCCGTTACCAACGGTACCTTGGATCAGATTGATGTAACGTTTAAGAATGCTCATGCTTGCTGTGTCATTATGGCATCTGAGGGTTACCCCACGGCCTATAAAAAAGGCTTTGTTATGACCATCCCCCGAGATATTGAGGAACAGGTCTATGTGGCGGGTGCCGCGAAAAAGGATGGTAAAATTGTAACCAACGGCGGCCGTGTACTGGGTTGTACGGCGGTGGCCGACAGCCTTGAGCAGGCGATTGCCGATGCCTACGCATTGGTGGATCGGGTTGATTTTGAAAACGCCTATTGGCGCCACGATATCGGCGCTCGTGCGTTGCAGGCAATTTCGGAGGAATAAAATGGTTTATCGTGTATATGTAGAAAAAAAGAAGGAACTGGCGGCTGAAGCCAAGTCATTGCTAAGCGATGCCCGTTCGCTTCTTGGAATTGAAAACTTGACCGATGTTCGCATCCTCAATCGGTATGACGCAGAGAACATTACTCCCGAACTGTTTGCTTATGCCGAACAGACTGTTTTTTCCGAGCCGCAGCTGGATACGGTCAGTTCCGACTTTACCTGTGCTGACAACGATACTGTATTTGCGGTAGAGTATCTGCCGGGTCAGTTTGATCAGCGTGCCGATTCGGCGGCGCAGTGTATCCAGATCATCTCGCAGGGCGATCGTCCGACGGTGCGCACGGCAAAGGTGTATATTTTGTCGGGGGATTTGAATGATGCACAGGTGGCAGAGATTAAAAAGTATGTCATCAACCCGGTAGAGGCGCGTGAAGCCTCCTTGGATAAACCCGAAACCTTGACCGCCAATTACGAAATCCCGACCGAGGTTCGCATCTTGGACGGATTCTGCCAGTTGGATCGTGAGGGCTTGGAGGCTTTTGTTCAAGACTACGGGTTGGCTATGGATGCCGATGATATCGCTTTCTGTCAGGAGTATTTCCGCAGTGAGCATCGGGATCCTACCATTACCGAAATTCGCATGATCGATACCTATTGGTCGGATCATTGCCGCCATACGACCTTCCTCACCGAGATTGATTCGGTGGTGTTTGAGGATACGTTATTGCAGTCCACATACGAAGAGTATCTGGCTGTCCGTCGAGAGATCGGCCGTACCAAACCGGTCTGCTTGATGGATCTGGCAACGGTTGCGGTGAAGTATCTCAAGAAAAACGGCAAACTGGATAAACTCGATGAATCGGAAGAGATCAATGCCTGCACTGTTAAAATTGATGTTACGGTTGACGGCGTGACCGAGCCGTGGTTGTTGCTCTTTAAAAATGAAACACATAATCACCCGACCGAGATCGAACCGTTCGGCGGTGCGGCCACCTGTATCGGCGGCGCCATCCGTGATCCGCTGTCTGGGCGTTCGTATGTTTACGGCGCGATGCGTGTGACCGGTGCGGCCGATCCGCTCAAACCGGTAAATGAGACCATTCAAGGCAAGTTGCCTCAGCGCAAGATCGTGACAACGGCTGCGGCCGGCTATTCTTCTTACGGTAACCAGATCGGTCTGGCAACCGGCATAGTGGATGAACTCTATCATCCCGGCTATGCGGCCAAGCGCATGGAGATCGGTGCAGTTATTGCGGCGGCACCGCAGGAGAATGTGCGTCGTGAGCGTCCGTCTGCCGGTGATGTGGTTATCTTGCTTGGCGGCAGTACCGGCCGTGACGGTATCGGTGGCGCTACCGGTTCTTCCAAAGCCCATAACGCCCACTCGGTAGAAACCTGCGGAGCGGAAGTGCAAAAGGGGAATGCCCCCGAAGAACGTAAACTCCAGCGTTTGTTCCGTAACGCTACCGCTACTAAGATGATCAAACGTTGTAATGACTTTGGTGCCGGCGGTGTTTCGGTTGCCATCGGTGAATTAGCCGACGGGCTGGAGATTGATCTGAATGCCGTTCCTAAGAAATATGAAGGCCTTGACGGTACCGAACTGGCCATCAGTGAATCGCAGGAACGTATGGCAGTAGTGGTCGAGAAGGAAAATGTTGAAGCCTTTTTGGCTCTGGCCGCTATGGAAAATCTGCAGGCTTGTCCGGTAGCGGTGGTGCAGGAAGAAGCCCGTCTGGTCATGAACTGGAACGGAAAAAAGATCGTCGATATCAGCCGTGAATTCCTTAACTCCAACGGTGCATCGAAGCATATCAATATTCGTCCGGCCAAACCCGAAGTCTTTGCCAAGAAGATAAGCGGTGATTTTGCAAGCAACTTCAAGGCCATGGCTGCCGATCTGAATATCTGCTCGAAGCGTGGCCTTTCGGAGCGATTTGACTCGACCATCGGTGCCGGTGCGGTCTTTATGCCCTTTGGCGGCAAGCATCAGTTGACACCGGTGCAGGCCATGGTACAGAAGATTTCGGTAGAGCAGAAACATACCGATGATGTATCTCTCATGTCGTGGGGATATAATCCCTTTATCGCAGAAAAGAGCCCCTATCACTCGGCCTATTTGGCAGTTGTGGAGTCGGTTTGTAAGCTGATTGCCTGCGGTGCATCTTTTGAAGATGTGTATTTGACCTTCCAAGAGTATTTTGAAAAGCCCGGCAAGGATTCCCGCCGTTGGGGTAAGCCGTTAGCGGCTCTGCTTGGTGCCTTTAAGGCTCAAAAAGAACTGCAGATCGGTTCGATCGGCGGTAAAGACTCGATGAGCGGCTCCTTTGAAAATCTCGATGTGCCGCCTACCTTAGTTTCTTTTGCTGTTACGACCGATAAATTACAGCATATGGTTTCTCCCGAACTGAAAAAGGCGGGAAATCGCCTGTAT
This sequence comes from Eubacteriales bacterium, assembly GCA_045594545.1. GTDB lineage: Bacteria > Bacillota > Clostridia > Oscillospirales > UMGS1783 > CAKSHC01. The sequence continues at coordinate 69,529 of JAZNYQ010000039.1, read as the reverse complement.
GTGATCTCTCCCGAGTATGATGAGAACGGATTGCCTAAGACCGATTCTTTACTTAAGGTTTTTGCCCAAGTTACCGAACTGATGCGTGCCGGTAAGGTGGTATCCTGTTATACCCTTGGACTGGGAGGTATCGCTGAGGCGATCATGAAGATGGCCTTTGGTAACGGCCTTGGTGTGAATGTGGATACCGCTATGGATAATCAGACCTTGTTTGGTTACGGCTATGCCTCTTTCGTTGTAGAAACTACCGACGAGATTGCCAATGCGAAGTATCTTGGCGAAGTTACCGATGCCGACTGTATCTGCCGCGGCAAAGAAAGCATTACTCTGTCGGAATTGCTCGGTGTGTATGAGGATAAACTGGAGAGTGTCTTTAGTTGCAATATTCCTGACGCCAAGACTCCACTATGCAACTTCTCCTTTGAGAGCAAGGAGCGTAAAGCGCCTGCCATTCGTGTGGCTAAGCCTAAGGTGCTCATTCCGGTGTTCCCCGGTACCAACTGCGAGTATGACAGCGCCAAGGCTGTGCGAGATGCCGGTGCCGAGCCTGAAATTCTGGTTATCAATAACCTGTCGGCGAGCGGGATTCAGGATAGCGTAGAGCGTTTTGTTAAGAGCCTGAAAAATTCTCAGGTTGTGTTTGTACCCGGTGGTTTTTCGGGTGGCGATGAGCCGGACGGAAGCGGTAAGTTTATTACGGCATTCTTCCGCAACGGCGCTGTAAAAGAGGGAGTTACCGAACTGCTCGAGAACCGTGACGGTTTGATGTGCGGTATCTGTAACGGATTCCAAGCACTGATTAAATTGGGTCTGGTCCCTTACGGTAAGATCATCGATACCGATGCTTCCTGCCCGACCTTGACCTATAATACCATCGGTCGCCACCAGTCCCGCATCGTTCGTACCCGTGTGGCTTCGAACAAATCTCCTTGGTTGGCGCTGACGCAGGTGGGGGATGTGTATAACGTGGCCATCTCTCACGGCGAGGGGCGTTTCCTTGCCGATGAGGAACTGGTGAGAAAACTGGCCGAAAACGGTCAGATCGCTACCCAGTATGTGGATCTGGACGGCAATGCGACTGCCGACGTTCACTTTAATCCCAACGGTTCGATCTATGCGGTTGAGGGTATTACTTCACCCGACGGTCGTGTCTTTGGTAAGATGGGGCATAGTGAGCGTATTGGTGACGGTCTGTATCAGAATGTACCCGGTAATTACGATATCCGTATGTTTGAAGCAGCAGTTCATTATTTTAAATAAGTTAGGAGTGCATGAGAATGGCATATCTTTCCGACATTGAAATTGCTCAAAGCTGCCAGATGGAGCCCATTACCGAAATTGCAAAACGAGCCCATGTTGATGAGAAGTACGTAGAGCAATACGGCAAATACAAGGCAAAAATCGATCCTTCCTTGTTACAGGAGACCAACCGTGAAAACGGAAAATTGATTCTTGTCACAGCCATCACCCCCACACCTGCGGGTGAAGGAAAGACGACCACCACCATCGGCTTGGCCGACGGACTGCGCCGCATCGGTAAGGATGTCACCGTCGCTCTGCGTGAGCCCTCTCTCGGCCCCGTCTTTGGCGTAAAGGGTGGTGCGGCCGGCGGCGGTTATGCGCAGGTCGTGCCTATGGAAGATATCAATCTGCATTTTACCGGAGATTTCCACGCCATCGGCGCGGCCAACAATCTCTTGGCCGCCATGTTGGACAACCATATTCAGCAGGGCAATGCCTTGGGTATTGATGTGCGTAAAATCACATGGAAGCGCTGTGTGGATATGAACGATCGTCAGCTCCGCTTTGTGGTTGACGGCATGGGAGGCAAGGCCAACGGTGTACCCCGTGAAGACGGATTTGATATTACCGTAGCCAGTGAGATTATGGCAGTCTTGTGCCTGTCAGATTCGATTACCGACCTGAAGGAACGACTCTCTCGCATCATTGTTGGTTATACCTATGATGATCAGCCGGTCACCTGCGGTCAGCTTAAGGCGGCAGGGGCTATGACGGCACTGCTTAAAGATGCCATGAAGCCCAATCTGGTACAAACACTGGAAGGCACTCCTGCCTTTGTGCATGGCGGCCCCTTTGCCAATATTGCCCATGGCTGTAACTCGGTCATGGCTACCAAATTGGCGCTTAAGATGGGCGACTATACCGTTACCGAAGCCGGATTCGGTGCTGACCTCGGTGCTGAAAAATTCCTGGACATCAAGTGTCGTATGGCGGGTCTTACGCCGGATGCCGTTGTCGTGGTGGCTACCGTTCGTGCTCTTAAGATGCATGGTGGATTGCCGAAGACATCGCTGAATCATGAGGATATCGAAGCGCTGGAAAAGGGAATTCCGAACCTGTTGCGCCATGTCTCGAACATTAAGAATGTCTATCAGTTGCCTTGCGTGGTGGCGGTCAATCGTTTCCCGACCGATACCGATGTCGAGATTGATTTCATTATTGAAAAATGCCGCCAACTGGGCGTCAATACCGTTCTGTCTACCGTATGGGCTGATGGCGGCAAGGGTGGCGAGGCGCTGGCTCGTGAAGTGGTGCGTTTGTGCGACGAGGAAACCGGTAACTTTACCTTTGCCTATGAATCAACCGGTTCGATCACCGAAAAGATTGAAGCGGTCGTAAAAAAGGTATACGGCGGTAAAGGTATCGTTGTGGAGCCTGCGGCTAAGAAACAGATTGCCCGATTGGAAGAACTGGGCTTTGGTTCTTGTCCGGTCTGCATGGCAAAAACCCAGTACAGTTTCTCAGATGATCCTACGAAACTCGGTGCCCCTGAAGACTTTACCGTAACTATTAAAAAGGTAAAGGTCTCTGCCGGTGCGGGCTTTGTTGTGGTACTGACCGGTGATATCATGACAATGCCGGGTCTGCCCAAATCTCCGGCGGCCGAACGCATTGATGTGGACGAAAACGGAAAAATTACAGGCTTATTCTAATGGAAAAGGCAGGATCGTAAGATCCTGCCTCTTTTATTCGTCTTTCTGTTGTCGGTAGGTGAGAGGAGATGTGCCCGTTTCCTTTTTAAATGCCCGCGAAAAATATAACGGATCGTCAAATCCAACTGACAAGGCAATCTCCTTTACAGACAATTTGGTATTGGTCAGCAGGGCTTTGCTGCGGTCAATGCGCAATCCCTGCAGGTATTCAAACGGGGAAAGGTGAAACTGTCGGCAAAAATCCTTATACAGCCAACTGCGGCTGATGCCGACATGAGCAGCCATGTCAGTAACGGTCACGCCGTGCATGTAATTGTTTTGGGCAAATTCGGCTGCCTTGACAGCATATATTTCGGGAGTGGTTGAGGATGCGTGTTTGGCCTGCTCGATCAGATAAGCCAAAAGCAGATATACCCGTCCGGTCATGCGAACGGAATCACAGTTTCGGCTGCCGCGGCAGTCGTAGATCTCCCGAATCAGATCGGCTAAGGTGCCGTCATCCTTAAAATCCTGAACGGGGTCAGAGGGGGAAAAGTCGGTCTGGGATAGCATCAATCCGGCTTCGGCACCGTTAAATCCTACCCAATAATATTCCCACGGATGCTCCTTGTCGGCACTGTAGGATACCGTTTCGTTGGGATAGGCAATAAAGGCCTGCCCGCCGTGCAACTGAAATTCCTTCCCGTTGACACAGAAAATACCCTTGCCGGAAGAAACAAAATGTATCAAATAATGATCCCGCACCCCCGGCCCCCAAGAGTAGCCCGACGAGCACTGCTGCAGGCCGGTATTGCATACATATAGGGGAGTACTGCTTTGTTTGGTCTTATAGGAGTATTTATATGTTGTCTTCATCGACTCACCACCCTATTTGGCATTATATACTACCTGCGGCTAAAAAGTCAACAAAAATCCATGTGACAAACACGATGTGTACTTGCGCGCTGTGAGGAAATCGGGTAAACTACAAATAAGAGGAGGTGCTTTTTATGAATCAAGCACAATGTTTAAGCGGTTTCGCCAAATCCTTTGGTGATGCTAATGGAGTACAGGTCTTTTTTGCGCCCGGTCGTGTCAATTTGATTGGAGAACATACCGATTATAACGGCGGCCATGTTTTCCCGTGTGCCCTTTCTATGGGTACATATGTAGCCATTCGTAAACGTGCCGATCGCAAACTGCGCTTTTTCTCTGAGAACTTTACCGAGTCGGGCATCTATGAATTGTCTTTGGATTCGTTAGCGCCCCGCAGCAACCGCACATGGACGGCCTATCCTTGCGGCGTCATCTGGGCTATGGCTCAGGAAGGAAAGGAAATTCCTTTCGGCTTTGATATGTGGGTCTATGGCAATATTCCCAACGGCTCCGGTCTTTCTTCCTCGGCATCTTTGGAAGTGGTTACCGGTTATGCTCTGGGTAAGATCTTCGATATTCCCATGAGTAATGACTATATTGCCATTCTCGGTCAAAAGGCGGAGAACGGCTATGTTGGGATGAACTGCGGTATTATGGATCAGTTTGCTGTTGCCATGGGTAAAGAAGGTTGCGCCATTTATCTCAATACGGCTTCTTTGGATTATCAGTATGCCCCTCTTTCTCTGGATGGGTGCGATATTCTGATTATGGATACCCGCAAGAAGCGTGGTCTTAAGGATTCGAAATATAATGATCGTGTGAAAGAATGTACGCAGGCTCTGGAAATCCTGCGCCAATACGGCGAGACCGAAACCCTTTGCGATGCCAGCGAAGAGATGCTGGAAAAGGCGAAGGCGGATATGCCCGAAGTCATCTACCGTCGTGCCCGTCATGCGATTACCGAGGACGGTCGTACCCAGCGTGCCGTAAAAGCCTTGGAGAATAACGACCTGAAAGAATTCGGTCTTTTAATGAATGCTTCCCATAAATCGCTGGAGAAAGACTATGAGGTTACCGGTAAGGAACTGGATAGTCTGGTTCACCATGCGTGGGAGTGCGAAGGTGTTATCGGTGCCCGCATGACAGGGGCAGGCTTTGGTGGATGTGCCGTTGCCTTGGTCGATGCCAAGTATACCGAAGCGGTGAAGAAGTATGTGGCCGATCTTTATAATAAAGAAACGGGGCTTACCGCCGCCTTCTATATTGCATCGGTCGGAAACGGCCCGATGGAGGTTGTGGACTGATGGCCACAGCATTGGATCGTTTGGTCGATTATGCCATATCGCATGATCTGATTGAGGCAAGCGAGCGTACCTATCGCTTAAACGTATTGTATGGCGCCTTTTGTCCGGATGGCGGAGTGCCTGCCATTGGGGATTATCAAGGAAAGTCCATCCAGGGTTTGTTGGATTTTCTTTGTGATGAGGCGGTTCGATTAGGAAGAATTTCCGATACCCAAGGCAATCGCGATCGGTTTGATTCTTTGCTGATGGGCTTGGTGGCCGAGAGCCCATCGCACATTTCCCGAAAATTTTATGATTTATATCAGCAATCTCCGAAAGAGGCAACCGATTGGTTTTATCGGTTTTGCCGCGACGTCAATTATATTCGCACCGAGCGTGTGGCTCGTGATGTTCGCTGGGATGCCCAAACACAGTATGGAACCTTGGAGTTGAGTATTAACCTGTCGAAACCCGAAAAGGATCCGCGTGATATTGCGGCGGCAGGGAAGACGGCATCGAGTAATTACCCTGCTTGCGCCTTGTGTGTGGAGAATGTGGGGTATGTTGGCAGCGCCACCCAACAGGCTCGCCAGAATCTGCGGATCATTCCGATTACCGTAAATGAAGAAGCATGGGGATTGCAGTATTCACCCTACGTCTACTACGATGAACACTGTATTGTTTTGAATCAAGAGCATAAGCCGATGCGGATCGATGCGGCTGTCTTTGACAAGTTGTTTGACTTTATAGGGTTGTTCCCTCATTATTTTGTCGGATCTAACGCCGATCTGCCCATTGTGGGCGGCAGTATCTTGTCCCATGAGCATTTTCAGGGTGGAATTCACGAGTTGCCTATGGCCAAAGCGCCGATGGAACGGTCGCTTACGTTTGCCGATTATCCGCAGGTTACGGCCGGTATCGTAAAATGGCCCATGTCGGTCATTCGTCTGCAGAGCTATGACCGCAAAGCCTTGTCAAAATTGGCGGCGCGAATTCTGGCGGCATGGCGGGAATATACCGACGAGTCGGCATTTGTCTTTAGTCATACCGATGGGGAGCCGCATAATACCATTACCCCCATTGCTCGCATGAGAGAGGGACAGTATGAACTGGATCTGGTATTGCGCAATAATATTACTACACCGGAACATCCGCTCGGCGTATTCCATCCCCATGCGAATTTGCACCATATTAAGAAAGAGAATATCGGTCTGATCGAAGTACAGGGTTTAGCGGTATTGCCGGCGCGTCTTCGTCAGGAGTGGGAGATGCTAAAGCAGGTTTACATCAGTGGCGATTCCTTTGCCGATCATCCGCAGACGGCTTCTCATGCCGTGTGGATGCAAGACGTTATGGAAAGGCGTACCGATCTTACCGTTGATACCTTTGATATGGTGATCCAAGAGGAGATCGCCCATGTCTTTGAGCAGGTATTGGAAGATGCCGGTGTCTTTAAACGGAACCAAGAGGGGCAGCAAGCCTTCCTTCGATTTGTTTCAAAAGTATGATAAAAAGCGACAGATTTCTGTCGCTTTTTTTCATAATTTGTTCATAAAATAATTGACAAGCCACGGGGATGGTGGTATCATATTGATGATGAAGTTTTAAGCGGTACAGCGATGCCGGTAAGTTTCTGCATCAGCGAATATAATTATGTAGAGGCTTGCCGTAGGCAAGCCTTTTTTAGGGGAATTTACATGAATTTTAAGGCTAAGATTATGGACGAAGCGGCCATTCGTCGCTCCATGGCCCGTATTACCCACGAGATTATCGAGAAAAATCGAGGCGTATCGGATATTTGCCTGTTGGGAATCAAGCGCAGAGGCATTCCATTGGCGGGTATGTTGGCGGAGAATCTGAAACGGTTTGAGGGGGTTGATGTGCCGATGGGGCATATTGATATTACCCGTTATCGGGATGACCTGACCGAAGAACTGCCGATCACCGAGTCGAGCGAATTTCCCTGTGCGATTGAAGATAAAAACGTGATCATTGTCGATGATGTGATCTATACCGGTCGCACGGCACGTGCGGCGATTGAAGCCGTGTTCAATTACGGTCGTCCCAAATCCATTCAATTGGCTGTACTGGTGGATCGTGGGCATCGGGAATTGCCCATTCGTCCCGATTTTGTTGGGAAAAATATTCCCACCTCGCATGAAGAATTGGTTTCGGTCATGATTGAGGGAGTGGACGAGGAAACGGGCGTTTGCCTGTATCAAATCGGTTAATTCGGGAGCGATCCCGTGTTAATAAAGAAAATAAAATTGGAGGAAGAAAATGAATCTCATCTACAATCTGGATGACAAGCCGAAATTCGGCCAGCTGATCGTTTTTGCGTTCCAGCAGGTGCTCGCCATCATGGCGGCTACCATTGCGGTTCCTGCGATCATCGGCAACGGCATGTCACAATCGGCCGCCCTGTTCGGCGCCGGTGTCGGTACCCTGATCTATCAGTTGTTTACCCGTTTTAAGAGCCCGGTATTCCTCGGCTCGTCCTTTGCCTTTATCGGCTCGATGTTGGCCGCCTTTGCCGGCGCCACCTCGATGGGCATGGGTTACCTCGGCCTGATTATCGGCGCGGTCTTTGCCGGTCTGGTCTATGTGGTCATCGCTCTTATCGTTAAGGCTGTCGGCGTTGCTTGGATCGAGAAATTGATGCCCGCCGTCGTTATCGGACCTACCGTTGCTATTATCGGTCTGTCCTTGGCCGGCAATGCCGTGGGCGATATGCTCAAGGGCGGCTTGCAGGTCGACGGCGCTTCGGTCTGCTCGCCTTATGTGGCACTTGTTTGTGCTTTGGTTACCCTGTTCGTTGTCATTCTCTGCTCGCATTACGGCAAGAAAATGGCCAAACTGATCCCCTTCATCATCGGCATCTTGGCCGGTTATGTCGTGGCTTTGATCTTCACACTCATTGGCGATGCTACCGGTGTGGATGCTCTGAAAGTCATTAACTTCGGCGCATTTAAGGCTCTCTTTGCCGATGGCGTTACCTTCGGCACCTTCGTTTCCATGCCCGACTTCACCTTCGTTACGGCTATGGATGGCGTGAAGGACTTTGAATGGACCTATATCGGTACCATTGCTGCCGCCTATGTTCCGGTTGCTTTCGTTGTTTTTGCTGAGCATATTGCTGACCATAAGAACCTCTCTACGATCATTGGGAAGAACCTGCTCGAAGAGCCGGGGCTTTCCCGCACACTGTTGGGCGATGGTGTTGGCTCAATGGCCGGTGCTTTGTTTGGCGGTTGCCCGAACACCACTTACGGTGAGTCGGTTGGTTGTGTAGCCATCACCCGTAATGCTTCGGTTATCACCATTACGACGGCTGCGATCATGACCATTCTGATCTCCTTTGTTTCTCCCTTCGTTGCTTTCTTGAGCACCATCCCGAACTGCGTTATGGGCGGCGTCTGCATGACCCTCTATGGATTCATTGCCGTTTCCGGTTTGAAGATGGTTCAGAAGGTGGATCTGGAGCAGAACAAGAACGTATTCGTAGTGTCGGTTATTTTGATTGCCGGTATCGGCGGCTTGTCGCTGACCTTCGGCGGTGTGACCATCACCTCGATCGCCTGCGCTCTGATTCTGGGCATCCTTGTGAATGTGATCCTGAACATCAAAAAGGAAGCCCCTGCTGAGATTCCCAAGGATAAAGAATAATTAAACAATTAAGAAGCCGAAACGGATTTCCGTTTCGGCTTCTTTTATAATGCAAATAAAATATGTTCGTTCCGTAAATTACCGTCAGAAATGGTCCGATTCACTTCATATGCCTGCATTTCCAAATCGGTGTGGGATAAGGTTGAAAGCCCTTGCCTGTGTAAAACATCCACCACATCTTTGGCAATGGCTTCGATGCGCTCCGTCTTCTTTGCGGAAGTGTCTGCATCGTTGGCGCTCGAAATTAAAAATTCGAGCCCCTGCGTATGGTTGGCAAGCAGGGGAAGGGATTTCATGGCTCGGAATGACCACTTGTAGAACGGAGCAAATTTTCCATTTAACAGGAAGATGGTGCGCATGGTTTGATTAACAAATTCATGAATGGCTAACTGTGCCGCACCGCTCTCTCCGTGTGCCAAACAGCGCGAATAATTGTATTGTCCCGCCTGTGCCATGATCAGCAATGCGCCGGCTAACTTCTTTTTCCTCACATCTTCGGGAATCTGCATAAGCGATTGACGAATGCGGGAAAACTGTCCGTAATCATCCCGAAACACGTCACCGTTGATCGCTTCGGCAATTGAAAATTCCGGAACCGAAAACCAATCATATAAACGGGAAAATCCATTCTCAAACCCAATCTTGTTGCGGTAAAAATCCGCAATGCGGATCACACCGTGCCGATTGCCGCCTACCGGCGCCTGTCTGAGCCGTGTAACCCCCATAAATTCTTTGGGTAACTTGTCATACGCCCGCTCAAGGGCAAAGGCATCTTGACGGCTGATTACCTCCTCATCCGGAAGAAACAGGCAAAAACCGGGCTCAAAGTCATGGTCCTGCGAGATGATATCGTCAAACCCGTAACACTCCGATCCGCTTCCCGCTAAACCAACCGCAATCAAGGACTCCAGATGCGGGAACTGCTCATGAATCATGGGTGCGCCGTAGGTTCGGTAGTATTGACGGGATAACTCAAGCCCCTTCATAAATCCTCCTTGACCGTTCTTCCAATTGCTTGGCATAAAAGAAATGCCCGTAATAGCGGAAAGACGGCGCGCATTTCTCGGCCACGAAAGCATAATACCCGTTACGAGGCAAAGTCTCGTCTTCCAGCAGATCCTGTGCTTTTAAAATATAATCCTCAACCGTGCCCGATGCCGCCTCAAATCCGTATTGCGCCACCGTTGCGTCAGCCATGTTCAGATAGGTAATGGCCTGCTCAAGCGCACCGTTCTCAATGTGAGCCATAATATTCAGCGCCTTGCTATAATACTCATTGGCCCGATCATACTGTTTCAGATCCACTAAAGCTAATCCCATGTTGTTATATAACCCGCCAAACAAAGAATCGGCAGGGGAGAGCACTTGTTCAAATACAGCCAAAGCCTTTTCGTATAGGGGTAACGCTTGTTCTGCCATTTGGAACGACTTGTATACCGTGGCCGCATTGAGAAGCGTTGTACCGCCCGTCTTGCTGTTATCAAGGTCTAATTTGGATACAAGAAGAAGCGCCGCCTGTGCGTCGGCAACGGCTTGTTCCTTTTTGCTGATTTTGCGATAAAGCCCCATGCGTTCATTGTATAAGGAGAGCAGACCGTTCTCGTCATGAACGGCAGTCGCCTCATCCACCCAGTAATTCAGATGGTTGAGTGCTGAGGGGTAATCGTTGCGGTTTAAGAACGCATCTAATTTTTGAATGATACGGGCAACGGGAATTCGTTGCACCGGATCGGTATCCATACATAGCGGACAAGCCGGCTCTTGATAATCTTCAGGAGAAAGAGTCATCGTGGTATCACCTCTAAGAAAATTATAGCATATCCTGCGTAAAATACAAAGAATATCTTTTCATTTATCAAATATTTTGGTATACTGCTTAAAAAGGAGGGTTTATCATGCGTAAAAATTTCGGCGCTAAGCCGCAACTGTATCCTCAGCCGGTCTTTATTATCGGCACCTATAACGAGGATGGCACGCCCAATGCCATGAACGCCGCATGGGGCGGGATCACCGAGGAAACCGAGATCACCATTTGTATTGATGATACCCATAAAACGGCAGATAATCTTGTAAAGCGTAATGCCTTTACGGTAAGCATGGGGACGGAACCGACTCGGATCGCTTGTGATTATGTCGGTATCGTATCGGGACAGGATCATCCCGATAAAATGATGAAAACCGGCTGGCATGTCATAAAGAGTGAGTTTGTGGATGCGCCGCTTTTTGAAGAGTTGCCGATGGCGCTGGAGTGCAAGGTCAAATCTTATGATAAAGAAACCTGCCGATTGGTTGGCGAGATCGTCAACGTCAGCGCAGAGGAAAGTATTTTGAATGAAAAAGGCAAGGTTGATCCTGCCAAATTACAACCCATCATCTATGATTCCATGAACCATGCCTATTGGAGTATGGGCGAGAAGGTCGGGCAAGCGTTTCACGATGGATTATCGTTATAAAAATAGCCGGAAAACATTGTTTTCCGGCTATTTTTATACCTGTTCGTACATCTCTTTGATGCAGTCGGGACAAATATTTTTCCCTTTGTAGTTTACCACCTGTGCGTTACCACAAAATATACATCCTGCTTGATACTTTTTGAGAATGATTGCATCATCGTCTACATAAATTTCAAGGGGATCTTTTATGTTGATATCCATTTTTCTGCGCAATTCAATAGGCAATACGATACGACCGAGTTCATCGACCTGTCTGACAATGCCGGTTGCTTTCATAATTTCCACCTTCCTTTATCTATACTGTATCACATTTCGACAAATTCCGTCAATAGGAAATTACATTTTTTGGAGGAATTGGGATGCTTATCTATATTGTGCTGGCTCTCATGCTGATATCCTGTGTTGTAGCGGTTATCTCCGGCAATGGCGAAGCCTTATTGTCGGCAACCTTGAGCGGTGCACAGGATGCCGTAACCCTTTGTGTCGGCTTGATCGGTACCATGACGCTTTGGAGCGGCTTGTTTCGTGTCGCACAGCGGGCCGGTTTGCTGAAAATACTATCCAAATGGTTGCGACCGGTGACGCGTATTTTGTTTCGGGATGAAAAGGACGAAGAAACCTTGGGGCATATGACAACCAACATCGTATCCAATATGATCGGGATCGGTAATGCGGCCACTCCCGCGGGGCTTGCCGCTATGCGTCGTATGGGGAAACGTTCCGAGGGGAAAGCGACCTCAGCTATGGCCGTGTTCTGTGTTCTCAACGGCGCCTCTATTCAATTGATCCCCACAACCGTTATCAGTATGCGCGCCTCATCCGGCTCGGCTATGCCGGCCGATATTCTGTTGCCCGTATGGGTCACATCCTTTGCTTCCGCCCTTATCGGTATCCTCCTGATCAAGATATTATCACGAAAATGAAGATCATATCATACCTAATTCCGCTTGCTATTTTAGGAATCCTGATTCTTGGCATGATAAAAAAAGTAAATATTATGGATGCCTTTACCGAGGGAGCCAAAGAGGGACTTTCGGCTCTTTGGGGTGTTGCTCCCACATTACTGCTTATGGTAACCGCACTGAATATGTTTCGAAGTTCCGGTGCGGTAGAGGGGTTGACGGAATTGCTTTCTCCGATTTGTCATAGAGTCGGTATCCCGCCGGAACTGGTTCCGCTTGCCATTTTGCGTCCGATCTCGGGATCGGGCAGTATCGCACAATTATCGGAATATTTAAGCGTATATGGTGCCGACAGTGCGGTCGGACGCATGGCCAGTGTCTTGGCCGCATCTTCGGAAACCACCTTTTATACCTATGCGCTCTATAGCGGTGCGGCAGGGGTAAAGAAGTTGCCCCACGCCCTAACCTGCGGCTTGATCGCCGATCTGGCTGCCTTTATCTTTTCCGTCCTCTCGGTGCGGTTATTCTTGGGGTAGGGAGAACCAGAAAGAACTGCCTTCACCAACGCGGCTGGTAACTCCGTATTTCGCTTCATGCAACTCCAGAATGTGCTTAACAATGGACAATCCAAGCCCCGATCCATGCGAAGCACGTCGATGTTGCTTGTCGATCTTGTAATAGCGATTCCAGATGTGCGGCAATTTGTCTTCTTCAATCCCTTCGCCCGTATCCCGAATTTCCACATAGGCACAATGTCCTATACTTTTTAATGTAATGTAGATATGCTTGTCAGTATAGGTCAGAGCATTGTTAAGCAGATTGTATATGGCTTGGTTCAATTTGATCGGGTCGGCATAAACATGTATGCCCTCAGCAATATCGGTATGGATGGTTATGCCGTCATTTTTCGTAAATTTACGGTACCGTAAGGCAATTTCCTCAAGACTGGCCGACAGATCCATCGTTGTTTTATCAAGATGTATCGTTCCGTCGGTATACTGGGTCTGTTCAATCATGTCATTGACTAAGGCGGTCAGCCGCTTGGCCTCGGAAATGATGATATCCAGATTTTCGGCATTGTTTTCACTGGGAATGTCCCGCATAACCTCGCCGTAGCCCGAAATGAGAGTGAGGGGAGTGCGCATATCGTGTGAAACGTTAGCCAGCAATTCCCGTCGATACTCGTCTACCTTATTGAGTTCTTGGGCGGCAACAGTAAGCGAGTCGGATAACTCTTCAATTTCCCGATAGCCGCTGGCTTGGAAAGATACATTGTAGTTGGCGGCGGCTAAGGCCTTGGCGCTGTTGTTAAGTTTGGAGATCGGCTTGGCAATCAAGCGGGACAAGATCCAGGCAAATGCCCCCGCTAACAATAACAAAATAATGGTAATGATCATCATCTGATTGATCAAGGTGTGTACCGTGGCATCAACCGGAACAATGGTGCCGTTGATCATAATGGCAATGTTGTGTCCGATCGCATTTTCCCGCACACGGATATACATCAGGCTGTCATACATACCGGGATCGTTTTGTGGAACGTTGCCGTGAAAATGATCGTTATCGTAGTGGGGGTTTCGAAAACTGTCCCCCTCAAATAATTCCAGCGATTCGCCGCCGTTTTGTTGAGCATCCATGCACATATGATAGCGGTCGTACGGCATAAGTTTATGAACCAGACAACTCACCAGCACGTCCGAATCGGCGAGGTAGGCGCCGTTATCGTTGAGATCATAGACAACAATGCACAATTCGCCGTTTTGCGAAATGCGAGTCACCAACGTTTGCAGTTCCTCGGGGGACTTGTCCAGATTGTGAGTAATAACGGTGGCTGTTTTTTTGATTAAATTGGTCTTGATCAAGCGATAAAAATCATCTAGGAAAACGACCTGCAACACCCACAATAAGGATAATGTAAGAGCTACAAAAAGGGCGAAGCAGGCAAAAAGTTTGGGACGGATCCCGATACGGTGCTGTTTATGTTTCAAAACGGTATCCCACCCCTCTGAGTGTCACAATAAATTTACTGTAAACCCCTAAGCTTTTCCGTAATAATTTGATGTGGGTATCCAATGTGCGGTCATCGCCGAAAAAGTCATATCCCCACACTTCGCTCAATAGTTTTTCGCGGTATAGGGCGATGTTACGATTGCGCACCATATAGAACAGCAATTCATATTCTTTGGGGGACAGATTGGCGCGTTCGCCGTCAATGGTCACGATGCGGCTGGTAAAGTCGATCTTAAGTCCTTCTGCCTCGAAGACATCGGAACGGTCGGTATGCTGCATCCGACGGGATAAAATGGCCTGAATACGAAGCATCAATTCCTTGGGGGAAAAGGGTTTTACCACATAATCGTCGATCCCCGCCATGAAGCCGTGGATACGGTCGTATTCCTCGCCGCGCGCCGAGAACATGATAATGGGGGTATCTTTCATTTTGCGAATCTCAGCCGCCGCCGAAAATCCGTCCAGTTCAGGCATCATGACATCCATGACGATCAGATCAAAACTGTTTTTTCTCACCAAGTCAACCGCCTGCATCCCATTTTCCGCTTCGGTGACCTCATGCCCTTCATATTCGGCATATTTATGTATCAATTTACGGATATTTTCTTCATCGTCAACAATCAACAGTTTATACATACAAATTCCCTCCATGATCTATTATAAATGAAAAAGAATTTTTTCGCAATAGGGAACAAGCCTTTGCCCGAATCGGGCAAAGGCTTGCATGATATTAGTTGGTCGATTCGGCCATAAAGACTTCCACCGTCTTTTCCTGCCCGCCCCGCTCAATGGTGATTTGTAACGTATCACCGGGGGAGATGCCCTCCAGTATCTTTTCTACGTCTTGTGTCGAGGTGATGTCGGTATCGTTGATGCGCACCAGATAGTCACCGGAGCGAAGCCCCGCATTGGAGGCATTGGAATTGCTTTCTACCTGCAGAATATAAATACCGGTCTTGGATACCCGATACATCATAGCCGTGCGTTCATCGGCAATGTGGATCAAGGTCACACCAAGTGCGACCCGTCCGGTCACATAGCCGTGATCCATCAATTCCCCCGAAACCTGCCGCGCAATATTGGCAGGAATGGCAAACCCCAGTCCTTCGATCGGATCGCCGCTCGAATCGGTGCTGACTTTGGCGTTAACAATGCCGATCAGGTTGCCCTGTTCGTCAAACAAACCGCCGCCTGAGTTGCCGGGGTTAACAGCCGCACTGATCTGCAACAGCGTCATCGACTCTTTCTCAATGGTGATCTCCCGATCTAAGGCGCTGATGATGCCCTCGGTCACCGTTCCGCCCAGTGAACCGAGCGGATTGCCGATGGCCAATACCGTCTGCCCGACCACCAACTGCGAAGAATCGCCAAACGTCGCCGCGTTCAGATCGGTTGCCTCGATCTTGATGACCGCCAGGTCGGTCTTGGCATCGGATGCCACCAACTGTGCTTTGTAAGTTTCTCCGTTGGCCAGCGACACTTCAATGCCTGAAGCGCCGTCCACGACATGATGATTGGTCACTATATAACCGTCAGTCGTGATGATCACACCGCTGCCCGCACCGCTGAGCACTTGCTGCGGCATAAACATGGAGGTGTTGACCGACGAGGTCGTAATCTCTACCACACTGCTGTATACCTTTTGCACGACCGCAGCACGATTATAGGACTCCTCCGACAACTCAATGGGGGTCGAGTTGATGTGGATATCCCCACTGCTGCCGCCCTGTGACGGTGTACCGGGATTTTGGCGCATATGCATGAAATAGTAGCCAACAACACCGCCGCCAAGCCCAAGCAGGGTAGAGGCCAGTAGCGAAATAATTAAAATGAGAGCAATCGGCGTTTTGGCCGAGTGGCTCTTTTTCTTCTCCGGTTCATGGATAGGCTCCACCGAAATAACGGGATCTATTGGCTGTGACTGAAACAGATTATTATTGTCTTCCATATTTGTTTTCTCCTTGTTGTGATAACTATATTATGCACGAGGATTATGATAACACTATGGTCTGCATGTGAAAAACATGTGAAAAGTTTATAAAAAAAATTTGCTTTTTTCTCGGTTACGTATATAATAAAGGGAAAAGGGGGCTTTGCACATGCTTTACATATCCAGTCCGGTCAATCCGACAATTAAATATTATAACTCGCTGTCCCGTGCAAAAATCCGCGCCCGAGACCGTGTCTTTATGGTTGAGGGGGATGTACTGCTGCAGGAAGCACTGTCAGCCGGAATGGATGTCGTGTCGGCTCTTGTTGATCAGTCCCGCATCCAATCCATTGCCGATTTGATCCAAACACTGGAATCCCGTAACGTTCCCGTGTATAGCGCCCCAACGACTGCCATCGAGCGGGCCAGCACGATGGATACCCCCCAAAGCATTCTGGCGGTTTGCCGTGTTCCCGATACGAGGATTTATATGAATGAACACGGTAAATATATCGTATGCGAAAACCTGCAAAACCCCGGCAACGCCGGCGCCATCCTGCGCTCGGCCGCCGCTTTCGGCATCGACGGTGTCTTCTTTGTCGGCGGCTGCGATATCTATTCGGTTAAAGTACTGCGTGGCAGTATGGGCGCCGCTTTTCGTGTTCCCGTCCAATCTTTTCCATCCGCGGCAGATTTATCGGAGTATCTGATACAAAACCGTATTCCATCCTATGCCGCCGTCGTCGGGAAAGATGCGCAATCGATCTCGGAGCATCCCTTGCCGAACGCCTGTGCCGTCTGGATCGGGAACGAGGGTAACGGTCTGTCCGACCAAGCCGTTTCTTGCTGTGAGCACCGGATCTATATTCCCATGAAGCAAAATACCGAGTCATTAAATGCTTCGGTTGCCGCTTCCATAATTATGTGGGAGATGTCAAAATAATGGAACAAAGCTCACTGGCTTATCTCGTCTGGCTTGTGGCGTTGATGTCACCGGCCAATCGGAACACCTTGCCTCTTATCGAATATTTCGGTTCGGTCGAAGCCGTTTTTGCGGCAACGGAATCACAACTGCGCCAATGCGGATTACTCTCGCCCGATCTGATCCAAAAACTTCTGAATAATAAAACGCTCACCACCATTGAGCCGATCCTCGGCTATTGTGAGAAGAACGATGTATGGATGACAACCTATTGGGATGAGGACTATCCGGAAAATTTCAAGACTATGGACGACCCGCCCGTACTGCTCTTTTGTAAGGGTGAGCCGGTTTGGCGGGATTCGATCCTACAAATTGCCGTGGCCGGTACCCGTAACATGACCGTTTACGGCCGCCGTATGGCCGAACAGATCACGGCCGATCTGGCCGAAATCGGTTGCACCATCATCGGCGGTATGTCCGACGGGATCGACGCTACCGCCCACCGTGCCGCCCTTGGCAGCAAAGGGAAAACCGTGGCCATCCTACCCGGCGGAATCGATGTCATTTATCCCAATTCCCAGTATAACCTGTATTGGCAGATTGCCGAAAACGGATGCGTCATCAGCGAATTTCTCCCCGGTACGCCACCCCTCGGCGGCAACTTTCAGCCAAGAAACCGCCTGATCGCCGGCATGGCCAACGGCGTGCTCCACGTCCAGTCTCCCGAGAAAAGCGGTTCCTTGATTACGACGAAATGGGCCGTGCAATATAACCGTGATGTCTTTGCCATCCCCGGCGATGTTGACGTCCGCCAAAGCATGGGCCCGAATCGGTTGATCCGCAGCGGCGCAAAACTGGTGGAATCGGCCATGGACGTGTTGGAGGAGTACGGATATATCTTTGCCAATCACAAACCGGCAGAGCCCGCCGTACCGGATCCTGTCGCGGAAAACGACCAGCAGCAAGCCATTATCGATGTGCTGATGAATGGCGATGCCGACATGACGGAATTATCCTTAAAAACAAAAATTGAACTGTCAAATATCATTTTACTGTTGACAGATTTGCAGATTCGAGGCATAATAACCGAGAAGCCCGGTGGCAGTTATGCCCTTTCGAAAACATTCACCATTTAGGAGGAACCATGGCAAAACTTGTGATTGTGGAGTCGCCTGCCAAGGCAGGTACGATAAAAAAATATCTCGGAAAAGACTACGAGGTCGTAGCCTCGGTCGGCCATGTGCGTGACCTTCCCGTCAGCTCCTTAGGTGTGGATGTGGATAACGATTTTAAGCCTAAGTATATTATGATGCGCGGGAAAAAAGACGTCATCAACGACATCAAAAAGAAGGCCGCCAAATGCGACGCCGTCTTTCTGGCAACCGACCCGGATCGAGAGGGTGAAGCCATTTCGTGGCATCTGGCCTATATGCTGGGGCTGGATACTACCAAGAAAAACCGCGTTACTTTTAATGAGATCAGCAAAAAAGCCGTACTGGAAGGCATGAAGCACCCCGCTTGCATCAATCAGGACATGGTCGATGCCCAACAAGCCCGCCGCGTGCTCGACCGTCTGGTCGGCTATAAGATCAGCCCCTTTCTGTGGAAAAAAATCAAGAAGGGTCTCTCGGCCGGTCGTGTCCAGTCGGTCGTTGTGCGTATGCTCTGCGATCGCGAACGCGAGATCGAAGCCTTCGTTCCCGAAGAATATTGGTCTCTCGCCGCTCAGTTTAAGGGCGTAGGTAAGGCCAAATATGTGGCCAATTTCTACGGCGATCGCAACGGCAAGATCGAACTGAAAAATAAAGAGCAGACCGATGCGGTTGTCGCCGCCTTGGACGGGGCGCAGTATATCGTTTCGGATATTACCAAAAAGAAAAAAACGGTCAAACCCATGCCGCCCTATATTACCTCGACTCTCCAGCGTGAAGCTTCCAGACGCTTTGGCTTCCGCCCCGAGATCACCATGCGTACCGCCCAGCAGTTGTATGAAGGTATCGATATCGATGGGGTCGGCTCTACCGGTCTGATCACCTATATGCGTACCGACTCCTTACGCATCTCGGATGATGCCGCTCAATCGGCCCGCGATTATATCGTCAAAACCTACGGCAAGGAATATTGTCCGTCCTCACCCAATGTCTTTACCAAATCTAAAAATGCACAGGATGCGCATGAAGCTATCCGTCCTACCGATGTCAATCTCGTCCCCGATCGTATCAAGGACAGTCTGACACCCCAGCAGTACCGTTTGTATAAACTGATCTGGAGCCGCTTTGTCGCCTGTCAGATGTCCAATAAAACCTTGGATGTCACTACCGTGGAGATCACGGCCAATGACTACGTGTTCAAACTTACCCATAATAAGGTCGTTTTTGACGGCTATGCTAAACTGTACAGCGAAAGCAAAGACGAGGACGATACACCAAGTAAGGGTATCCCCGAAATGCAGGTGGGTGATGTTCTGCCGTTCTTGGAACTGCTCACTGAGCAGAAATTTACCCAGCCGCCGGCACGCTATACCGACGATACCTTGATCAAGGCCATGGAAGATAAGGGCATCGGTCGCCCCAGCACCTATGCCCCTACGATTGCTACCGTGATCAGCCGCGACTATGCCGAGAGAGAAAAAAAGATTCTTTCTCCTACTCCCTTGGGCGAAACGGTCAATCAGGTCATGATCGAGAACTTTAAGGATATTGTCAATGTCAAATTTACCGCCGCTATGGAGGATAATCTGGAAAAGGTGGCCGACGGTGAGGTCGAATGGGTCGAGGTCATCCGCGATTTCTACGGCGACTTTGCCAAGACTTTGGCACAGGCCGATAAGAAATTCGAGGGCATTAAGATCAAAGTCCCCGAAGAAGTAACCGACATTATCTGCGAAAAATGCGGACGGAATATGGTTATCCGTAACGGCAAAAACGGTAAGTTTTTGGCCTGCCCCGGTTTCCCGCAATGCCGAAACACCAAGTCCATTTTGGTCGAAACCGATGGCAAGTGCCCCCTGTGCGGCAGCCGTATCGTTGAGAGAAAGACCCGCAAGGGTAAAACTTATTATGCCTGTGAAAAAGGAAAGGATTGCGGCTTTATGACGTGGGATAAGCCGTTGGCTGAAACCTGTCCGCAGTGCGGAAAAACCCTGTTCCGCGAAATGCGCCGAGGCGGTAAGATCCATTGCCTGCAAGAGGGTTGCGGTTTCGAAAAGCAACCGGAGAATAAAAATGAAAATTAAGATCATCGGTGCGGGATTGGCCGGTTGCGAAGCCGCTTGGCAGGCGGCTGAGCGTGGCGTGGACGTTGAGCTGATCGATATGAAGCCCCATGAATATACTCCTGCCCACCATAGCGGTAATTTTGCCGAATTGGTCTGTTCCAATTCTTTACGTGCCGCAGGACTGGAAAATGCCGTCGGTCTGCTCAAAGAAGAATTGCGGATCATGAATTCGTTGATCTTGACCGCCGCCGATGCCACAACCGTTCCCGCCGGCGGTGCCTTGGCCGTCGATCGGGAAGCCTTCTCCCGCTATATTACCGAAAAAATAGTAAACCATTCTCATATTACATTTGTAAGCCAAAAGGTAGAGAAGATCCCCGAGGATGAGATCTGTATCATGGCCACCGGCCCGTTAACCGATGGGGCGTTGGCGCAGGATATCTCGGCCATGTTGGGTGAACCGCTTTCCTTTTTCGATGCGGCCGCTCCTATTGTAACCTTTGACAGTATTGATATGTCAAAGGCCTACTTTGCTTCCCGCTACGGAAAGGGAAGCCCTGATTATATCAACTGCCCCATGGATAAGGAACAGTATCAGGCGTTCCATCGGGAACTGGTCAACGGCGAGTGTGTGCAGTTGCATGAGTTTGAGGATAGCCGTGTTTTTGAGGGGTGTATGCCCATTGAGGTCATGGCGCGTCGAGGTGAGGATATTATTCGTTTCGGTCCCTTAAAGCCGGTCGGCTTGCCTGATCCCCGCACGGGGAAAGACCCTTATGCCGTAGTGCAGTTACGCAAAGATAACAGCGAGGGAAGCTTGTATAATATCGTCGGGTTCCAGACTCATCTTCGTATGCCCGAACAAAAACGCATCTTTTCCATGATTCCGGGGCTCGAACAGGCTGAGTTTGTTCGCTATGGGGTCATGCATCGCAATACCTTTCTCCGTTCGCCCGGCCGGTTGGATGCCAACTATATGGTCAAAATGCGAAAGGGACTGTTTTTCGCCGGTCAGATGACGGGCGTGGAGGGGTATGTCGAAAGTACGGCTTCCGGTCTGGTTGCCGGTATTGCCGCGGCACGGATGGCCTTAGGGGAATCGAGCGTGGACTTTCCGGCTAATACCGCCATCGGATCGTTGGCGCATTATATCAGCAATGAATCGATTGCAAATTTCCAGCCCATGAATGTCAATTTCGGCATTTTTGATCAGACTAAGATAACGGCAAAAAAGAAAAAGGATCGCCGTGCCATGATTTCCGCTATGGCACAGGAGGAAATTACCAGAATAGCGGCTGAAGTTCTGCCGCAGAAAAGGAACGTAAGATGAAGATTATTGTGGATGCCATGGGAGGCGATCACGCCCCCGAACAAATTCTGAAAGGCTGCGCTCTCGCCGTTGCCGAATACGGGGTGGAGATCCTTCTGTGCGGCAAACAGGACGTGATCGAGCAGTGCGCGAAAGATCATAATATCGATCTGACGGGCATGTCGATCACCCATACCGAGCAGGTCGTGGAAATGACCGACCATGCCGACAGCGTTGTCAAGGAGAAAAAAGATTCTTCCATGGCGGTGGGTATGCGTATGCTCAAAGAGGGAAAGGGAGACGCCTTTATCTCGGCCGGTAATACCGGCGCGGTCATTACCGGTGCCACACTGTTGGTCAAACGCATGAAAGGCGTGAAGCGTGCCGCTATCGGCGGTCTGCTCCCCAGCATTGAAGGGAGAAAGCATCTGCTTATCGACAGCGGTGCCAATGTTGAGTGTTCGGCCGAGTATCTGCATCAGTTTGCCATTATGGGCAGCATGTATATGAAATGTCTGTACGGAATGGATGCTCCCCGTGTCGGCTTGCTCAATAACGGCACGGAAGACACCAAGGGCACGTCCCTGCAGGTCGAAGCCAATGCGTTGCTCAAACAGGAAGAGCGCATTTGTTATGTCGGCAATATCGAAGGGCGTGACGGTCTGTTGGGTCATGTTGATGTTGTGGTTACCGACGGGTTTTCGGGCAATGTCTATCTGAAGGCCTTGGAGGGTATGGGCAAGATGATCTCGAAATCCCTCAAAGGAGTACTCTTTAAAAATCTTCGCACGAAACTGGGTACCCTGTTGATCGCCAAAGAGTTTAATCAGTTTAAGAAATCACTGGATTATACCGAGTCGGGCGGGGCTCCGCTTCTGGGTGTGTCGGGCATCGTGATCAAGGCACACGGCTCGTCGAATGCCGTAGCCTTTAAGAACGCCATCCGTCAGGCAACGGAACTGCATCGGGCCGGTATCATCGGTCAATTATCCGAAATGATGATGCCTGCGGTCAAGAAGGAAAATTGAGGAAATTTGTTAATATTTTTGAAATAACTCTTGACAGAACGGTAATTTCAATTTATCATCTTTAATGAAATCAGCCAAATTATGGAGGAAAATGAATCATGGTATTTGATAAAATTAAAGCCCTTATTGTGGAACAGTTTATGATCAGCGATCCGGATACGATCACGATGCAGACCTCTTTTGTGGACGATCTGGAAGCCGATTCGCTGGATATCGTAGAATTGATCATGGCCGTAGAAGAAGAGTTCGGCGTGCCCATCGACGATCAGGATGTCGACGGAGTAAAGACCATCGGCGATGTCGTGAATTACATCACCGAGAAGCAGGGCAACTGAGAATGATTCAATATCCCCTTACCATGAGGGGATATTGCCTTATCTTTGGGAAGGGTGTGAGAAGATGAATATCAGCGCGCTGGAAGAAAAAATCGGATATTGTTTTCAGGATAAGTCCTTGTTGCAACGGGCGCTTACCCATTCTTCTTATGTCAACGAGGCCAAAGAAGAGGGAACCGTGTCCAATGAACGGTTGGAATTTTTGGGTGACTCGGTGCTGGGTTTTATCTGCGCCGGTATGCTCTTTCTGGATCAGAATCGGTTTAACGAGGGAAGCCTGAGCAAATTGCGCGCCGCCTTGGTGTGTGAAGCCTCTCTGGCTAAGTTTGCCCTTGAGATCGATCTGGGGGAGTATATTCGATTTAGCCGCAGTGAGGAACTGTCGGACGGCGGTCATCGTCCCTCGGCTTTGGCCGATGCCTTTGAAGCCTTGATTGCCGCCATCTATCTGGACGGCGGGATCGAAGCGGCAAGAACGTTTATTTTGCCCTATCTGGAACGGGGGTTACCCGATGCCATTTCGGGGCGGTTGTTTAAAGATGCCAAGACGATGTTGCAGGAGATCGTCCAGCAAAATCGGGGTGAGCATCTGACCTATCGCTTACTCAAATCGGAAGGGCCGGATCATCGCAAAGTTTTTACCGTCGCCGTGTTGCTTAACAGCAACTGTATCGGTACGGGAACGGGGCGAAGCAAGAAAGAAGCCGAACAAATGGCGGCCAATGAAGCGCTAAAACTGATGGGTTTGTAAGAGAAATCGGGCTGTTTCTTCACAAAAACGGGAAGAAACGGCCCATTTTTCGTTCAAAAACCTTTTTAAAAAGCGAAAAAAACAGAATAAATATTGAAATTTCCTTTGTTTTTTGATATAATTTTTAATCAAATGCCTTAACAGAATTGAGGTTTATGCAAGAATGTTTTTGAAATCGTTACAAATGCAGGGATTCAAATCGTTTCCCGACAAAACGACCATCCATTTCAATAAGGGTATCACCGCCATCGTGGGACCCAACGGAAGCGGCAAGAGTAATATTACCGATGCCGTGCGCTGGGTGCTGGGCGAAATGAGTTCGAAGATGTTGCGCGGTACCAAGATGGAAGATGTCGTGTTCGACGGTACGACCGGCCGCAAAGCCATGGGTTTTGCGGAGGTTTCACTGACATTGGATAACTCGGACAAGAGTCTGCCCATCGATTTTACCGAGGTTACCGTGACCCGTCGATACTACCGTTCGGGCGAGAGTGAATACATGATCAATCGCAGTCCCGTCCGTCTTAAGGATATTCATGAACTGCTCATGGATACCGGTCTTGGCCGCGACGGCTATTCGATTATCGGTCAGGGCAAGATTTCGGATATTCTGGCATCTAAGAGCGATGAACGCCGCCAGATCTTTGAAGAGGCGGCGGGTATCTCCAAGTACCGCTATCGCAAACAGGAAACCGAACGTAAGCTGGAGCAGACCGAGGAAAATCTGACCCGTTTGCGGGACATCGTTGCCGAACTGGAATCTCGTGTCGGTCCGCTGGAAAAACAGGCGGAAACGGCGCGGGAATATCTGCGTTTACGGGACGAAAAGAAAGGGCTTGAAGTCAGCCTGTGGCTGGGAAATATTGATAATATTAAGGTCAATAAAGAGAAGATCGAGCAGGACTGCATCACCGGTCGTGCCGATTTGGATCGTATTGAACAGAAGATGACTTTGCAGGAAAAGGAATCGGAAGAGATCTATCTGGCCGCCCAGCAGGCAACCCAAGCGATTGATTTTCTGCGTGGCGAGATCGTTTCTCTTAACGAACAGGCGGCGGCTAAAGAGAATGAAATCTCTTTGATCCGCAGTGATATGGAGCACAACGGCGAATTGATCGCCCGTTTGCAGGCCGAGATCGACGAAGACGATGAAAAGATGAAGAGTTTTGACGAAACGATTGCGGGACGTCAATCTCAGATCGATGCTCTGCAAGCCGATTTAACCAAAGAACAAGAGCAGTTGACCGCTCTCAATGACACCAACTCGGCCATCCACGGCGAGGAATCGCAGGTGGAAGAGCGTATCAATACCCTCAATGCCGAGATACTGGAATTGTCGGAGCGTCTGACCGATGCCAAGATCAAGATCGGATTTGCCGAGAGTAACTGTGCGGTACTCAATCAGAACTTTGAAAGACTGAGCGAGCAGTTGGCACAGGCCAAGAGCGAACAGGCCGAGATCGAAGGACAGGTCAAAGAAAAGGAAGAGGAGATCGCTAAGACCTGCGAAGCCATCAACGGCCTGAGCAACACGGTCAGCGGCTATGAAATGCGCATCAACGCCCTGCAGTTGCGGGTGGAGAAGCAGGAAAAGATCAAACTGGAACTGGAAAACAATATCAATGCCAAGAAACTGCGCCTGACCACACTGTCGGATATGCAGAACCATTTTGACGGGTATCATGACAGCGTTAAACGAGTCATGCAAGCTTCGTCCCGTCAGCAGTTACACGGCGTGTGCGGACCGGTTTCTTCGATCGTGCGTACCGATGAAAAGTATGCCGTAGCCATTGAAACAGCACTGGGCAATACCATTCAAAACATTGTGGTAAATACCGAAAACGATGCCAAGGCGGCGGTGTATTACCTCAAGAACAATAACGCGGGACGGGCCACCTTTTTGCCTGTATCCACCATTTCGGGCAAGGTGATCAACACCGATGAGATGAAAGAGAGCCTCGGTTTTCTGGGGATCGCCTCGGAGATGGTCAAGTGTGAGGACAAATATCGCAGTCTGGTCAACTGGTTGTTGGGACGGGTATGTGTGGTCTACAATCTGGAGAATGCCGTTGCCTTAGCAAAGCAGATCGGATATAAATTCCGTATTGTTACTCTGGACGGGCAGGTCGTGAATGCCGGCGGCAGTATGACCGGCGGCAGTGCCGTAAAGGGTTCGGGACTGCTGACCCGACAGAACGAAATGAAGCGTTTGGAGGGCGAACTCAAAGCGCATGAGATCGAGTATCAAAAGGCTTGTGAAGCCCTCAATGAGTTAAGCGATAAATTGGCACGGGATAATGCGTTTGCCGATGGCGTGCGTGCCGAGATCCGTCAGCATGAGGATGCCAATATGGCCAACCGTCTGCGGTTGGATGATGCCAAGCAACGACTGAGCAATGCTGAGGCGGTTGTAGTCCAGTTGACCCAGCGGGATGCCGATGCGCATGCGCAGTACGATGCGGCCAAGGCCGAAATGGTGTCCTGTTCGGCTCTGTCCGACGAGTTAGCCAAGGAAATCGCCGAGCGCACGGCTCAATCGGACGAATTGCTCAAGGGGCACGAGGAGATCATTGCCCGTCGGGATGCGATCGTGGCGCAGATCGGCGAGCGCAAACTGGCCATCTTTACCATGGAAAAGGATATTGAAACCATCCAGCGATCGATTGAAGAACTCAACGGTTACAAAATGGAGCGCAGTTCGATCATGGATGCCAAACATGCCGAGATGGACTTACTGGCGCAGAAGAATACGGAACTGGAGACCGGCATTGAGAATTGCCGTGCACAGGCTGAAGACTTGCGTACCCAGGCAAAGGATAAACAGGCGCACGTGGAAGACATTCGCCGTCAGCGTGAAGAGGCCGAGAAGAAGGTTAACGAGTTGCGGGTATCGTCCCGTGACATTGCGGCTGAGAAAGAGCGTTTGATCCGTGAGGTGGAGCGTTTGGAGACCAGACGGGAGACCATCGAATCGGAATACGATAACATTGTGGCCCGTCTGTTTGACGAGTATGAACTGACTTTGACCGATGCGCAACCGCTTCGGCAGGAATTGCCCAGCATTACCAAGGCACAACAGCGCTTGGGTGAGATCAAGGGTAAGATGAAGCGCATGGGTGACGTTAACATCGGTGCCATTGAGGAATACAAGGCGGTCAAGGACCGTTACGATTTCCTGATGGGGCAGACCAATGATCTGGAACAGGCCAAGAGCGACATGGAAAAGGTGATCTTTGAGCTGACCGAGCAGATGAAGTCGATCTTCGGGGAGCAGTTTGTGGTTATCAACGAGACCTTCAAGCAGACCTTCCAAGAGTTGTTTGGCGGCGGTAAGGCCGATCTGATTTTGACCGATCCGACCGATATGCTTAATACGGGCATTGAGATTCGGGTTACTCCGCCGGGCAAGGTGATCAAGAACCTGTCGGCATTGTCGGGCGGGGAGCAGGCCTTTGTGGCCATCGCCTTGTACTTTGCCATCATTCGCGTACGTCCCACTCCGTTCTGTATCATGGATGAGATCGAAACGGCGCTCGATGAAGTGAACACGGCGCGTTTTGCCGCCTTCTTACATACCATTACCGAACATACGCAGGTAATTATTGTATCTCACCGTCGCAGTACGATGGAGGAGGCCGATGTCCTGTATGGTGTTACCATGCAGGAGAAGGGCGTTTCGAAACTGCTGACGATCAATGTCGGGCAAGTGTATGACGAATTGCGGATTCAATAGGAGCATATAGATGGGACTTTTTGAAAAGCTGAAAAGTACATTAAGCAAGACCCGCCAATCCTTTGGCGAGAGCATGAACTCCCTGCTTTCCAACTTCCGTACGGTGGATGAGGATTTTCTGGAAGAACTGGAAGAGACTCTGATCATGGCTGATGCGGGGGTGGAAGTGACCGAGGAGATCATTGACAGGTTAAGAAAACAGGCGAAGTTAGAGAAGATCTCCACGGCCGAACAGGTACGGGAACTGCTGATGCGAATCATCACCGAGCAGATGTCGGATAAGCGGTCGGCCTTACAGATCAACACCAAGCCGTCGGTGATCATGGTGATCGGCGTTAACGGTACGGGTAAAACGACGACCTGTGCCAAGTTGGCGAAGTATCTGCAGGATAACGGCAAACAGGTGTTGCTGGCGGCGGGGGATACCTTCCGCGCGGCGGCGTCGGAGCAGTTGGATATTTGGGCCAAACGCATTGAGATCGATATTGTTAAGCACCGCGAAGGCGGCGATCCGGCGGCGGTCTTATTTGATGCCATTGCGGCGGCCAAGGCGAGAGGCAAGGACGTGATCGTTTGCGACACGGCCGGCCGATTGCATAATAAGAAACATTTGATGGATGAACTAACCAAGATGAGCCGCGTTATCGAGCGGGAATTGCCCGATGCCGATAAGGAATTTTTGTTAGTTATTGATGCAACGACCGGACAAAACGCCATTAACCAAGCCAAGGAATTTGCCACGGCAACGGGATTGACGGGAATCGTACTGACAAAACTTGACGGTACGGCTCGCGGCGGTATGGCGATTGGGGTATTGCATCAATTGGGAATTCCCATTAAGTTTGTAGGCTTGGGCGAAGGGGTAGATGATTTTGATTTATTCTCACCCGAAAGTTATGCTAAAGGATTGTTAGAATGAAATTACTGATTGCGACCAATAACGTCAACAAAAAAAGAGAGATTGACGAGATATTAGGGCCTCTCGGTTTTGAGACGGTGATTCCTAAGGAATTGGGTGTAGACTTTGATCCTGAGGAGATCGGCTCGACCTTTGAAGAAAACGCCATGATCAAGGCACAATGCGGCTTTGCTTTAACGGGGCTGGGCACGATTGCCGATGACTCGGGTTTGTGCGTAAATGCCTTGGACGGACGTCCCGGTATTTACTCGGCGCGTTACGGCGGGGAAGATGCGACCTATCCTGAAAAGATTGCCAAACTGCAACAGGAGATCGGAGACGCCGCCGATCGCAGTGCCAGTTTTGAATGTGCGATTGCTTGTGTATTATCCGAGGATGTGAGTTTTACCGTAACGGGGCGCTGTTTGGGTGAAATTGCCCATGAGGCGGCAGGAAACGGCGGTTTTGGATACGACCCCATCTTCTATATTCCGTCGCAGGGGAAGACTTTTTCGGAACTGACAGATGATGAGAAGAATGCAATCAGTCATCGGGGTGCGGCATTGGCGGCACTTCGTGTAAAATTACAAGAGATACAGGAGAACCAATGATTACCAGTGGACAACGCGCGCAGTTGCGCAAGATGGCAAATACCATGAAGGCGACCGAGCAGGTGGGGAAATCGGGTATTACCGAAAATCTGATTCGGCAGTTGGATGAGACCTTGGAGATCAAGGAAATGTTTAAGATCAATGTGTTGGAAACGGCATTTATGAGCACCAAGGAGTGTGCCGGACAGTTGGCGGATGCTCTGGGTGCCGATGTGGTGCAGTGCATTGGTTCCAAAATTGTGTTATATCGACCGGCCGGCGATCCCGAAAAACGCAAGATCGTATTGGAGTGATCGGCGTGAAGATCGGCATTTTCGGAGGTACCTTCAATCCGCCGCATAAGGGACATCGGCTATTGCTGGACCGTGTGGTGGAAAAGATGGGATTGGAGCGTGTGATCGTCATGCCGTCCTATATGCCGCCGCATAAGACGGTGGCGGATAACGATCCGATGCATCGATACGAGATGGCGCAGTTAGCCTTTCCTGATTATGAGGTTTCCAATATGGAACTGGAGCGAAAAGGAAAGAGTTACACGGTAGATACGCTGCGGCAGCTGAAGGAACAGTATCCGACTGACGTTTTGTATTTAATCTGCGGCAGTGATATGTTTTTATCCTTAGGAACGTGGCGGGAGCCTGCTGCTATCTTCTCGATGGCGACCGTTGTGACGGCGGCGCGGGAGAAGCATGTTCTTTTGAAGTTATGGATGAAAAAGTTTTTTTACTTTTTTAAATACCGTGCCCATTGTCGGGTGGTATTCATCAAGCCTTTGGCGGTCAGTTCCAGTGAGATACGGGACGGATCGGTGACGGCTGACATGGTGGAGCCGGCGGTGTGGCAGTATATGCGGGAGCATCAGTTGTATCATGGAGAATAAAGAGTTTAAGTTGTTGGCAAAGGAGCGGTTATCCCCCAAGCGGTATTTGCACACCTGCGGCGTAGTGGATGCGGCGCGGGACTTGGCGGTGCGATACGGCGCCGATCCCGAGCAGGCCATGGTAGCGGGATGGTTGCACGATCTAACCAAGGAATGTTCGGTGCAGGAGCAATTAAATCTATGCGATCGGTTTGGGATCGTTTTGTCTGATTCGGAAAGGCGCTCGCCCAAGTTATGGCATGCCAAGACGGCGGCGGGATATGCCCGTGAGTGTTTAGGTGTTGAGGATCCGACGGTGCTGGATGCGTTGCGATATCACACGACGGGGCGGGCGAATATGACGGTCTTGGATAAAATCGTGTATTTGGCTGATTATATTGAGGTAAACCGTACCTTTGACGGAGTAGAAGAAGTGCGGGCGTTAATCGATGAGGGATTGGATGCGATGATGTTGCAGGCCATGAAGCAGACGATTGAGGAGTTGTTGGAGAAGTCGGCATCGATTCATCCGGACACGTTTTTATGTTATAATCAATTAGTATCAGAAAGGGCGAAATGATGGAAAATACAATGTTGAAAACAATTGTTGGCGCTATGGAAAACCGTAAGGCGATCAACATTAAGGTGTTGAAGATTGACAAATTGACGGCGGTGGCCGATTATTTTGTCATCTGTAACGGTACGTCGGTGACGCAGATCAAAGCGATTGCCGATGAAGTGGAATTCAAGTTGGAGCAAGCGGGCGTTGTGGTATCGCATCGGGAAGGGTACAGTTCGGGAAACTGGATCTTGCTGGATTACGACAGTGTTGTGGTGCATATTTTCCACCCTACGGCTCGTGATTATTATAACCTTGAAAAACTTTGGGCGGATGCCGATGAGATCGACACGGCTCAATTTAAAGAATAATACGCCGAAAGGCTGACAGGAAGGCATAAAATGAAATACGATTTTTCTGCAATTGAAAAGAAATGGCAAGACCATTGGGAGAAGAATGAAACATTTAAGACGGGCACCGATTCGGATAAGCCGAAGTTCTATGCTCTGATCGAGTTTCCGTATCCGTCGGGACAGGGTTTACACGTAGGACATACCCGTCCGTATACGGCGATGGATGTTGTGGCACGCAAGCGCCGTCTCAACGGTTACAACGTGTTGTTCCCGATCGGTTGGGATGCGTTCGGGTTGCCGACTGAGAACTATGCGATTAAGAATAAAATTCATCCGAAGATCGTGACCGCCCAGAACATTGCGCATTTTAAGGAGCAGATCAAGGCGACGGGTATGTCCTTTGACTGGTCCAGAGAGATCTCGACGACCGATCCGGCTTATTATAAGTGGACGCAGTGGATCTTCTTGCAGTTGTTCAAGAAGGGATTGGCTTATAAAAAGGAGATGGCGGTTAACTGGTGTACCTCTTGTAAATGCGTATTGGCGAACGAGGAAGTGATCAACGGGGTTTGTGAGCGTTGCGGATCGCCTGTGGAGCGTCGGGTCAAGAGTCAGTGGATGCTCAAGATTACCGAGTATGCCGACCGCTTGATCAGTGATCTGGATCAGGTGGATTTCATTGAGCGTGTTAAGATCCAGCAGAAGAACTGGATTGGAAAGAGTTACGGTGCCGAGGTATCCTTTAAGACAACGGCGGGTGATACGCTCTTGATCTTCACGACACGGCCTGATACCATTTTCGGAGCCACCTATATGGTTATTTCGCCCGAGCATCCGATGATTGAGGCCAACAAGGATAAGCTGGCCAACTATGATGCCATCAAGGAATATGCGGCGTTGGCGGCGCGCAAGAGTGATTTTGAGCGCAGTGAGATCAACAAGGATAAGACCGGTGTATGTTTAGACGGCATTCGTGCCATTAATCCGGCGACAGGCGAGGAGATTCCCATTTTTGTATCCGATTACGTGTTGATGTCTTATGGCACGGGCGCCATTATGGCGGTGCCGGCGCACGATACGCATAACTATGATTTTGCCAAGGCGTTTGATCTGCCGATGGTGCAGGTCGTTGACGGCGGGGATATTACCGAGGCGGCCTTTACCGATATTGAAAACGGAACGATGATCAATTCGGGCTTCTTAAACGGACTTACCGTTAAAGAAGCGATTGATAGAATCATTGCATTCTTTGAGGAGCAGGGAATTGGCACCAAGAAGGTAAACTTCAAGTTGCGTGACTGGGTATTCTCCCGTCAGCGGTACTGGGGTGAGCCGATTCCGATGGTTTATTGTGAACATTGCGGTTGGGTACCCATTCCGGAAAGCGAATTGCCTTTACAGTTGCCGGAGGTGGAGAGTTATGAGCCGACCGATAACGGCGAGTCGCCGCTGGCCAATATGACCGATTGGATCAACACGACCTGTCCGCATTGCGGAGCGCCTGCCCGTCGAGAGACCGATACGATGCCGCAGTGGGCGGGATCGTCGTGGTATTTCCTGCGCTACATTGATCCGCACAATGATGAGGCGTTGGCATCTAAAGAGGCGCTGGAGTACTGGTCGCCGATCGACTGGTATAACGGCGGTATGGAACATACTACGCTGCATCTGCTGTATTCTCGGTTCTGGCATAAGTTCCTGTATGATCTGGGTGTGGTGCCGACCTGTGAACCCTATCAGAAACGCACGTCACACGGTATGATTCTGGGTGAGAACGGCGAAAAGATGTCCAAATCCCGCGGTAATGTTGTCAATCCTGATGATGTGGTGGCTGAGTACGGCGCCGATACTTTGCGGCTGTTCATCATGTTTATCGGTGACTTCGAGAAGGCGGCGCCTTGGTCAAGCCAGTCGATCAAGGGATGTAAGCGATTCCTGGAACGTGTCTTTAATTTGTTGGATATGATGGTAGAGGGTGACGATTACGGCGCTCTGGAGAAGAATTTCCATAAGACCATCAAAAAGGTTTCGGCCGATATTGAGGACATGAAGTTTAATACGGCAATTGCTTCGCTGATGGCATTACTTAACGATATTTATGCGGCGGGATCGATCACCAAGAAGGCGTTGAGCGATTATATTCTGCTGGTCAGCCCGTTTGCGCCGCATCTGGCAGAAGAAATGTGGCAGTTGTGCGGTCATGAGCAGGATATCACCACGTCGGCGGTTTGGCCGGAATATGATGAGAGCAAAACGGTGGATGACACCATTCAGATTCCCGTTCAGATCAACGGTAAGTTGCGCAGTCTGATTCCCATTGCGCCCGACTCGGAACAGCAGACGGTGGTGGATTTGGCACTTGCTGACGAGAAAGTGAAGGCCGCCATTGACGGAAAATCGATCATAAAGACGATTTATGTTAAAAATAAGTTAATTAACTTGGTTGTAAAGTAAAATATTGCTTGACAATCGTCGATTGGTTTATTATAATTAAACAGTATCTAAGGTTTCATATTCGGAGGGAGGGTAGAACATAATGGCAGTCGTTAAGGTAAAAGAAAACGAGTCGCTCGACAGCGCTCTTAGAAGATTTAAGAGATCCTGCTCGAAGGACGGCACGTTGTCCGAACTCCGCAAGAGAGAGCATTACGAGAAACCCAGTGTTAAGCGTAAGAAAAAGTCCGAAGCTGCTCGTAAGCGCAAATACAAATAAGTGAGAAACAGGAAAAGCCGAGTGCTTTTCCTGTTTTTTTATGTTCATTTTCCCTTTGGCTTTCGAATATGATGCAGAATGAACAGGAGGGGAAAGAATGAAGCGAATCCTAAGTATTTTACTTGCCATTTTTATGTGCGGCTCATGTGTATTTGCGCAGACAGAGGTTTCAGCAAAGAGTTGTATTTTGGTGGAGGTATTGACGGGACATGTATTATATGAAAAGAATGCCGATGCGGTCATGCCGATGGCCAGTACCACAAAGTTATTTACGGCGCTGATGATACGGGAATGTTGTCAATTGGATGAAATTGTGACAATCAGTAAAACGGCGGCAGGCGTGGAGGGCAGTAGTTCCAATTTGCAGGCCGGTGAGAGTATGAGCGTGGAGCAACTGCTCTATGCCTTGCTGCTCAGTTCGGGAAATGACGCGGCCGAAGCATTGGCGGAACACGCTTTTGAAGGAAATCGGGATGCCTTTATTGAATATATGAACCGTCGGGCAAGGGAGATGGGATTGGTTCGTACCGCCTTTACCAACCCGTCGGGATTGCCGGATGAGTCACACTATACAACGGCACGGGAACTGGCTCAGATTGGGCGGTTGGCGAATAAGGATTCGGTCATTTCCCGTATCGTGGCATCAAAGCACGTAACATTTACAACTGTGGATGGGATAACGCACAGCTATAACAATCACAACTCTCTGTTGCGGATGTATGACCATGCAACCGGAATGAAGACGGGCTTTACCAAAGCGGCGGGACGATGTTTGGTATCCTCGGCGGTTAAGGATGGTGTAGTGTTGATCTGTGTTACCTTGAGCGCCCCCAACGATTGGCAGGATCATATGCAGTTGCTGGACTATGGCTTTTCGCAATTGATACGCTTACAAAAAGCCGAGATCGACGAAATTACAGTGGAAGTGCCTGTGGCGGGCGGAGCGGCAACATCGGTTACGGCGGCCAACAGCATGCCCGTTTTCTTGCCTGATACGTCGGATGGGTTGCAATATGAAATTCTGCCGCAAACCCCGACAATGGTATTTGCCCCCATATGTACGGGACAGACGATAGCTAAAGCGGAAATCCGGTGTAACGGGGAAACGGTTTCGAGCATCGATTTATGTGCAAGAGAGGATATCCCGTTATCATCGTCTGTAACAAAAAGTTTTCAATCGGAATGGCGAAGAATTTTCAAATTTTTGTTGCTATAATTTGAAAAATCATATAAAATAATGGGATAGGAGGATTGGATATGGAGAAACCGATTCGTTTGCAAAAATTTTTGGCTGATCAAGGCTTATGTTCTCGGCGTCAGGGCGAAGCGCTGATCGAGGCCGGCCGAGTCAGCGTGAACGGGAAATCCGCCTATCTGGGGCAGACGGTGACCGGAGAAGAAAAGATCACGGTAGACGGTAAGCCGGTACGAACTACGCAGCGCCGTCCGACCTACCTAATTTTATATAAACCCCGTGGCTATGTGACTACGCTTAGTGATGAGTTGGGGCGGAAATGTGTAAAAGATCTACTGCCTAACATCAGTGCCCGTGTGTATCCTGTGGGACGGTTGGATAAGGATTCCGAGGGGATGTTATTGCTTACCGATGACGGAGAATTGGCTCATCGTTTGGCCTCTCCTGCGGCGCATATTCCCAAAACCTACCGCGTGACGGTGAACGGCGAATTGACCGATGAACAGATCCGCCAAATGGGTGAGGGTATGGCTCTGGAGGATGGGGAGCAATTGCAGCCTGCCGAAATTCAGGTGCGTGAGGTGACCGAAACACGCAGTGTGTTTCACATCACCATCTATGAAGGGAAAAACCGTCAGATCCGGCGCATGTGCGAACAGTTGGGGTTACAGGTAAAACTGCTCAAGAGAGAGTCGATCGCTCAGTTGCGTCTGGGTAATATTAAGCCCGGCCAAACTCGGTTTTTAACCGATGAAGAAGTACAATATATTAAATCGTTATAAAATGGAGAAAAAGATGAAAACTTACGCAGAAATGACCAGAGAAGAACTGCAGGAATTGTATAACGGCCTGCAGAAGGAATATGCACAGATTCAGAGTCGTAATCTGTCTTTGGATATGTCCCGCGGTAAGCCGGGTAAGGAGCAATTGGATCTGAGCGAGGATATGCTCCACTGCATCAAGGACAGCGCCGATTGCATGATCGACGGTATTGATGCCCGCAATTACGGCGTACTTGACGGCGTGCCGTCCATCAAGAAATTATTTGCCGATCTGCTGGGCGTGGAAGATTCCATGGTGATCGTAGGCGGAAATTCTTCACTGACCATGATGTATGATACGGTAGCCCGTGCCATGACTCACGGGGTATACGGTTCGGAAAAGCCTTGGGGAAAACAGGCGGGACTGAAGTTTCTGTGCCCGTCGCCCGGTTATGACCGCCATTTTGCCATTACCGAGTTCTTTGGTTTCGAATTGATCACCGTGCCCATGACCGAGAACGGTCCTGACATGGATGTGGTAGAAGAATTGGTGGCACAGGATGCCGCGATCAAAGGCATTTGGTGTGTGCCCAAATACTCTAATCCCGACGGTATTGTGTATTCGGATGAAACGGTGCGCCGTTTGGCGGCCCTCAAGCCTGCGGCCGAGGATTTCCGTGTTTTCTATGATAATGCCTATGTGGTTCATCATCTGACTGATGAGGAGATCGAGATTCCCGAAATCTTCTCTCTGGCTCGTGAATATGGCAACGAGGATATGATCTTTGAATTTGCCTCAACATCTAAGATCTGCTATCCCGGTGCCGGCGTGGCCTGCATGGTGGCATCTAAGGCAAACGTTGATTTTATTAAAAAGCAGATGTTCTATCAAACCATTGGTCCCGATAAGATCAACGAACTGCGTCATATTAAATACTTTAAGGATGTTAACGGGATCAAGGCGCACATGAGAAAACACGCGCAGGTGCTTCGCCCCCGTTTTGATGCGGTAACCGATACGCTGGCTCGAGAGCTTGGGGGACTGGATATTGGTAGTTGGATCACGCCGAAGGGCGGATATTTCGTCTCCTTTAACGCCATGGCCGGATGTGCTAAGCGCATTGTTGTGCTGATGAAAGAGGCGGGTGTGGTCATGACAGGTGCGGGAGCGACCTTCCCGTATAAAAACGATCCGCAGGACAGCAATATCCGTATTGCGCCCAGTTTCCCTTCGGTTGAGGATCTGCAGATGGCGATGGATATCTTCTGTGTATGCGTGAAACTGGCAGCTTGTGAGAAATTGCTGGCATAACGTATGAGGATCGGAATATCAACCTCTTGTTTCTATCCGAACACTACGGAGGAAACGCTGGAGCGCATTGCGGCGTTGGGATTTGGAGAGATTGAGGTCTTTGTTAATGCCCCGTCGGAGTCTACGGTCGATTACGCTTGTCGATTTCGTGAGAAGGCCAGGGGCTTGGGTCTGACGGTCGTTGCTTTTCATCCCTTTACCTCGTTTGCCGAAACTTACTGTTTATTTGGCAGTTATGAGCCTCGCCGTCAGGATTTTTATGATATCTATAAACGGTATTTTGAGGCTGCGGCGGCTATGGGGGCTCGCGTGTTTAACTTCCACGGCTGTCGATCCGAATGGCCGATCGGCACAGAGCAATACTGCGATATTTATGCGGCATTGTTTGAATCGGCTAAGAGGGAAGGGATACGCTTTTCCCAGGAAAACGTCACGCGTCATTACGCCGGGCATGCGGATTTCGTGCGGGAAATGAAGCGGATATTACAGAAAGATGTTTGTTTTACGCTCGATGTCAAGCAGGCTAAGCGATGCGGTGAGGATCCGTGTAGTATTCGGGACGCCATGGGGGAAAATCTCATTCATTTTCACGCTAGCGATTATCTGGATGATGGGTCCTGTGCATTGCCCGGACAGGGTGTGTGCGACTATGCGAACATCTTAAACGAGCATATTCGCAGCGATGCGGTCACCAAAGTCATTGAGGTCTATTCCGACAATTATCAGCAGGATTCCCAGCTTCGCGATGCGGCTGATTTTGTGAACAAATTGTAAATTATTTCTACGAGTTAACATAATATTGGCACAGGGGGATTTTCTACAGAAAAGAACAACATTGTGTCGATTGGTGGCGAAAGATTATTATTTACAAAGCATAGCGGCTCATGTCATAATGGTCTCACATAGCCAAAAGGAGATTTAAGGCATGAAACGTGAGCGATTGTATCGGGTGTCGGTACGGGAGTTGGAAGGCGTAATACTGGATTATTTTTTAACGGTTGATGCATGGAAAGAAGAGTCGTACGGAATCAGCATTGTGATGACGAGCGATCGGGATTTGATTGAAGAATATGTAACGATGGATCACATTTCTGCCGATCGGAACGCGATCTGTCAGCTGATCGAAGTGCTGGCAAAGGGAGAAGTATTTCCGGATTCTCTGGTTGAGATTTTGGATGATTATTTGGCTAAAATTTAAAAAGAGAGGAAAACAAAACGCATGAGATGTCCTTTTTGCGGTCATGAAGAAAGCAAGGTCAGCAATTCGCGTCCGACCGATGACGGGCAGAGAATTCGCCGCCGTCGGGAGTGCTTAAAGTGTCAGAAACGATTTACCACGTTTGAAATTATCGAAACGGTTCCCATTATTGTAGTGAAGAAAGACGGTTCCCGTCAGGAATTTGATCGGGACAAGTTATTGCGAGGATTTTTGCGTTCTTGCGATAAGCGTCCGGTTTCTCTGTCTACCTTGGAGAAGGCGGCGGACGAGATTGAGTACGCCATTTCCAATTCAATGGAACAGGAAATTTCTTCGGTCAAGATCGGTGAATTGGCCATGGAGAAATTGCGAGGCATTGATGAGGTAGCGTATGTGCGTTTTGCCTCGGTATATCGGCAGTTTAAGGATATCAGCACATTCAAGAAAGAATTGGATCGCTTGCTGAGCGAAAAATAAGAACAGATGCATGGAACGGTATATTCCAGTAAAAATAGATAAGTAATCTTTTTTAAGATTACTTATCCTTTTTTATTGCACAACTTTCCCTTTTGTGCTATAATGCATTTTGTGATATTGTTGCAAACTTGAGAAAGCATAAAGAAGAGGTACTGTAATGGCCAATACATTTAGCGGCGGCATTCATTTTCATTCCAATAAGGAATTGACTCATGCCCGCCCCATTGAACATGTAGAACAACCGCAGTATGTAGTGATCCCGATGAAACAGCACATCGGCGTGCCCTGTACGCCGCTTGTGAAAACGGGCGATTATGTATATATGGGACAGAAGATCGGCGATAGTGATGCCTTTATGTCGGTTCCTGTGCATGCATCGGTTTCGGGTAACGTCATTGATGTAGCGCCCCGCTGGCATCCTACCGGAGAGAGGGTCATGAGTGTGGTTATTGAGAACGATTTTCAGGATGATCCTATCCCCGGCAAGCAGAAAAACGTTAAGAACGTAGACAAGATGACGCCGGATGAGATTGTGGACTTTGCCCGTGAAATGGGTCTGGTGGGTATGGGCGGCGCCGGTTTCCCGACGCATGTAAAACTCAGAACGGCGATCGACCGCAAGGTAGACACGCTGATCATCAACGGTGCCGAGTGTGAGCCGGTTATTGCGGCTGACGAGCGTGCCATGATCGAATATCCGAAATTTATTGTCGGCGGGATTCGTATGCTCATGCGGGCACTGAGTCTGGATGAGGCTTATGTGGGGATTGAAACCAACAAGGCGGATGCCATTTCCACCATGAAGATTATTGCGGAATCGTATGGGATTCATGTAATTCCGCTTAAGACCAAGTATCCGCAGGGGGCGGAAAAACAGCTGATCCGAGCCATTACCCGTCGAGAGGTGAAGCCGGGGGAATTGCCGCTGGATGCCGGTTGCGCGGTGTTTAATATTGATACCTGTGCCTCCCTGTACCGTAGCGCCAGTACCGGTTTGCCGGTCATTAAGCGTGTTGTGACCGTGTCGGGTCCTGCCGTAAAATCCAGCAAGAATGCCTTGGCGCGCATTGGTACGCCGATGCAGTATATGTTTGAAGCGGCCGGTGGTTTTACGGTTGAACCGACCAAGATCATTATGGGCGGGCCGATGATGGGTGTTGCTCAGCATACCTTGGAAGCGCCGATCATTAAGCAGACCAACGGGTTGATCGCCTATACGACAAACAATGTGGAATTGGTCGAGAATCCGATTTGTATTCGTTGCGGTCGGTGCGTAAAGGGGTGCCCGATGCATTTGATGCCCAACTACATTTATCGTTACGCCAAGAATGAGATGTACGATGAAGCGGAGAAATACAACGTGCTGGATTGCATTGAGTGCGGAGCCTGTTCTTACAGCTGTCCGGCTAAGATCCAGCTGGTGCAGATGATGCGTTTGACCAAATTCAAGATTACCAGCAAGAAGAAAAGGGAGGGTTAAATCGCATGGACGGAAAATTTCTTATCACTTCCTCGCCGCATATCCGATCCAATGACACTACGCAGTCGATCATGTTTTCGGTATTGGTGGCGTTGACTCCTGTTGCTATCTTTTCGGGTTTCCTGTTTGGTCTTCGCGCGATCATTATTATATTGATCAGCGTTGGGGCATCGGTTCTGGCTGAGGCGTTATTTAACATTTGTTGCAAGAAGAAGCAGACGATCAGCGATCTTTCGGCGGCCGTTTCGGGACTGTTGTTGGCGTTGACGTTGCCGGTAACCGTGCCGTTATGGATCCCTGTTGTCGGCGCTTTCTTTGCCATGATCGTGGTCAAGGGTGTTTTCGGCGGATTGGGAAATAATTTTATGAATCCGGCGTTGGCGGCCCGTGCCTTTCTGTTTATTGCATGGCCGGTACACATGACGACATGGCTCAAACCGTTTGAGTATAACGGTGTTCCGATCTTTTTGAATGTGAATGCCGATCAGATCATTACCAGTGCAACGCCGTTGCAGTCGCTTCGTAATCTGGAGTACAGTTTTACCAACTTGTCGGATCTGTTTTGGGGTAATATTGCCGGATGTATCGGTGAGACCTCGGCGATTTTGCTCCTGATCGGCGGCATCTATCTGTTGGTGCGTAAGGTGATTAACTGGCATATTCCCGTGTTTTATATCGCTACGGTTGGCGTGTTGGCCTATCTGTTCCCGACATCGGGTACGCCGATACAGTATGCGCTTGCTCAGGTGCTTGGCGGTGGTCTGCTATTGGGTGCGATCTATATGGCGACCGATTATTCTTCTGCACCCACAACGACACGAGGTAGAGTTCTGTATGCCATCGGTTGCGGATTGCTTACCTTTGTATTTCGTAGATTTTCCAATTATCCCGAAGGCGTTTCCTTTGCCATTCTGTTGATGAATTCGCTGGCATGGGCCATTGACGGGATAACCAAACCCAGAAGATTCGGAAAGGGGGGTGCGTTCTATGGCAGACGAGAAGAAGCCGACGCAGAAGCGAACCAGGCAGAACCGACCGCAACCACAGACTGAGCAGATCGAAAAGATCGCGGATGAAGCCTTGGCTTCGGTAACGGCAGAGGAATTGCCTGCCGATAACGAGTCTCCCATTGCCCAGATGGAGGCTATGACCCAGATCGAGGAGCAGAAAATGCCGCCTCGTAAAACTCGCATCATGCCCTCTTTCAAGAAGAGAGAGGATGGAGAGAACGGCAATAACGATTTTACGGATATTATGTTGTTTGGTGTGGTGCTGATGGCCATTACCGCTATCGTTGCGGGATTATTAGGGTTTATCCACGCCCAGACTAAGCCGATCATTGATCAGCATGAGACCGAAAAGCGGCAGGTGGCGTTGGAAGCCATCTTCCCCCAGGCTGATCAGTTTGTGGATGCCAAAGAGCAGACATCCAACGGATTTGCCTACAGCGATGCCAACGTCGATTCGGTCTATTTGGTTTATGAAGATAATGAGATTATCGGATACTGTGTCAATGTGCGCGCAATTGGATATTCCAGCACGCCGATTGAAATGATTGTGGGAAGTGACCTGCTTAACAAGGTAACCGCCATTCAAGTGGTGAACCATTCGGAAACACCGGGTATCGGTGAAACGGTTATTTCGAGTAACGAGGAGTTTTTCAATCAGTTTGAGGGGCTGTCCCGCCCGATCGAATTCTCCAATCAGGTTACGGCAGTCAGCGGTGCCACATTTACTTCGGACGGTATTAAAAACGGAATCAATGCGGCGCTTACCGCCGTGGATGAAGTGCGCTTAAATATGGCACAACCGGGAGAGGAGGACTAACCATGAGCGAGAAACAACCCAATAAAATCAGCAAAATATTCATGGACGGTATCCTCAACCAGAATCCTGTTTTCGTGCAGTTGCTTGGTATGTGTTCGGCGCTGGCCATTACCGTCAGTGTTAAAAATGGATTCTTTATGGGTCTTGCCGTTACTGCGGTTTTGATGGGAGCCAATCTGGTTATATCCCTGCTGCGTTCGGTGATTCCCAATCAGATCCGCATAGCCGCATTTATCGTTATTATTTCGGGATTTGTTACGGCGATCGAGATGTTGCTGGAAGCCTATCTGCCGGATGTTTCCGAGGCGTTAGGTTTGTTTATTCCGTTGATCGTGGTAAACTGTATCATTTTAGCGCGTGCCGAGAGTTTTGCCTCTAAGAATAATCCGTTCATGTCGGTACTTGACGGATTGTCCATGGGTATCGGGTATACGCTTGTTGTGGTGATCGTTTCGGCTGTGCGTGAGATTTTGGGCTCGGGTAAGATCCTCGGCTGGGATTTTGCACAGTACATCGGATATGAACCGGCTGTGATCATGATCCTGCCTGCCGGCGGTTTCTTGGTGCTTGGTTTCCTGATTGCCGCTTTCAATAAGCTTTCCGATAAATGGAAAGGAGGCGACAACTGATGCTGCAAACCTATTTTTCGGTGGCTATTACCACCATCTTTATTGAGAACTACGTTCTCGTGCAGTTCTTGGGTGTCTGCCCGTTCTTAGGCGTTTCCAAGAAGCGGAGCACGGCTGTCGGCATGGGTATGGCAGTTATCTTTACCATGACCCTCTCGTCGATGGTCACATGGCTGGTCAACACCTTTGTATTGGTGCCGTAT
Source organism: Eubacteriales bacterium (assembly GCA_045594545.1). Lineage (GTDB taxonomy): Bacteria > Bacillota > Clostridia > Oscillospirales > UMGS1783 > CAKSHC01. The sequence continues at coordinate 27,106 of JAZNYQ010000039.1, read as the reverse complement.
GATCTGGAGTATCTGCAGACGATCTCCTTTATTTTGATCATTGCTTCTTTGGTTCAGTTTATTGAACTGTTCTTAAAAAAGATGATCCCGTCTCTTTATCGGGCGCTTGGTATCTATCTGCCTTTGATCACCACCAACTGTGCCGTTCTCGGCTCGGCCATTCTGGGGATCCAGCGCCAGTATGATTTCGGTCTGGCTACCTTCTATGGATTTGTTTCGGGTGTGTCGTTCCTGTTGGCTATCTTCATTTTCTCCTGTGTACGGGAAAGAATTGAGCTTAACGATATCCCTAAACCGTTCAAGGGATTTCCGATCGCCTTGATTACGGCCGCGTTGTTGGCCATTGCCTTCTCCGGATTTTCCGGTATGAAGATATTCGGATAAGGAGGGGATAGGAATGACAGTATTTGAACAGGTCTTGCGTGCTCTTATCCCGCTGGGCGTCTTCGGACTGATCTTTGGTGCGTTGCTTGGCGTGGCCAGTAAAGCCTTTAAAGTCAAGGTGGATAAGCGCATTGATGAGATCAAAAACGTTTTACCCGGTGCCAACTGCGGTGCCTGCGGTTATGCCGGATGTGCCAACTATGCCGAAGCGATTGTGAATGATCATGTGCCCGGCAACAAATGTATGGCGGCTCCTCCTGAGGTTACCGAACAGATCGGTAAAATTATGGGGACTGAGAACCCAACGAGCACCGTTCGCATGCGGGCACAGGTCATGTGTTCGGGTACCAACGATCTGGCCCGTCATAAATTCCAGTATGACGGCCTGATGGATTGCGTATCGGTATCCCGTATCGGCGGCGGTGACAAGGAGTGTCCTTACGGGTGTTTAGGCTATGGGACGTGCGTGCGCGTCTGTCCGTTTGGCGCGATCAAGATCGAAAACGGTGTGGCTGTGGTGGAATATGAAAAGTGCGTAGGATGCGGCCTGTGTGCCAATGCCTGCCCGAAACACATTATTCACCTTGTTCCGTTCTCCGGTCAGTATTGGGTGGGCTGTTCCTCCCGCGATAACGGCAAGATGGTTCGCTCCTATTGCCAGATCGGTTGTATCGGATGCGGAATCTGCCAGAAGAATTGCCCGACCGATGCCATTAAAGTGGTCAACGGATTGGCGGAAATTGATTACGACCGTTGTATTCAATGCGGAACCTGCTTCGAGAAGTGTCCCAGAAGCACGATATGGTTTGGCGAATTTCAAATGGAACACGGGGATACCCGTCAGTAACATAAAAACCTCCGAACTTGGTTCGGAGGTTTTTGCATACTGAGAAAGGATGTGGATAAACTAAACATAACATAATGATAGGAGAACCAGACATGAGTAAGATCAAGGTTGTGCAGTACGGTTGCGGGAAAATGAGCAAATATATCCTGCGTTATCTATACGATAAAGGGGCGCAGGTAGTCGGTGCCATTGATATTGATCCGCAGATTATCGGTATGGATATCGGTGACTATGCAGAACTCGGCTTTAAGACGGGCATATTGATCAGCGACGATGCGGATGCAGTATTGGATAGTGCCGATGCTGATATTGCCATTGTGACGTTGTTCAGTTTTGTGGGGGATTGTTATGAGCATTATGTTAAGTGCCTAAGCCGAGGCATTAATGTGATCACCACCTGTGAGGAAGCCACATACAGTTGGACAAGCGATCCGATCCGCACCAATAAGCTGGATAAGTTAGCCAAGGATAATGGTTGTACTTTTGTAGGGAGCGGCATGGAAGATATTTTCTGGGTCAATGCCGTGGCACACATGGCCGCCGGATGCCACAATATTTCACGTATTGAGGGCGCTGTCAGTTATAATGTGGAAGATTACGGGCTGGCGTTAGCCAAGGCACATGGAGTGGGGCTGACTTACGATGAGTTTCAGCAGAAGATCGGGGAGCCGGAACAGTTCGAGCCCTCTTATGTATGGAACTCGAATGAGGCTTTGGCGCAAAAAATGGGCTGGACGATCCGGTCTCAAACCCAAAAACATGTACCCTATTTTGAAAAAGGAAGCGTATATTCATCTACCCTCGGACGCGAGATTACCGAGGGACAATGTCTGGGCATGGCCGCCATTGTGGAGACTTATACCCATCAAGGCCCTGTGATCCAGACCCGTTGCATCGGTAAGGTATACGGAGAGGATGACGGGGATATGTGTCAATGGCGAATGATCGGTGAACCGGAAACCGAATTTCAGGTGGTGAAGCCTGCCACAGTTGAGCATACCTGTGCCACGGTTGTAAACCGTATCCCCAGTGTATTGCGCGCACCGGCGGGAGTGGTTACGGTGGATCAATTGGAGCCGATCGAATTTTTAACCTATCCTATGGAATTTTACTGTTAAAGACAGGCGGCAGAGGTTCTGCCGCTATCTTTGCATATTTAAGCACCCACCGGAATAGATTATAAGGACAGGAGGGTGATTGTATGAGAATTGTAGTGTTTCGTAAAAATGCCGTGATTGCCACCATTGTATTGGCGGTGGTGACCTTGGCGGCTGTGATTTTTTCGGGAAGCGTTGTGCAAAGTGCCATGAGCACAACCGCGTCCGCCCGAAGCCTTCCCATTTACAGCGTGAAACGTGACGATAATAAAGCTTCCATCTCCTTTGATGCGGCATGGGGCAATGAGGATACGCAGGAGATTATAGATATTTTGGCAAAGTATGAGGTAAAGGCCACCTTCTTTGTGGTAGGAGAGTGGGTAGATAAATATCCCGAATCGGTCAAAGCCCTGCATGATGCGGGGCATGAGGTCATGAATCACTCCGATACCCACCCGTATATGACCAAACTATCGGCCGAGGATATGCTAAAACAGGTCAACGGTTGTTCGGATAAAATTGAAAAGGTAACGGGTGTTCGACCGCATTTGTTCCGTCCTCCTTACGGCGATTATAACGATCAGGTCGTGGATACCTTATTGGAAAACGGATATTATACCATTCAATGGTCGATCGATAGTCTGGATTGGAAAGATCTGTCAGCTAAAGAAATCACCGCACGGGTTACCGGTAAAATGGAAGCCGGTTCGATCACCTTGTTCCACAATGCGGCACTACATACACCCGAGGCGTTGCCGTCTATTCTGGACTATGCCAAGGAGAAAGGTATTGAGTTGGTAAAGATATCGGAATTGATCTACACGGAAAACTATAAAATGGATCATACGGGGCAACAATATCAAATAGAACAACCCAAGGAAACGGTAGGAGTGTAAAGCATGGTAAAGGTACTAATGATACCCGGCAAAAATTTTGACCCCCGTCAGTTTATAGAGATTGTTCGCAATCGCCGAGGGATCCTGTATGTTTCGGCCGATTCGGGTGCCGTGTGCGGGGATGCGGCAACGCAACTGCTGATACTGGAACTTCGCAATATAGCCGGTCCTTGTGATTTCGGCGCCGATATTGTGCTGATCGGCAATGATGTTGCCGATATTCAAGATCTGCCATGCGGCTGTATAAAAGAGAATGCGCTTGTGGTGTTTGATCCTGCCGATGCTGTTCACTGCCGTTTTATCCAAAGGCGGGGGCTGCGTCCGATTACATGCGGAGTAGGGGAAAGAAATACCTTTTCCCTATCCAGTATTGCCGATGATTCGATCGTGCTAACGGTCGGACGGGATGCGCAAAAGGTAAACGGGGAATTGATCGAGATACAAGATCATGTGTATCATGCGCAGATCTGGGATGTGCCCTCTGCCATACTGGCCTGCGCCTTGTTATTGTTGACACAGGAGAAAGAGGAACTATGAACTGTATAAATTCGGTATTTTTGCGCGGCGTGGTGGAGCAGGCACCCATGTTAGGGCATCAGGCCTATGGAGAAAACTTTTACACTTTTATTCTGCGGGTCAATCGTTTAAGTGGTCAGCCGGATCGGATATCCGTCATTGTGTCCGAACGGCTGTTTCCGAGTCGCTATGTAGACGTCGGGGATTTGCTGGAAATTGCGGGTGAGTTTCGCTCGAAGAACATGGATGTGGACGGACGCCGTCGCTTGATCTTGTATGTTTTTGCGCAAGACATTCAGATCTGTATTGATCCGCTGGAACATGAAAATAAGATTGAATTGGTTGGTTTTTTATGTAAAACGCCGATGCATCGCCGAACGCCGCTTGGTCGGGAAATCGCCGATATCATGCTGGCGGTCAACCGTCGGTACGGGCGATGTGATTACATTCCCTGCCTGGCGTGGGGACGGGATTCGGTTTTTGTTCAGTCGTTACGCCAATCGGATAGGTTGCATGTTGTGGGCCGTATCCAAAGTCGGAATTACATAAAGAAAACCGAAACAGGCGAGAGGGAAATGACGGCATGGGAGATCTCCTGCTCGCATATTGAGGTTCTGGATTAACAGATATTTCAAATCATATTGCCGATTGAGAGGAGCAAAATAATAGCGCAACCACTAAACTTTTGAAAAGGAGAAACATCAATGAGCGCTATGGTTCCCTCGGCTAAAGAAGCCATGAATCGTTTTAAGATGGAATGTGCTAACGAAGTTGGCGTCAATCTTAAGCAGGGCTACAACGGCGACCTGACCTCTAAGCAGGCCGGTTCGATCGGTGGCCAGATGGTTAAGAAGATGATCAAGTCCGTTGAAGAAAGCATGTAACATTCTGTGATAAAAGACCGGGGATATCCCCGGTCTTTTATCTTATAAAAAAGGATTGTAATCCCCCTGAAAATCTGTTACAATATAAGAATAGTATGCAAGGGGGCGCAATCGGTTTTATGAAAGATATATTCGCATCCATTGAACAACTATATCCGTCATTTTCCAAAGGACAGAAGGCGATTGCCGATTATCTTTTGGCACACTACGAAAAGGCGGCGTTTATGACGGCGGCGAAATTGGGACAAGCCGTGGGTGTCAGTGAATCCACGGTAGTGCGCTTTGTCACGGAACTGGGTTTTGAGAGTTATCAGGGGCTGAAACAAGCCTTACATCAGCTCAGCCGCAATCGCCTCACTGCCTTGCAACGGGTTCAGATTACCGAGGAGCGTATCCGTGACGATGGCGTGCTCGGCAGTGTCCTATCCAACGATATTATCAATATCAGCCAAACGCTGGCGCATATTGATCCGATTGAATTTGAATCGGCTATTGAAAAAATCGTGGCCGCGCGCAATGTATATATTATCGGCGTACGTACGGCCAGTATGTTATCTGAATTTTTGGGGTATAATTTAAATCTGATCTGCGATAATATTCGTCCGGTCAATGCTTCGGGTACTGAGGAAGTGTTTGAACAGATCGTCCGTATCGGGAAGGATGATGTCATTATCGGCATCAGTTTTCCCCGCTATTCTCAGCGTACCATTCGTGCTCTCAATTTTGCGCGCGATCGGGGGGCGGATGTGATTGCCATCACCGACGCCCCGTCTTCACCCTTGGCGCAGTTTGCTACCAATTTATTGCTGGCGCGAAGCGATATGGCGTCCTTTGTGGATTCGTTGACGGCGCCGATGAGCCTGATCAATGCTCTGATTGTGGGCGTTACCATGAAGCGTCGGCAGGAGATTGAAAAGCGGCTGGGTGAATTGGAACAAATCTGGGATGAATATCAGGTCTATGACAAGCAGGACGGAGGTCGCGCCGATGTCTGATATTGCCATTATCGGCGGCGGAGCGGCGGGATTGATGGCGGCATCGCTTTTGGCGCAAGCCGGTGTGCCTTGTGACCTATTTGAGAAGAAAGATCGGTTTGGGCTGAAGATCGGCATTACCGGAAAGGGAAGATGCAATCTTACCAACGCTTGTGATGCTGACTGTTTTCGGGCGAACATCATGAAAGGCGATCGGTTTTTATATAGTGCATTGTCCCGTTATGATAATATGTGGTTGATGGACTATTTCCGAGATCGAGGACTGGCCCTAAAAATTGAGCGGGGCGATCGGGTGTTTCCCGTGTCCGATCGGGCGCTGGATGTGGTCGGAACTTTGCTTAAAGCCTGTGATGAGCGGTACGTTACCCGTATAAAGGAAGAAGTAATTGAGATAATGGCAAAGGATGGTTTTACCGTTGCCACCAAAGGAAAAGAACGCCGATATCAAAAGGTGTTGTTGGCTACGGGCGGGCTGTCCTATCCGCAGACGGGGAGTAGTGGCGACGGATACCGATTCGCTAAAAGTTTAGGCCATTCGATCCAGACGCCGACGCCGTCTTTGGTCGGTTTGCATTGTGCGGGCGATGAGTGCTCCCGTATGAGCGGTCTGGGGCTTAAAAATGTCACTCTGACTCTTTTGAACGAAAAGGGGAAGATCGTATACTCCGAGATGGGAGAAGCGTTATTCACCCATTTTGGTCTGTCCGGCCCTCTTGTATTGACCGCATCGGCTTACATAGCCCATAAACAAATGGAGCGGGCAACGATATCTTTAGATCTCAAACCGGGGCTGTCCTTGGATATGCTGGATCAGCGGCTGTTGCGCGATTTTTCGGAGCAAAAGAATAAGAGTTTTCGCAACAGTCTCGGTAAACTGTTACCGTCCAGTTTGATTCCTGTTTTGATTGAACGCAGCGGGATCGATCCCGACAAGCAGGTCAATGCCGTATCGCGAGAGGAACGACAGCGGCTATGCGCATTGATCAAGAGTTTTTCCTTTACCGTTATCGGAACCCGCCCCATCGAGGAGGCGGTGGTAACGGCCGGAGGGGTAACTTTAAAAGAAATTGACCCGAAGACCATGGAATCTAAATTGGTGAATGGCTTATATTTTGCCGGTGAGGTTATGGATATTGATGCCTTAACGGGTGGATTTAATTTGCAATTAGCATTTACAACGGCGGCTGCGGCGGCAGAGGCCATGATAAACGGAGGTTGAGAGTATGCCTGTAAATATTGCGATTGACGGCCCGTCGGGTGCGGGCAAAAGCAGTGCGGCAAAGGCGTTGGCCAAGAAGTTGGGATATTTGTATATCGATACCGGTGCCCTGTATCGGGCTATCGGGTTATACGCCATCCGTCAGAATGTGCCGGATCTGAAAAATGCCGATTTGGTGGCTCCTTTATTGGCGGATATTGACGTTCGTCTGGGTTTTGTTGAGGGCGAACAGCGCGTGTATCTCAATGGAGAAGATGTATCGGGTTTGATTCGCACACAGCCGGTCGCACAGGCGGCGTCGGATGTGTCGGCGCATCCGGTTGTGCGTACTTTCTTGCTGGATCTGCAGCGAAAAATGGCGGCACAACACAACGTTTTGATGGATGGTCGTGACATCGGTACGGTGATTTTACCGCAGGCACAGGTGAAAATTTTTCTCACAGCCAATGCAGAGGCGCGTGCCCGCCGTCGGACATTGGAGTTGCAGGCTAAGGGGTTAGAGGCTGATTTTGAAACGGTGTTACGCGAGATTAAACAGCGGGATGCCAACGATTCGTCCCGTGCCACGGCACCGCTAAAAGCGGCAGATGATGCCGTGCTGGTGGATAATTCCGATATGGACGAGGTTCAAACGGTGGAATATATGTGCCGTATCATCAAGGAGAAACTCGGATGATGTATAAGATTTTGCGGCCGATCGCATGGCTTTTGATGAAAGTCTTATTTTTTCACAGAGCGATCGGTGCCGAGCGAGTGAATATTGACGGAGGATGCATCTTCACCTGTAACCATATGTCTTTGATGGATCCTGTCTTTTTGGGGCTTGGGGTAAAAAAGCGTACGGTTCATTATATGGCCAAGGCGGAGATATTTAAGGGGAAGCTGGCCACATGGTTCTTCCATTCGATGGGCGCTTTCCCCGTTAAGCGAGGCTCTAAGGATATTTCGGCCATCAAAAACGGCATTGATATGATTGAAAAAGGGCATTATATCGGCATTTTCCCGCAGGGTAAGCGGGTAAAAGGGGAAGCGTTGACCCGCTACAAAACGGGCTTTGCGTTGCTTGCCATCCGCAGCGGTTGTCCGATTGTGCCGGTGTATGTCAAAACCAAAAATCAGCGGTTGCGTCCCTTCCGTCGGGTTACCGTTATTTTCGGTGAACCTGTGAGCGTGGAGCAACTGGGATATACCGACGGATCGGCCGAGAATCTGCACCAGATGGCGCAGCGGCTGATGGAAATCACCGAAGAGTTGGCGAAAACGGCATGAAACAGATCATAGTGGCCAAATCGGCAGGATTTTGTTTTGGTGTCAATCGCGCCGTAACAAGGGCGCAAGAATTGATGCAGGAACACGGACGGACGACCGTTACCTACGGCGAATTGATCCATAACCCCGACGTTCTGAAGCGACTGGAAGAGGGCGGGATTTGCCGTATCGATCAGGTGTCGCAGGTGGAGAAAGATATGCGGGTCATCGTACGGGCGCACGGCGTCGGGCAGACGGTCAAGGATGAGATCGTGGCGGCGGGTGGTACGGTAGAGGATATGACCTGCCCGTTTGTTGCGCGCATCCAACAGTTGGCGGCAAAAGCCAGCGAAGAAAAAAGAGCTTTTATTATTGCGGGTGATGATGGGCATCCTGAGGTAAACGGCATCCGCGGACACTATTTTTTTGATGATTTTTATGTCATTTCGAGCGAAAATGAGGCAAAAAAACTCTTTTTGGAGCACGATTTTTCATCAAAATCGCCCATTTTGGCGGCACAAACGACCTTTAATGAGGTTATTTGGAAAAATATTTGTAAAGAATTTCGCAAGAAAGACTATACAAATGCACAAATTTTTGATACAATATGCTTTGCCACGTATGAACGGCAACTGGAAGCCGAGCAACTTGCGGCTCGGTGTGACGGGATGATCGTGATCGGCGGTCGCAACAGTGCGAACACGGCGCGCCTTTATGAGATATGCCGCGGTCGATGCGAGAACACCGTTTTAATTCAGGATGTGTCGGAATTATGTGTGTCAAAATTCAAAAACAATAATCTGATTGGGATAACAGCGGGCGCCTCTACTCCCGTCTGGATTATCGAGGAGGTAGTATTCACCATGGAAGAAAACATCAAAAACATGGAAGCTCAGGAGGAAATTTCGTTCGAAGAGGCATTGAACGAATCCTTCAAAACCGTTCGCAGAGGAGAAATCGTTACCGGTATCATTATGGCCGTTATGCCGAATGAGATCCAGGTAGACGTGGGTGCCAAGTATACCGGCATTCTGCCCACCGATGAATTGTCTGCAAGTTTTGCCGATGTGGCGGCTCAGTTTAAAGTGGGCGACACCATTGAGGCTCAGGTTATCAAGACCAACGATGTGGAAGGTACGGCTACTCTCAGCCGTAAGCGTATGGAGGCTCAGAAGGCTTGGCAGCAGATCAGCGATGCCGAAGAAAGCGGCGCCATTCTGGCCGGCAAGATCTCCAGTGCCGTTAACGGCGGCGTGGTAGTTACCTACGAATCCAACCGCATCTTCATCCCTGCTTCGCAGATCACATCCGATCGTGAAGCGGATCTGTCCTTGTTTGTCGGACAGACGGTTCAGTTCAAGATCATTGAGGTTGACAAGCGTCGCAGACGCGTGATCGGCTCGGTGAAGCGTGCTTCTTCTGAAATGAGAAAAGAAGCCCGTGAGAAGATCTTGGCTGAAATCGAAGTCGGTAAGCATTATGAGGGTACCGTTCGTTCTTTGACTTCGTACGGTGCATTTGTGGATATCGGCGGTGTAGACGGCATGGTACATATTACCGAGCTGTCTTGGAGCAAACTCAGACATCCCAATGAGGTGGTTAACGTAGGCGACGTGATCGACGTTTACGTTAAGGACTTCAATGAAGAGACCGGCCGCATCTCTTTGGGTTACAAGGATCCTGATGCCAATCCGATGGATACCTTCCGCAACAATTACCATGTTGACGATATTGTGGATGCCAAGATCGTAAAGCTCATGAAATACGGTGCTTTTGCTGAGATCATCCCCGGTATCGACGGTCTGATCCATATTTCCGAGATCGCTCCCGAGCATATCGAAAAGGTTTCGGACAAGTTGAAGGTTGGCGATGTGGTTTCGGCTAAGATCATCGAGATCGATTTTGAGCGCAATCGCATTTCTCTCTCCATCAAGGCGGCTTTGCCTGTAGAAGAGGTTGAGGAAGCGGTAGCGGAAGAAACGGTTGCCGAAGAAGTCCCTGCTGAGGAATAATGATAAAGAGTCGCTGTAAAAAGCGACTCTTTTTTTAGAAAAATATTGAAAAAATGATTACAATATAGTACACTATAAGTAAGATCATTTGAAGGAGAAGGGTATGGGACTCAAATACAAAAGGATTTTATTAAAAATCAGCGGAGAAGCCTTGGCCGGCGGAAAAGGGTCGGGCATTGACTTTGATGTTTTGGGACGTGTAGCGCAGAAGGTCAGCGAGAGTGTGGCGCTTGGGGCGCAGGTAGCCATCGTTGTCGGCGGCGGGAATTTCTGGCGCGGAAAGATCAGTGGAAACATGGATCGCACGCGAGCCGATCACATGGGCATGCTGGCTACTACCATCAATGCGTTGGCTTTTGCCGATGCGATGGAGCAGTTAGGAGTTCCGACTCGTGTTCAGACAGCTATTGAAATGCGTCAGATTGCAGAACCGTATATCCGCAACAAGGCGGTACGGCACCTGGAAAAGGGACGCGTGGTTGTATTTGGGTGCGGTACGGGAAATCCGTTTTTCTCTACCGATACGGCGGCGGCTTTGCGCGCGGCTGAGATCGATGCCGATATCTTCATGAAAGCCACCAATGTGGACGGCGTATATACGGCAGATCCGAAGAAAGATCCCAATGCCGTTAAGATCGATCATTTGAGTCCTGCGGAGATCCTCAATAAGGATCTTGGCGTTATGGATAGCACGGCGGCGGCCATGTGTAAAGATAACCATATTCCGATTTTGGTATTTGGATTAAATGATCCCGATAATATTGTAAGAGCCATCTCCGGCGAGAATGTCGGAACATTAGTTGAGGAGGATTAAATCATGAAAGGCAGTTATCCTGAAATTCAAGAAAAGATGAACAAGACCATTGCGGTTCTTGAGAAAGATTATGCGGCGGTTCGTGCCGGCCGAGCCAATCCGGCCGTGCTGGATAAGATCCGCATTGATTATTGGGGGACCGAGACGCCGCTCAATCAGATGGCGGCCATTTCGGTAAGTGAGGCCCGTGTACTGGTCATTCAGCCGTATGATGCTTCGCAGTTAAAAGCGATCGAGAAGGCGATCAACACATCGGATATCGGCATCAATCCGTCGAATGACGGCAAGGTGATCCGTCTAGTATTTCCGCCTCTGACCGAGGAACGCCGTAAGGATCTGATCAAAGAGGTTTCGGCTATGGCTGAGTCGGCCAAGGTTTCGATTCGTTCCATCCGTCGTGATGCCATTGACAAATACAAGAAACAGCAGAAGGCCAGTGAGATTACCGAAGATGATTACAAGATCATCGAAAAGGACATTCAGGAATTGACTGACAAGAGCGTAAAAGCGATTGATGAGACCTATTCGGCAAAAGAAAAGGAATTGAAATCGGTATAACCGAACCATCCCCGCAGTCGTAAAACGCCTGCGGGGTCATCATATCATAGGAGAATTTTTGTGGGGATTTTTTCGAAGAAACCGGATATTTCACAATGCGTGATTCCGGCGCATATCGGTATCATCATGGACGGAAACGGGCGTTGGGCCAAGAAGCGCGGTCTCCCTCGCTTTTTAGGACACGCACAGGGAGGTAAGACCTTTCGCGCCATTACCCGTTATTGCTCTAAAATCGGCGTGAAATATGTGACCTATTACGCCTTTTCCACCGAGAACTGGAGCCGTCCTCAGGAAGAAGTGGATGCTTTAATGAAGCAATTTAACGAGTATTTGGATGAGATCCTGGTGGATTTCAACGAGTACAACATGAAATTGCGGTTTATCGGCGATCTGTCGCGGCTTTCTGATGAGTTGCAGGAGAAGATAACCAAGGCGATGGCGTTGACCGAGTCGATGACCGGCATTACCGTTAATATTGCCATCAATTACGGTGGACGGCAGGAGATCGTGCAGGCCGTTAAACGTTTGGCGCAGCAATGTGCAGATGGGGAAATGAAAGCGTCGGATATTGATGAGGCGATGATGGGACAAGCCATGTATACGGGTGATCAGCCCGATCCCGATCTGATCATCCGACCCAGCGGGGAGCAGCGCTTATCGAATTTTCTGCTATGGCAATGTGCGTATGCGGAGTTTTGGTATTCCGATGTATTGTGGCCCGACTTTTCTGAGCGGGATCTGGATGCGGCTATTATAGACTTTAACCGTCGTACCCGACGGTTTGGGGGAGTATGAGTATGCTCAAACAGCGAGTAATTACCGGTTTCTTTATTGGGCTTTGTACGGTATTGATTTTGTTGTTTTCACATGTGGTTTGGGTTATGAAAGGTGTTGTGTCTTTCTTATCCGGCTTTGCGGTATATGAGCTATTCCAAGTGAGCGGACTGCTCAAACAGAGCAAAGCGGCTCCATGGCTGTTGGGGATTTCCATGGTATGGGGGCTTGGTTTTGCTTTTCTGCCTTACGATTACTATTTGCCTGTGTTGGCGGTAGTTTTTGTGATGGCTATGGCGTTAAGCGGATGGAACATGCTGAAATTCGGGGCATATTCCTTGAAGAAGCCGTGGATCGTTTTTGCTATTTCTTTGGTATTTCCTATTCTGTACAACAGCATAGCCGTCGCCCGTACGCAGGGTGTTGCTTACTTGATCTTGATTCTTTTAAGCTGTTTTGGAACCGATACGGGGGCATACTTTGTCGGTCGTGCCTGCGGCAGACATAAGTTGGCGCCGGTAATCAGTCCGAAGAAGACGGTCGAAGGATTTATTGGCGGTGTTGCCATTTCGGCAATCATTTATGCGATCGTCGGGCTGGTTTTATATGGGGCTTGTCATAGGATGGTAAATTTTCCGATACTAATTGCGCTTGGGCTTATTTGCGGCGTGCTGGATCAGTTCGGAGATCTGTCGATGTCGGCAATCAAACGCAATTTTCAGGTGAAAGATTTTGGTTCATGGATGCCGGGACACGGCGGAGTGTTAGACCGCTTTGACAGTTTGTTGTATGTGGGGCCCTGTTTTTGTCTTTTCATAATGTGGATTCATCCGTTATATAGTTAAAAGAGGGTAATATGAAACAGGTAGTGCTTTTGGGGGCGACCGGTTCGATCGGTCAGTTGGCCATTGATGTTTGTGCAAAAAACGGATATACAATTGCAGGTGTGAGCGCCAACCGTGATGTGGCGGGCATGGAGAAGATCATTCGAGAACGTCATATTCCGCTGGCGGTGATGGCTGACGAGCGGGCGGCGGCTGATCTGCGGGTGCGCGTCAAGGATACCCAAACGGTTGTGCTGGGCGGTGCGAAGGCGGTTGAGGATCTGGCGACTTGGGATTCGGCCGATATGGTGCTCAATGCCATTGTCGGCATTGCGGGACTGCGCCCGACATTGACAGCCTTGCACGCGGGAAAAGATGTGGCTTTGGCCAATAAGGAGACGCTGGTCACCGGTGGTGATCTGGTGAAAGAGCAGGCCAAGATGCATGGTGCTTCCATTTTGCCGGTGGACAGTGAGCACAGCGCCATATTCCAATGCTTGCAAGATACAAAACGGCGTGTAAAGTCTATCATCTTGACAGCGTCGGGCGGGCCGTTCTTTGGATATAAGGCCGAGCAATTACAAAGCGTGACTAAGGCGCAGGCGTTAAAACATCCGAATTGGAGCATGGGTGCCAAGATCACGATAGACAGTGCTACCATGATGAACAAGGGTTTGGAACTGATCGAGGCGGTGCACCTATTTGATGTGACGCCACAACAGGTGGAGATCGTGGTGCATCGGCAGAGCATTGTTCATTCGATGGTTCGATTTGAAGATAACAGTGTGTTGGCGCAGATGGGGGTACCGGATATGCGTCTGCCCATTCAGTACGCCTTATCCTATCCTGACAGCACGCCGGCCGTTGTGGAGCCGCTGGATCTGATCGGGGCGGGGACATTGACCTTTGATGCGTGCGATGAGGAGACCTTCCGTCTGGTAGGATTGGCACGGCAGGCCATCACCGTTGGCGGTACGATGCCGACGATTCTTAATGGGGCCAATGAGTGCGCGGTGGCGGCATTTCTGGCGGATCGGATTCCGTTTTATCGGATCCCGATGGTGGTTGAAGATGTGTGCGCACGGGTGGAACCTGTGTTAAATCCGAGTTTGGAGGATATAATAGAAGCTGACCGCTTGGCGCGGCAGACGGCGGATATCTTGATGGAGAGGGGCTAATCCTGACTATGTTTTGGTCAATTTTAATAGCAATTTTCATGTTTGGATTTTTAATATTCATTCATGAGTTGGGGCATTTTTTGGCGGCGAAGAAGGCCGGCATCGGCGTTGTGGAATTTTCGCTGGGCATGGGGCCTCGGATTTGGAAAAAACAGGGCAAGGAAACGCTGTTCTCCTTAAAGTTATTCCCGATCGGCGGATCGTGTATGATGGTCGGTGAGGATGAAGATATTGAGGATGAGCGTGCCTTTAACAAAAAGAGCAAGCGGGCGCGCATAGGTGTACTGGCGGCAGGTGCCGGTATGAACCTGGTATTTGGCGTTATTCTTGTATTTATCATTCAATGTTTTGTGCCGCAGTTTGTGACGACACGCATTGAAGATGTATATCTGGAAGAGCAGACGGCATTTCAGGCGGGAGACCGCATTGTACGCTGTGACGGATATGGAGTTTTGAATTATACGGACTTGAGTTTGGCAATCAATTTTATTGATTCGGATACCTTTGATGCGACGGTCATTCGTGACGGGGAGCGGGTCAAACTGACGGATATCTCCATCATTGACACGGAAGAAGGAAAGCGGATCGGGATATCTTTCGGAGTGGAAGATATGACGATTGGATCTGTATTTACCCAGACGGCGACCGAGAGTTTATCGATCGTGCGGTCGGTATGGAAGTCGCTTGCCTTTTTAGTGACCGGACGGGTTGGTGTTGGAGAGTTGACGGGACCTGTCGGGATCACGGCCATGATTGGAGATACGGTTGAGTATGGGGCTTTGCCGGTACTGAATTTAGTGGCGTTGATTGCCATCAATTTAGGGGTAATGAATTTATTGCCCTTGCCGGCCTTGGATGGCGGAAGAATCCTATTTATTTTGATCGAGGCCGTTATGGGACGCCCCATTCCGCCTGAAAAAGAGGGGATTGTTCACTTGGTTGGCTTTGGTTTGCTGATGCTTCTGACGGTATTTGTATTTATCAATGACATAATTCGGGTGGTGACATAATGGAACGCAAACGAGTATATGTGGGCGACATCTGCATGGGTGACGTGACGGTATCGGTGCAGAGTATGTTGTCGGTGGATACGCATAATATTGAGGGCTGTTTGGCACAGATTGATGCGTTGGCCAAAGCGGGATGTCAGATTGTGCGATTGGCTGTGCCGCATGAGGATGCGGTGCGCACGTTTGGTAAGATTCGGGAGCGTTCGCCATTGCCGATGGTGGCTGATATTCATTTTGATTATAAACTGGCACTGGGAGCGATTGCGGCCGGTGCTGATAAAATTCGCATTAATCCCGGCAATATCGGGGCGGATGACCGTGTCAAGGCGGTGGCGGATGCTTGTCGCATGGCGGGGATTCCGATTCGCGTAGGCGTTAATTCGGGCTCATTAGAGAAGAATATTTTAGAGAAATACGGGCGTGTGTGTCCGGAGGCGCTGTGTGAGAGTGCCCGATACAGCGCCTCGCTTTTGGAGCGTTTTGATTTTGATGATATCGTAATTTCAGTCAAGTCTTCGCGGGTGCCGGAGATGGTGGCGTGCAATCGATTATTGCATGAGCAATCACCTTATCCGTTACATATTGGGGTGACCGAGGCGGGAACGCTGATGAACGGCATCATCAAGTCGAGTGCGGGTATTGGTGCGCTTTTGTTGGATGGTATTGGTGACACGATGCGGGTATCGTTAACGGCCGATCCGGTGGAAGAGGTCAAGGCGGCGTACAAGCTGTTGCGTGCACTGGGATTATCGAACCGTGGGGTACAGGTGGTATCCTGTCCGACCTGTGGGCGCACGAAAGTGGATCTGGTTGCTTTGGCGCAAGAGGTTGAAGATCGGTTGGCGGATGTGGACTTGCCGATCACGGTGGCGGTTATGGGTTGTATCGTAAACGGACCGGGGGAGGCCAAAGAAGCGGATATCGGTTTGGCCGGCGGCGTGGATGAATACATGCTCTTCCGCGGCGGACAGGTATTACGCAAGGTGCCGGCTGCGCGGGCATTGGATGAACTGATGTTGGAAATTGAGAAAATGCAGGAGAAAGCATGAAGACATTTGCTGAATATTTTCCTAAATATCCCAAATCGGACGAGTTGTATGAGCTCGTCCGCTTGTGCGTTGTGAAAAGTACATTGGTGAACAAGGGACAGCGAAAGATCAAGGTGTGGCTGGAGAGTCAGACCTATCTTTCGGCGGATGTGTGTGCCAGAATTGCCCGCAATCTCAAAGAGGCGTACGTGCTTGCGGAAGTGATCGTGCGGTGTTGTTGCAAGGATGCGCATATGGACAGTGTCGATGACTTTATTGCGGAAATGAAGGCGGATCATGCGGCGCTGGGGGCGTACGTAGCGGATGGGGCAAGATGGGAAGAAAATGTTCTGATTGTGCCGGTGATGGCATCGGGTGCGGCGGTGCTGGAACGAATCGGCATGGTGAAGAAGTTCCAAGAGTATTTGGAATTCAAATATGGGATTCGGGCGACCGTGCGGTTTGTGGATCGCAGTGAGGCGACAGAGAATATAGAGGAATACATACGCCGCAAGGAAAGTACGGTGGATCGTACGGCGCCGATGACGGCAGGTGCTATGGCGCAGGAGATCGAGGGGGCAGAAGGTGCGATTTCTGCCGGTGATACGATATACGGCAAGGCGTTTGAGGGTGAGCCGCTGAAGATTTCATCCTTGCAAGACGGGATGAAGAGTGCCATTGTTTGCGGGCAGATCGATACGCCGAAAAAGCGAGTATATCATACCAAGCAGGAAGAGGAACAGGAGGAAACCAAAGAGCGGGCGATGATCGCTTTTTCCATTGAAGATGGGAGCGGGGTATTGCCGGTTAAGATATTTAATTCGGAGAAAGCGGATGATATTATCGCCGGTTTGCACATGGGGGATCGGTTGATGATCCGTGGGGCTGTCGGTGAGGATGCGTTTGCCGGCGGATTGTCCATGCGGGCGTACAGCGTTTGCCGAGTTCAGGTTGAAGGTAGCGAGGATAACAGCGAAGAAAAACGCATCGAATTGCATACGCATACCTTTGCCTCGCCCATGGATGCGCCGTTGGCGGCAGAATCTTTAGTGCAACGGGTGGCCGATTGGGGGCATCCGGCGATTGCCATTACCGATCATGCATCCTTGCGGAGTTTGCCGCAGGCGGTGCGGGTTGGACGCGATTTAGGAGTTAAGATCATCGGCGGTATGGAAGCCTATATGGTCAACGATCTGGATGCGGCGGTAAGCGGGAACAGTACGCAACCGTTGACGGGACGGTTTACGGTATTTGATCTGGAGACAACGGGATTGAGTATGTCGGTGGATCGAATTACCGAAATCGGTGCGGTTTTGGTGGAAAACGGAGAGATCATTGATGAATTTAACACCTTTGTCAATCCTGAAATGCCGATTCCGCCGCGTATTACCGAACTGACGGGTATTACCAATCAAATGGTGGCTGATGCGCCGAAAATTGATGTGGCATTGGAGCGGTTTCTTGCCTTTGCGGGAGATAGTGTACTGGTGGCGCACAACGCTAATTTTGACTGCGGATTCGTTCGCGCGGCGGCATCGCGTTTGGGTAAGGAATTTGATCATACCTATATTGATACGGTACCCCTGTGCAGCAGTGCTTTCCCGCAGTTGCGCAACGTGAAACTGGATACGGTGGCGTCCTTTATGGGGCTTGGAGAATTCAATCATCACCGTGCTTGTGATGATGCGCGGATGCTGGCCAAAATTTTCTTGCCATTACTGGATGATCTGAAGAAGAAACATAAAATTGAACTGGTTTCGCAGATCAACCGTTCCATCACCGTGAACTGGGCTAAACAGCATCGGTATCATGTGGTATTACTGGCGAGAAATAATGAAGGTATGCGGCAACTGCATAAATTGTGCAGTATGTCTTATCTGGAATACTTCTCCCGAAAGCCGTTGATTCCTAAGAGTGTTTTATTGGAAAATCGTGAGCATCTTTTGATTGGAAGTGCCTGCAGTGAGGGTGAACTGTTTGAGATGTTGACGGGATTTCGCAGGGATGAAGATTTGATGCGGGCGGCATCGTTTTATGATTATTTTGAATTGCAACCGGCGGAAACCTATATGCATATGGTGGATAGCGGACGGTTGCACGATTCGCAGATACTGGATGATATGCACAGACGGATCTTATCCATTGCCAAACAATTAGGACGACCGGTGGTAGCAACCGGAGATGTGCATTATCTGGATGAGGATCAGCACCTATCCCGTGTGGTTTTGGCGGCGACAAAAACTATGAGGGATGAGGATGCGCAGGGACTCAATCACATGCGCACCACTGAGCAGATGCTCAAAGGTTTTGACGGTATGACGGAGGAAGAAACTCATCGGCTTGTTGTGGAAAATTCGGTTGCCATTGCCGATTTGTGCGACGAGGCGGCGCCCATTCCCGAGCCGATGTTGCCCTGTCCGACCGATGATGCCTATCACGTGCGTTTAGACGAGGCTTTGGCGCGGTTTCCGCAGGAAAAGGAATGGATCGAAGAACGGGGCTTGCGGTCGTTATTATTGGCAGCCATGGAGATCAAACGCCTATTGCCGGAAGTGTCCATAGAGGGCGAAATGCTTCGGTTGCAGGTGGCTTATGAATTGGGCTTGACTGATCGGGTCGAATCGACGATTGTGGAAGACATGGTCCCTTACACATTGGAGATCAGTGTACCGCTTTCACTGCGGGACCGTATTCAGGAGCGGATCGACGTTCAATACGGCGCATGGCATTGCCCATATGCGGGTTCGGCGGTCGTTTATACGCCCGAAACGGCCAAGCAGGCGATCATCCGATATGAGGAAGAAAGCCGTAAGGGGTTCCGTGAAATCGTAGAAAACCGCATCGCCGCCAATATGTCCGGTTCGGTGCGGCAGTTGCAAGTACAAAAGGATCGGTTATATGTATTGCCCGTTCATGCGCCTGAACATACCGTTCCGGTGTCTGGTGTAAAGGATCTATACTTTACGCATTATGATGCTTATGAATACGACAATATTTTGTTGTGTTTGCGTTTTACCGAGGATGTATCGGCGCAGATGCTGCGAATTTGCGAGCATTTAAGCGGTGTTCCGGCTCGTGAGGTACAAGCGGATGAATCCTGTCTGTCGTTACAGGAAAGTGCAGATGAACTGTATATTGAGCAGGAGCATAGTTTACTCAACGGTATGGCGGGCTGTGACGGAATATCGGAAGCGGTCGCCTCAAAATTGCTTTGGTACAAATTGAATTTTCCGCAGGAGTTTTACTGTGCCTATTTCTCAACGCATGACATGGAAGATATGATGCAGAGTGGACGCGCTGAGAATCTTCCTGCCTTGGCTTTGCGAGTAGAGATGTATCACCGTGAGGAGCAGACGGTGGAATATGAAATGTTGTTGCGAGGAATCCAATTTTCATCGATTAACCTATTCGAGTCGGAATATCAAAGTTTTGTGCCTAATGAGCAGGGAGATATTGTACTGCCGATGCGAGCTTTGGATGGATTTACCGAAAAAGATGCGCAAGCCATCATTCGTATGAGAGAGGAGCAATCTTTCATGACGGCAGCGGAACTGCTGCAGGCAAGTCCGGTATCCAAGCAGGGTGCCGCTATGCTCAAGCAGGCGGGAATCGGTGATGAAAATGATGGATTGATGCGATTGTTTTGATATAAATTTTTGCGTGATTGACATATCGGTATCCGTGGTTTAGCACCTGAAAAACCATGCAAAATTCGATAAAACATCTTGACACGTATCGGTATTTTTCGTATGATAGATATAGTATATTGGCGGAGGTATGTGGTATGTATGCGGCCAGAGTAATCGGCACCGTCGTTTGCACGGCAAAAGAGGAAAAATTAAACAACTTGAAGATGCTTGTGGTGCAGCCGGTTAATGTCTTGAACATGAAAAATGACGGCAAATGTGCAGTAGCCATTGATGCGGTCGGTGCAGGACAGGGAGAGATTGTTCTGGTGGTCGGAGGTTCTTCCGCAAGACAGACCGAGGTGACTACCAACAAGCCGGTAGATGCTACGATCAACGCCATTGTGGATTATATTGAGATCGAAGGTAAGCTGGTATATGACAAGTTAGCCGGTGATGCTGACTATGCCAAGACCCAGACGGCCGCTCAGGTATAAGGGGAGCGCGTATGCAACTTGCCAGAGTAATCGGTTCGGTGGTTTCGACGCAGAAGATTCCCGGATTAAAGGGGATCAAGATGCTGGTATTGCAACCGCTGGACAGTAGCGGAAAAGATATTGGTCAGCCGTTGATCAGTGTGGATTCGGTCGGTGCCGGAGTGGGGGAGACGGTCTTTTATGCCAAGAGCAAGGAAGGCGCGATGACCTTGACCGATCCGACGGTATGTGCGGATGCGGGCGTGGCCGGTATTCTGGACTATTATTATTCAGTAAAGAAGGATAACCAATGACATTTTGTCGTGTGGTCGGAAATCTGGTGGCGACACAAAAAAAGGAAGAGTTGACCGGTTCGAAATTGATGATCGTACAGCCGATCGACAATTTTGGGAAAGACACCGGAGATGAAATGATTGCCGTGGATTGTGTCGGTGCGGGAATCGGTGATCTTGTAATTGTGATATATGAAGGCTGGGCGGCTCGATGGTGCGCACGCGCCAAAAGCAACACGGCGCCGATTGAAACGGTAATTGCCGGTATTATAGACAGTTATGAGACTGATGTGAACAGTATATTTCAAAAATAAGTTGGATTCGGGAAGGTGAATGGCATGGCAGTAGATGCTGCAGTTGCAGTTGCCAGAGCGCAGGAATTATTAGATAAGGCGTATGCCGCGCAAAAGCAGTATGCGAACTTTGATCAAGATCGCGTTGATCGGATCATGGCCAACATGGCCAAGGTTGGCTATGAGAATGCGGAGCGATTGGCGCGCATGGCTGTAGATGAGACTAAGATCGGTAAATATGAAGATAAGATCATAAAGAACCGTTTTGCATCCAAGAATTTTTACGATTCGATTAAGGACATGAAGACGGCGGGGATTATTGCCCGTGATCCGGATAAAAAGGTGATCGAGATTGCGGCGCCGATGGGTGTGGTTACGGCGATTATCCCGACCACGAATCCCACGTCTACGGTTATCTTTAAGTGCATGGCGTCACTCAAATCCCGAAATGCGGTTGTGATCTCTCCGCATCCCCGTGCCATTGCCTGTTGCATGGAAACGGCGCGGTTGATGGAAGAGGCGGCTGTGGCGGCGGGAGCGCCGGCCGGATTGATTCAGTGCTTAGACATTGCCTCCATGGATGCGGCCAATGAGTTGATGCATAACGATAAGGTTGCTGTAATTCTGGCTACCGGAGGAACGGGTTTGGTCAAGGCGGCGTACAGCAGCGGAAAGCCGGCTTACGGCGTAGGGCCCGGTAATGTGCCGGCATACATAGAGAGAAGCGCTGATATTTCGTTGGCGTTGGATAAAATCTTAGCCAGTAAGACCTTTGATAACGGTACGATCTGTGCATCTGAACAGTCGATCATCGTGGAGAAGGTCATTTACGACCAAGCTAAGGCGTTACTGAAAGAAAAGGGCGGCTACTTTGTTACAGGCGAAGATGCCAAAAAACTTTCGGCTACCGTTATCAAGCCCAATGGCGGAGTGAATGCCGATGTGGTCGGCAAGGCGCCGCAGGTGATTGCCGATCTGGCAGGTATTTCGATGCCGGAAGGCACGCGGGTCTTTGTAGTGGAATTGGATAAGGTGGGAGCGGATACGCCGCTTTCGGCTGAGAAATTGTGTCCGGTTCTGGCATTTTACACGGTTGACAACTGGGTAGAGGCCTGTGAATTGTGCATGGAGTTATTGGAGTTTGGCGGATTAGGACATAGCTTATCCATTCATTCCAATAATGATGAGATTATTGAGCAGTTTGGATTGTTAAAGCCGGTATCGCGTATTTTAGTCAATTCGCCCTCGTCGCAGGGTGGTATTGGCTATACGACCGGTTTGAATCCTTCTTTAACCTTGGGATGCGGTACGTTTGGCGGCAATATTGCCTCGGAAAACATCACGCCGCTTCACTTGATGAACAAGAAGAGAATTGCTTATTATAATCCCCCTGCGGACTTTGTACTGCCCACGGCTACGCCGGTACGGCAGACGGGGTACTCGCATGCGGATATTGTGGCGGCCGTTGAGCGGGCGCTGAAAAACCTGTGAAATTAGGCAGAGATGCTTAATGATAAATTTAGTACACAATAACTTAGGAGGTAAATGTCATGGAAGCAATCGGGTTAATTGAAACCAAAGGTTTGGTAGCCGCTATCGAGGCCGCTGATGCTATGGTTAAGGCCGCTAATGTTAAGCTGGTCTCCAAGGAGTATGTCGGCGCTCAGATGGTTACGGTTATTGTTACCGGTGAAGTTGGTGCTGTTAAGTCGGCAACTGAGGCCGGTGCCACTGCGGCTAAGAGAATCGGTACTGTTGTATCGGTACATGTAATTCCCCGTCCGCATAATGATGTTGACGGCATCATTGCAACCCTGTAAGTAGAACGTAAGAGAAAAGGAGAAACTATCATGGAAAGAGAAGCATTGGGAATGGTTGAGACCAAGGGTCTCGTAGGTTCCATTGAAGCTGCTGATGCTATGGTTAAAGCCGCTAATGTTGTTTTGGTCGGCAAGGAAAAGGTCGGTTCCGGTCTGGTTACGGTTATGGTCAGAGGCGATGTCGGTGCCGTTAAGGCTTCGGTTGATGCCGGTGCGGCTGCTGCTGCCAGAGTTGGTGAACTGTTTGCCGTTCATGTAATTCCTCGTCCGCATGATGATGTGGAAATGATTTTACCTCATAAGGACTAAGTTATACATATAGATCCGGTTGTGCCGTCTAAAACAGGCGGCACGGCCGTGTTGTATTGTTGAGGTGAGATTATGGAAGGAAATATTTTGACAAATTTAATATCGACCATTATCTCGAAATTGACCGGATACGGCTACAATGTTGTGAATGAAGCACCGATTCCGGTTGGGGTGTCGAACCGCCATCTGCATCTATCGCAGGCGGACCTGGAGAGGTTATTCGGAAGCGGATATCAACTGACTGTACTGAAAGATCTGTCACAGCCGGGGCAATATGCCGCCAAGGAGACTCTTACCATTGTCGGACCGAAAGGTGCGATTGGGAACGTTCGGGTCTTAGGGCCTGTTCGTAAGAAGACGCAGGTGGAGATCATGCGTTCGGATTGTTTTGCTTTAGGCGTTCAGGCGCCGTTGCGGGAATCCGGCGTATTAGGCGGGAGTGCGCCCATTACTATTGTTGGCCCCAAAGGTTCGGTTTATCTGAATGAGGGTGCGATCGTGGCAAAACGTCACATTCACATGACGCCGCAGGATGCGGCAATTTATAAGGTGAGCGACGGACAGGTAGTATCACTGCGCACCAACGGTGAGCGAGGCATGGTGTTGGATCATGTAGTTTGCCGTGTGAGTTCGAATTATGCATTGGAGGCACATCTGGATATGGATGAGGCCAATGCAGCGGACATTAAAAACGGGGACGGCTTATATCTGATCACCAATGCTTTCAGTTCGAAAGCAATAGAGCATCAGACGGCAGACAAGGCGATTGAGACTCCGGTTGCTGAGCCGATACCGGTGTATAATTATGAATCCTTGATTACGGAGGATATGGCCAAGCGTGCGGTTGCAAACGGAACGCCGATCTATGCGACGGCGGATGCGGTGTTTACGCCGTTGGCTAAGGATGTTATCTATGAGAATGATCTGGAGATCATTCGCGAATAAAACGAGAAGAACAGGTGAGTGTTCATGGCAAACGTAATTACGCAAGTAGAAATGATGAAATATCGTGGTTCTTCGGTTGCTTGTTTTCCTGCGGGAACGATTTTGACGCCGTCTGCCAAGGATTGGGCGAAGGAGCAAGGAATTACGGTATCGTTTGGAGATTGTGCGGATGCACCTGCGGCAAATCAGGACCTGCTAAATCAGGTGGTTGCGGCGGTTGTTGCGCAATTTAAGGCCAACGGCAGAAACTTGGATAAGGACGAATTGGTTGCTGCTGTCGAGGAAGTGCTCAAGCGCTTGAATCAGTGATATGGCTACTAAGATTGAAAACAATACGATGGATATAGTGGCTTGCGCCCTGAATGCCGGCTTGGTCGGTACCGGTGGCGCAGGTTTTCCTATGCATGTAAAGATAAATGCAAAGGCTGATGTGGTGATTGCCAACGGTGCGGAATGTGAGCCGTTGTTGGAGACCGATCGGCATTTTATGTTGCGTCATCCCGAAAAGGTGATTGCCGGTGTACGATATGCTATGCAGGCAAGCGGAGCCAAGCGCGGTATTATTAAAATAAAGGCGAAACATCAAGATATTATTGCGCGGTTTACCGAGTTATTAAAGAAAGAAAAAAAGATTGAACTTTGTCCTCTTCAGAACTTTTATCCGGCAGGGGACGAGCACGTGCTTGTGTATGAAACAACGGGACGTGTTGTGCCTGCGGGTGGAATTCCTATTGAGGCGGGTGCGATTGTCAATAATGTATTTACCCTTGGATTGCTGGCCGATGCAGTAGAAGGTCGGCCGTTTACCAAGAAATACATAACGGTGATCGGTGAGGTTAAAACGCCTTGTGTGGGAGAAGTGCCGCTTGGTATTTCTTTGCGTGAGGTTATTGAACGGCTGGGCGGCGGCATTACGATTTCCGATTATGGCGTAATCGTTGGCGGTCCGATGATGGGGAAAGTATGCACCAATCTGGATGAGCCTGTGACCAAAACGACGGGCGGCATTATTGTATTGCCTGCCGATCACAAGCTTTTTGACATGAAGAATTCAGATATCCGAAAGGATATGAATAAAGCCAAGTCGGTTTGTTGTCAATGCAATCTGTGTACCGATATGTGTCCGCGAAATGCGTTGGGGCATAAGTTATTCCCGTCGCGTTCGATGCGGGTGTTGCCGTATCTGAATGGAGAATTGCAGATGGCGACAGTGGCGCATGCTGCGCTGTGTACCGATTGCGGATTGTGTCAGGCGTTTGCTTGCACCATGCATTTGGCGCCTAACCATGTGAATACCTATTACAAACAGATGATGGCGAAAAACGGATATAAGCCGGATACCAAGAGTTTTGGCATGAATGAGGTGGGTGAGTTCCGCAGTATTCGCAAAGTGCCTACGCCTCGCTTGGTTGACCGTTTGGGGATCGGGCAATATAGCAAGCATTTGCCGTTTGTTGAAGGGGTATTGAGCGGTAACACATTGACTTTACCCTTGAAAATGCATATTGGTGCCCCTTGTGAGCCGACGGTGGCGGTTGGCGATGTGGTAACGGAAGGGCAGTTGATTGCCAAAATTCCCGACAAAGCATTGGGAACCAATCTTCATGCGCCGATGTCCGGTACGGTACGGCGTGTGGATGATGCGATTGTAATTGAGAAGGCTTGAGGAGGAATACAATCATGATGAATGCCATTGGAATTATTGAAAGCTCAAGCATTGCCAAGGGGTATGAAATTTGCGATGCCATGGCCAAAGCGTCCATGGTGCATATTTTGGAGGCGCAACCGATTTGCCCCGGTAAATTTATGATCATTGTGGGCGGTATGGTTGCCGATATCAAACATTCGGTAGAGACCGGCAAGGAAATGGCGGGGAACAATCTGGTGGATTCGCTGGTGATCCCGAACATTCATCCGCAGGTGTTTGAGGCCATCAATGCTACCAGTACGGTAGATCAGATCGGTGCGATCGGAATCATTGAAACCTATTCCATTGCCGCCGGTGTTTCTGCGGCGGATATTGCGGTAAAGGCGGCGGATGTGGGTTTGTTGGAAGTTCGTTTGTCCCGTGGTATGGGCGGTAAATCCTTTGTTTTAATGACCGGTGAAGTTGCCGATGTGCGCAGTGCCGTTTCGGCGGCTTGCGAGATCGTGGAACAGGATGGACTGTTAGCGGCATGCACGGTCATACCGTCCCCGCATGAAGATCTGAAAAAATATTTGTTTTGATTTTTAGCAGAGAGTGAAAGCTCTCTGCTTTTTTTTGCCCTTTTTGAATAGGATAGAAAAGGGTGATTTTTATGCTGTCAACCATCAATGAATGGGTATGGGGGCCGGTTTCGTGCGGATTATTCTTAGCCATTGGCATAATTTTGACGGTAAAGACGAGGTTTTTTCAGTTTATACATATACGGCATTGGTTATGGGGTTCCCTGTCATCTTTGTTTCAAAAGAAAGGCGATGGTAAGCAAAAGGGCTTTACATCTATGCAGTCGCTTTCAACGGCCTTGGCGGCTACCTTAGGGACTGGAAATATTGTGGGGGTGGCTACGGCAATCGTGTCGGGCGGGCCGGGAGCGGTGTTCTGGATGTGGATGGCGGCTCTGTTTGGGATGATGACCAAATATGCCGAGGTATTATTAAGCGTATCCTATCGAAAAAAGGGTATGTCCGGCAGTGGGCCGATGTATGTGCTGGAGCATGGTTTAGGAAATAAGACGCTGGCGGTTTGTTACGCGTTTTTCTGTTTGATTGCTTCTTTTGGTATTGGTAATATGAGTCAGGGTAATTCGATTGCCTTAGCCTTTCAATCCTCATTTTCGATACCGCCGATTCTAACGGGAGCGATTATTATGGTATTATCGGCCATTGTTTTGCTTGGCGGCATGAAGCGGTTGGGCGCCGTTACCGAAAAGCTGATCCCCTTTATGGCCGGATTTTATCTTTTATTTAGCGTTTACGTTTTATTAATGAACAGTAAACAGATTCCGGCGGCATTTTCAGCGATCTTCACCGAGGCGTGTCGTTTTCGATCGGTAGGGGGTGGGGCTTTGGGCTACA